>JBJXEZ010000347.1:0-17650 GCA_046153695.1 Saprospiraceae bacterium
GGGGAGGGAGGGAAGGGGGATTTCAATACCCCTCATTTTTTCTTGGTTTAACTTAGGCACAGTCATTCCTGTAATGTACTTGGTTAAATCGCTAAAATTTAAAAAGTACACTATCCATTCATCTAAAATGATTTTTCGCATAGGGCGAATTACATGGGCGTGATTATTGACCCAATATTTGCCCTCCGCAATAAATGATGTTTTCTCACCAGAGGCCCATTTTGCGCCATCTTCTCCAATCAAGACTAATTTTTCAGCAAAAATGTAATTATGGACAAAACTTAAAATCCCTGTTGCTCCATAGTAAGGATATTGGCCTTCAACCCTATCTCTTTTAGTTATTGGTTTTCTCAAATTATCGAGGACTTCGACAACCTCCCCCAATTTTTTCACTTCCCAGCCTTTCGGCAGGCTCAATATGGCGCCATCTTTCATGATTTCTTCTTTTTAGTGGCTGGTACGTTTTTAAGGACGTTTTCCATCGCATTGAGGTTGTAGAAAGTAGTATTGTATGTTTTTCCGTCCGTGGCAGTGTGTGCAAAAATTGCACCTACTGCCAGATCAATTAATCAATCAGATTCAAAACCGTTCTCCCCGAAGGGTAAAAGCATAAAAATTGCGACGACCTCGGAGAGGTCACATATTGGTAGAAATCACCGGTTTTAGGATGTTTTTACGACCTCGGAGAGGTCGCACATCGCTCTGCTCCACAAACATTCGACCTCCCCGCGCCCATTTCGCTTAAATTTTTAGGCAATTTTCCATGTTTGGAAGTAGGCCGCAGGACTTCGGAGAAGTCCCACGTTTGTAGAAACCCGGTTTCCAGTTATCACACGACTTCGGAGAAGTCGCACGTTTGTAGCCCTATCATTCGGTATCCGGCAAAAAGAAATCAAACGTCTTTTTCTTGCCGGCTTCAATCCCAAAATTCGACAGGAGTTTCAAAAACTCTTCCTCAAACGTCCGTTTTTTATGATGTTCTTTTTGGTTCAAAATGTATTTGCAAACAGCGTCCATGTGCGAACGGCTGTAAGAAAAAGCACCATACCCAGTCTGCCAATCAAATTTAACAGGCGAAAAACCTTGCTCATTAACATAGCCGTTTGACGATTTCTTGATTTCCGCCACGAGGGTAGCAATGGATTCCGCTGGGGAAAGCCCGAAAAAAATATGGATGTGGTCGGGCATTCCACCAATGGACAACAATTTGTGTCCACGGTTTTCGACAATCCCGGTGATGTATTTGTACAGGTTTTCTTCCCAGGCGGGCAAAATGACCGCATCGCGGTGTTTGACCGAAAAAACAGTCTGGATGTAGAGTTGTGAAAACACGTCTGCCATTTTGTGTGCTTTTGATTGAATAAAACAACGAATTTACAAATGTTCGATGCCAATTGTATCGGCACAGGCTCTCGCCGAGGCCGGGTAAAATTTAGAGCCCGGTTCTACAAACGTGCGACTTCTCCGAAGTCGTGTGATAAATGGAAACCGGATTTCTACAAACGTGGGACTTCTCCGAAGTCCTGCGGCCTACTTCCAAACATGAAAAATTGCCTAAAAATTTAAGAGCGTGTTTAAAATTTAGTGCCGAGGCGAAAGTGAGCAAATTTTGTTTCAGGCAAGGCAAAATTTGCAGCCGTAGCCGGGTGCCTACGGCGTCCCGCCAAGGCGGGATAACGCAGCATGAAGTAAAATTTGCTGCTTGT
This sequence comes from Saprospiraceae bacterium, assembly GCA_046153695.1. Classification (GTDB taxonomy): domain Bacteria; phylum Bacteroidota; class Bacteroidia; order Chitinophagales; family Saprospiraceae; genus M3007. The sequence goes on from JBJXEZ010000347.1 coordinate 1,707, forward strand.
AGCCCGGCGACTAAATTTTAAACACGCTCTAAGCGAAATGGGTGCGGAGAGGTCGCGAAAATCGGGCACTTGGGCCTACCAACGTTTGACCTCTCCGAGGTCATTTGGAATTTTAATGTGTTTGCTCTGCCGCTCTCCCCCCGTAATTTTCAAGAGGTTAAAATCGAAAACAGCAGTATGTTCCAAAATGGAACTAACAGCTTGCTTCTGCAATCGTTCTTCCTGTCGCGTTCCTTCTTGTTGAACTATTAAGGATTCCTTACAAGTTGGGTTTTCTGCCAATAATTTCATATCAATTCCAATATCGAGTTCAAAATCCCTGCACTTTCCGCATCCAAAGCCTTCATTTCCTGCAAGATGGCTTGGGGGGAGCGCAGGGCCGTTTCTTCCTTTTTGTTGGGGTTTTTGGCGCTGAGGTCGTAGGTGGCATCGGCTCCCTTCGACAGGCTCAGGGACCGAACATCCACGTTCCAACTATTAGGTGTTTCAGGCCCTTCCAAGGCAATGGCACCGGATGCTGAGGTTCTCGAAGTATGCAGCGCTACGAACTCGGCCAGGTCCTTTTCGCTCAGGGCATTGGTTTTGCCGAGGTTCCGGTCGAGGTTCAGTTGGTAGAACCAGACTTTCCGGGTGGGCGCGCCTTTTTCGAAGAACAAAACCACGGTTTTCACGCCCGCGCCGGTGAAGGTGCCGCCGGGTAAGTCCAGCACCGTGTGCAGGGTACAGGATTCCAGCAGCAACTTCCGCAGGCTCACCGAAGCGTTGTCGGTGTTGCTCAGGAAGGTGTTTTTGATGACCACGCCGGCTTTGCCGCCTGCTTTCAGGATTTTGATGAAGTGCTGCAGGAAGAGGGACGCGGTTTCGCCGGTTTTGATGGGGAAGTTTTGCTGCACTTCAGCGCGTTCCTTGCCGCCAAAGGGCGGGTTGGCCAGCACCACGTCGTAGCGGTCTTTTTCCTGTATGTCGGCGAGGTTTTCCGCCAGGGTGTTGGTGTGGATGATATTGGGCGCCTCCACGCCGTGCAGTATCATGTTCATGATGCCGATGATGTACGCCAGCGACTTTTTCTCCTTGCCGTAGAAGGTCTTTTTCTGCAAGGTTTCCACATCGGAGGTGGACAGTTTCCGGCTGTGCTTCAGGTACTCAAACGCTTCCACGAGGAAGCCCGCACTGCCTACGGCGCCGTCGTAAATCTTGTTGCCGATTTCGGGAGCCACCACTTTTACGATGGTTTTAATCAGCGGTCGCGGGGTGTAGTATTCGCCGCCGTTGCGCCCGGCGTTGCCCATGTTTTTGATTTTGTCTTCATACAGGTGGCTCATCTCGTGTTTTTCCGCATGGGTACGGAAGCGGAGTTCGTCAATGCGGTTGATGACTTCCCGGAGGTTGTAGCCGCTTTGAATCCTGTTTTTCAATTCGCTGAAAATCTCCCCGATCTTGTATTCGATGGTGTCGGCGCTTTCGGCGGAGGTTTTGAATTTTTTGAGGTAGGGGAAGAGTTCGCCGTTCACGAAGTCGGTCAGGTCGTCGCCGGTCAGGGCTTTGTGGTGGTCAAGTTTTCCGTCGCGTGCCCCTTCGGCTCCGCTCAGGGCAAGTTTTGGCGCCGCCCATACATTCCATTGGTATTGCGGGGCAATGATGTTGGCGTAGGGCTTGCCGGTGAGTTCTGCTGCGGTGGCTTTGTCTTTTTCCAGGTCGTCGAGGTATTTCAGAAACAGCACCCACGAGGTTTGCTCGACGTAGTCCAGTTCGCTGCCGCAGCCGGCGTCTTTGTGGAGGATGTCGTCAATGTTTTTAAAGGTTTGCTCGAACATGGAAGAGATTCAGTTTTGACTTTGGGCAAATGTAGTAACGCTAAAAAGATATTCGCACTATTTGACTTTTCGTACCGCCTGAACTGTCAAGTATTCCTTTACACTTGCCCCTGTACACTACGATACAGCGGGCGGCAAGTGTTCGGGTTTTACGCCGCGTTCGTGCAGGATTTTGCGCACTGCGAGGTTGTTGTCCACGTGTTCTTGCTGGATGTTCGACTGGCCGCGCAAGTCTTTGTCCACCACGTTGTGGTTGGTCAGTTCGGCGGCAAAGTCCTTGGCTTTGATGGTAAGGGTCTGGACGGCGAAATAGGTTTGGGCAAAGGCGATTTCAGGTTTTTTGGTGGGGTCGCCGTTTTGAGCGATGAGGTAGCAGGCATAGCGAGTGAGGGCCATATCCTCAATGCGTCGTTGGGTACCGCTGCCGATTTCGACCATTTTCCCGACGTCGGCAAAATGATGCTCCACTTTTTCGCCCGCTCCTTCGCAAGCATTTTTGGCCTTTTCGATGGTGTTGAGGAAGTTGTCCCATTTGGCATATCCCAGAATGGTTTGCAATTCACGGGCGCTCCAGCATTCGGTGTCTTCAAGGAGGTAGCAAGCGGCCTCAAATTTTTCAAATAATTCGATGATCAAGTCTTTTTTCATGGCTGGACAAGTTGTTTTATTTCTTCCAAAAAACATACAATTTGTTTTTATTTACGAGCAAGGCCTCGCCGGTTTCGGCCAGTGCTTTAATCTGCCTACTTTTGCACCTCGGCACCCCCATCATCAACCACTGCCGCACACGATATGGCCAAAGAATGGACGCTCGGCGAAAAAGCCGTCGGGCTAAAAAAAGAACAGGAATATGCGATTTTGGTGAGCCTCATCACCCCGGCAGTGGGGGAGACGCAGGCCTTGGAATATTTGGACGAACTGGAATTCCTTACCTCCACGGCGGGTGCCGAGACGATCAAACGCTTCACCCAGCGGGGCGATCATCCCGACCACCGCACCTTTGTGGGCAAGGGCAAACTACAGGAAATCCGCCAATACATCGAGCGCCATGAGGAGGTGAACATGGTGGTGTTCGACGACGACCTTACCGGCAAACAAACCAACAACATCGAAGAAGTGCTCAAGGTGAAAATCGTGGACCGCTCCACACTCATCCTCGATATTTTTGCACACCGAGCACAAACCGCTCAAGCCAAAACCCAGGTAGAACTGGCCCAAATGAAATACTTGCTCCCGCGCCTCCGCGGCCTTTGGACCCACCTGGAGCGCCAGCGCGGCGGTATTGGTATGCGCGGCCCCGGCGAAACACAAATCGAGACCGACCGCCGTCTGGTGCAGTTTCGCATCAAAAACCTGGAAGACAAACTTGTGGATATTGACCGCCAGTCCCAAACCCAGCGCAAAACACGCGGCGAAATGATTCGCGTGGCGCTCGTCGGCTACACCAATGTAGGCAAGAGCACGCTGATGAACTTGATGAGCAAATCGGAGGTATTGGCCGAAAACAAACTCTTCGCCACCCTCGATACCACGGTGCGCAAAGTGGTGTTCGGACAAGTTCCTTTCCTGCTATCCGATACCGTAGGGTTTATCCGGAAACTACCGCACCACTTGGTCGAAAGTTTCAAAAGCACGCTCGACGAGGTGCGCGAAAGCGACATACTTCTACACGTCGTGGATGTGGCGCACCCGCAATTCGAAGACCACATCCGAACGGTGCAAAAAACCTTGCAGGAACTGGGAGCTGGCGAAAAACCCACGCTCATGGTATTCAACAAGATTGACCTGTACCGCGAACGCTACTTCGACGACCTGCTCGACAAGAGCACCCGCCGCGAACTGGAAGATGATCTGAACGAACGCTTGCTGAATACATACGGCGAGCATGTGTTCCTTTCGGCCCATACCAAGGAGGGGCTTGAAGCCTTGCGCGAACGCATGATGCGGCTCATCAAAGAGTCGTACGTGGTCCGGTATCCGCACCACGTGAAGAGTTGGTAAAACAGGTGCCCGGATCGTGTCACTCCGTTTCTTCTATATCCATCAAACGCTGCTCCAGATCTTCGACAGATGGTAAGTCTGGCTTCAGATCGGCGGGCAAGGCTGCGGTCAGCATATACTCGGACACGCCGATAGGCTTGGTCAAGTCTTTTAGCGCGTATTCTACTACTATGTTTTTCTTGTCTTTACAGAGAATGATGCCAATGGAAGGGTTGTCAGATTCGGCTTTTACCAGGTCATCAAGAGCGGAAAGGTAAAAATTCATTTTGCCAGCATCGTCCGGCTTGAATGCGCGTATTTTCAGGTCAATGGCCACGTACCGCCGCAATTTCAAGTGGTAGAAAAGGAAATCAATCCGATAGTCTTCCCCTGCTACATCGAGCGGGAACTGGCTGCCTACAAAGGCAAAACCGGCTCCCAGCTCCAGAAGGAATCGCGTGATGTGCCGTACGATCTGGGCTTCAAGGTTTTTTTCCTTTGCGGCCTCGCCAAGCATCAGAAAGTCCAAAATGTAGGGGTCTTTCAGCACCTGTTGCACCAGGTCAGAGTCCGGCTTGGGCAGGGTATTGCTGAAGTTGGTAGGAGCGCCGCCTTGTCGTTCGTACAATTGTGTTTCGATGTGGAGCGCGAGCACGTTTCGCGACCAGCCGTTTTCAAGTGCCGCAGCAGCGTACCAGAACCGCTTTTGTTCATCTGGGCATTTCTGCAGGAGGGTGATGTTGTGGTACCAACTGATTTGGTCAAGCGGCGCTTGACCAATTGGAAACTGTGGATAAGCCCGCGCAAATTGCCGCATGTATTTGAGGTTTGTCGTGGAAAAGCCATCCAGATCAGGGTAATCAATTTTTAAATCGACAGCCAGTTGTGTTAACACTTTATCCCCCCATTTAGCGGCGTTTTGCCGCTCCAAAATAGCCTTGCCCACCTCCCAGTACAAATTGAGGAGTTGGTGGTTGATCGTAATCAATGCCCGAATTTGCGCGGAACGGATTTTTTCTTTGACTTCGCGAAGCAGATCGCGGTACGTGTTGTCGGTAAACAGGTCTGACATGGGTTATCCAGGTTAAAAGGTAAAACCAATTTTTTTAACCGGACAAAAGTAAACAGGTAGTTGATTTAAAAAACTTTTTGTTTTAAAATTTATAAACAAAAACACAGTCAGCCTGGCCTCTTCGACAGGCCAGGATAACGGAAGAAAATTTTTACGATAAGAGGTTGTTACGAGCACAGAGGCTGAACCCGTACTATCCGTTAGCCCGCAAATTCAAAAACACCTTGAAGCCGATGCTCGCGGAAATGACTTTGGCCTTGGTGTGGTAGTTGCCATTGATCACGAACTCAAGGTTGCTGAACACGTCTCGGATGTAAAAATAGCCCAGTTCCACGCCGAGGGTCAGGTCAAGTTTTTCGGCGGTTCCATTCTCCCGAACGGCGATGGCACTGGAGTTAAAATCGTAGCGCATACCCACTTTGCCCATTGCTGTGAAAGCGCTTTGGTTGCTTTTGGCGCATTCGTTTCCGTTGGAGCGGTACATACCGGCACCTGCTTCCAGCAAGGCGTAAGGCCGCCAAAGGGTGGTGGCTCCAAAATCCTCCGCTTGTGGGTCGAAGGTGAACGTGGTACCACCGCCCAAACGGGCCACGCTCCAGTGGGTGCCGACGTTCATAGCCACCTCAAGGCCAGCACCGAGGCGGTTGCCAATGGTTTCCACGTTTGGTGTGTGTGCGTAGAAAGATGGAACGTCCAGAAAAAGGCGGGGGCCATTTTGGGCTTGCAGCGCGATGGCAGAACAGAGTAAAAAGGGAAGGATGAAAAATTTCATGGTAAAAAAACGATTGAGTGTGTGGAGGTTTGTGGCCGTTGAGATGCTGTTGCGGTTCCAAGCGCTGCTCTATTTTGAGCAAAACAATAACGCTCGTCGCATTTTTGGACAGCATAGGTACGCATTGCCACAGAATCGTGCAGTGCCTTTTTTGAGGAAAGGTCAATTTTGGTTCTTGAATTGAAAAATCTTCCCGGTGGTTTCCAGTTTGCAACCGACCTTTGGCCCGAAAAAAAACACGCACGTGAAAAAAGAACCGTTTCACATAACCGTCAATGACCAGCACGAATTTGATGTAAGCCCGGACGACGCCCAGGGCTTGGATGCCGTGCCCGATGGCACAGACGCGTTTCACTTGCTTGAAAACGGACAAGCCTTTCGCGCCGAATTGCTCGAAGTGGACTATGCCAAACGCGCCTATGTGATCAAGATCAACGGTGTAAAGTACGACGTCGCTATCGCTGATTATTATGACCGCCTGCTGAAACAACTGGGCCTGCAAAACGTGAGCGCCCTCAAAATCAACACCGTAAAAGCACCCATGCCCGGCTTGGTCATCAGCGTGCTGGTACAACCTGGCCAGGTGGTGCAAAAAGGCGATCCGCTGCTCATCCTCGAGGCTATGAAAATGGAAAACGTGATTAAGGCCGCAAGTGACGGGGTCGTAAAATCCGTGACAGCACAAAAAGGCCAGCCCGTGGAAAAGGGAATTACACTTTTAGAATTTGAATAAAACTTTTTGTTGCTTAAAACAATAAATGTTTTATGTTTGCCCCGCCAAGGAACGCTTCCTTGGCCCGCTCGGTGATTTTGTGCGGTTCTTACCAACTTTTTTCAAACTAAATTGCGCTATGAAAATTCTCAAGTTTCTGCTTTACCTTATCCTGGGCCTTGGCTTACTATGGGTCGCGCTCGGTGTTTTTGGCAAAAAAGACTACCACATCGAACGCAGCCTCGAGATCGATGCCCCCAAGGACGTGGTTTACGAACAGGTTCGCCTGTTCAAAAACTTCAGTTCCTGGTCGCCCTGGGCACCCCTTGATCCAAAAATGAAAACCAGTATTGAGGGCACAGACGGCACCGTTGGGGCCGTATACAAATGGTCCGGGAACGATGATGTAGGCACAGGCCAGGAAACCATCACAGCGCTTGCGCCGGATCGCATTGACTTCGAGGTCAAGTTCATCGAGCCATTTGAAAGTACCTCGCCGTCGTATTTGCTTTTTGCGGAAAACGGCAAAAAAACCAAGGTCACCTGGGCGTTTGATATGCACATCGCTTTCCCGTGGAACGGACTGGCTATGTTCACCGACATGGATGCTGGCGTAGGTAAGGACTACGAAAAAGGGCTTGAAAACCTGAAAAAAGTATGCGAGGCCATTGCCCACAAAAAATACCGGGGCTACGAAGTGGCCGTCGAAGATATCCCCCAGCGATTTTATGTTGGTGTCCGCAAAACGGTGCCATTTCAGGACATGCAAACGTTTTTTGAAACCACTTTTGGCAATGCCATGGCATCAGTGGAAAAAAACGGGGCTACGCTATCCGGAGCGCCCGCTGGCTTGTTTTGGAGCTACAACGAGCAAGCCGGCTCTGCTGATATGGCTGCTGCCATGCCCGTGGCTGCAGACGGGAAGTTCGGCGGCGGCATGAGCGTGTTTCCGATAGGCGGTTCGCAAGCCCTCGTTATTTCGTACTACGGCTCTTACGAAAAAACCGGCGAGGCTCACTATGCTATGGATGAGTACATGGCTGAAAAAAACCTGCAATCCATTCCCCCGGTGATTGAGGAGTACATCACCGACCCCGGCAAGGAACCAGACACGAGCAAGTGGCTCACGCGGGTTGTTTACTTCACCGAACCCAAGCAAAAACAACAGTAAAACAAAAAGTTAGGTGCTGAGGCAGAATCAATTGTCAATTGATCCTGCCTCGGCACTTGCCAAGGCACTGTTCCTTAATTCCTCGTTTCGAGGCCCTGCCGAATGCCTTTTTCCATCGGTGATACACCCTTTTCCATCCACAGTGGCATCGGCGAGCCGAGCAGGTAATGGTCAAAAAACTGCTGCAACCGTGTTTGAAAATCTATTCGGTTTTGCAGTTTAACCGGCCAGTGTGGCTCGTCGTTGTAGTTGAGCATCCAAGCCGCTTTGTCCAATCGACGCAAGCCGGTGAATAGTTCAATGCCTTGGTACCAGGGTACTGCACCGTCCTTGTCGTTGTGCAGGATCAGAAGCGGAGTTTGCACCTTATCCAGAGAAAACAGAGGCGAGTTTTCGAGGTAGCGCATCGGGTATTCCCACAGTGTGCCACCGATACGGCTTTGCTGGTGCTCGTACTGAAATTGCCGTACCAACCCCGTTTCCCATCGAATGCCGCCGTAGGCTGAGGTCATATTGGCTACCGGCGCACCCGCCTCGGCGCAAGCGAACAGGTTGGTGCGCGTCACGATATATGCCGCTTGATAACCGCCCCACGAGTGCCCCTGCATGGCGATGCGCATGTGATCCACGAAGCCTTTGTCCAAAAGCGCTGTCACACCGCTCATCACGGCATTGAAGGCACTCTCCCCGGGATAACCGGTGCGGTACGGGATATCGGGGGCGAATACCAGATATCCCCGACTGGCATACATGGTGTAGTTAATGGTGGATCGGTGTACGTCGGGCGCGCGGTGGACGTGTAGCCCGTCAGAGAGTTTTTCGTAAAAATTGACCACCATCGGGTATTGCTTTTTGGGGTCGAAATTATCGGGCTTTACCAACAGGCCTTCCAATTTTTCGCCAGTGAGCGAAGTCCAACGCACCCGTTCGATATTGCCCCAGCGGTATTCTGCCTGCTGGGGATTTGCCTGAGAAATTTGGCTGCCTCCGCTGAAGGTCGGAGCTGTGTAGTGCAAGTCGGGAAAGTTGTGGTAATTGTTGCGGGTGAAAAGCAGCGCATCGGACTTTTCGGCTTTGACGGGGCTGCGCGTGTAGGCAAAGTCGCTGCCAAGCCAAGGTGTAAGTTTGCCGGTTTTCAAGTCAAACCAGGCGTAGCCTTCGGCCTTGGTTTCATCGTTTAAATGGTGCAACAGTAGCCTGGCTTCCGGTTCAATAGCATACTCATCCGGGTTGAGTCGAATGTAGCGGTAGGTTGTCCGGTTTTCCCGGCCACGGGTCAGGCGTTGAGGTGGTGTGCCACCAGTGGGGTCGGTTTTCCATATGTCGAAGCGGTCGTAGAGCAGCAGAGCGGCATCCTGGATGAGCCAGCCCGCTGTCCCGTAGGAGTTTGGGTAGTCGGGCGTATCGTTTTCCTCGTTGAAAAACCGAACGGTGCGGTTGTCCGTGAGGCGTGCCGTTTGAGTACGGCGGGCATCCCAGGCAAACCAGGCAGTGTCCGGATCGCTCCACCACAAGACAAAATTTGCAGATGGCGACAAACTGGGAGAGCATCGCAGCCCATTGACGATCATACGTTTTTCGCCAGTGCTTACGTCCACAGCGTACACATCCCTCGCTGCCTCGCCTTCCCATTGACGGCGGTGTGCGTAGGGTTCCTCGCTTATCCCAAGGGCCAGGTTGGCATCGCGCTGAGGCTGGAAACGCCAGTCGGGTATGTCGGCCGAACCGAGCATGACGAACGTGTTTTTTCCCAGATGGCAAACTGCGGGGTAACTGCGTTTTTTATCGGCATCCAGGCGTTTGGCCTGCTCGGTATACACCCGGTTTTGTGTCCAGGACCAAACTTCCACCTGCACGATTTCTTCGGGCAGCAGGGTGGTGTCCTGCAAAGGAATTGGAGGTGCGACGCCGAAGTACAGTTTACTGCCGTCCTCGCTGAACTCGGGGCGGGCGTGCTCGCTGATCCCCCAAGGCCCGGGCTGGCGGGGTAGAAAGGCGCTGCCGGTGTCGGCCAGCAGGCGCGGTGCCAGTTGCGCATCCGACCAGTAATGCAGTTGCCACGGGCGTACGCGGTTTTTTGTAGTATCCGTATCGGCGAGAAAAGCGGCTTGCTTGCCCCAGTCGTCAAGCGCCAGTTGAGCGAATTTGACTTTTGGGGCCATAAACAAGGGCCGCAGGGTACCCTGCCCGCAGTCGAACCGATACACTCCGGCGGAGAAGACCGAGTCGCGCCCGGAACTGTGGAGCACCAGTACCCCGCCGCGCTTTGCAAAGCGGTATTCCCGCACGAAGGGCACCGTGTCGGTGCGCCCGGTGGCCAATTCGCGCAGGAGCAGCCGGGAGCCGTTGTCCTTTGTGTCTTCGGCTTTGGCGTTTTTGGGCTTTTCTTCGGGAGTGGGTTTGCTAGTTTTGGTGCTGTCCGGTGTGACGGTTTCTTTGGCCTCCTTTTTGGGTTTTTCTTCTTTAGCAGGCTCCAAGTGGCAGGCCAGCCAACCCGACCATTTTTCCGGCAGGGCATAAGACCGCACGTTGGCGATTTTTTCGAGCGTGCCCGTTGCGAGTGTGTATACGCCGAGGGAGTCTTTGGGCAGGTCGTCGTCCTTCACTTTTCGGCGGCGTTGTGCCTTGAGCGAGTCGAGCGGGGGTTTTATTTTAAAAACCAGGCACGCGCCGTCGTAGGAAAACCTCGGCTCGGCAGCCCGTGCGAAGGTGTCGGTTTTGGCCGTTCGGGCGTTCCACAGGCAAAGCAGGTTATCGCCCTCAGTAGTGGGCGTAAGCAGGTACGCTACCCATTGGCCGTCGGGCGTTATCCGTTGGTTTTCAATCTTGCGCCAACGGTGTACATCGGCTATTTCGAGTGCGCGTTTTTCAATTGGCGGCGCAGCCTCGGTGGCCGTTTTTTTTGCTGGGCGCTGGGAAAAAAGCAGGGCAGGAAGCAAGATAAGCAGAGCTGTGAAAAACCTCATGTGCAGCGTTGTTTAGGGGCAAAGAAAGGGTTTCGATACGTTCTGTTGGTTCATATTTCCGACGCCGCTCAAAAATTTAAGCATCAAGAGCATTATTTCTCCAGTTATCAACCACCATGCCCACAACTTGCGCTACTTTTCGCCGAAACATTTGCTGAAGTACATGAAAATCAAATTCTGCGGCGCAGCCCGTGAAGTAACCGGCTCCAGTCACCTCATCACGCTGGATGACAATTTCCGAATCCTGCTCGATTGCGGCCTGTATCAAGGCGGCGATGCCGATGAAGAAGGCCATATGATGGAGAATTTCAACGACAACTGGCAGTTCGACCCAGGCGAGATTGATTGCCTCATCCTCAGCCATGCCCACATTGACCACACTGGTCGTGTCCCCAAATTAGTGGCCGACGGATTCCGAGGCAGTATTTTCTCTACGCACGCCACGCGCGATCTCTGCTCGCTCATGCTCATGGACTCGGCTAAGATCCAGGAAGGCGATGCCTACCATAAAAACAAACACCGGCAGCCGCACGAACCGGAAGTAAAACCACTGTATGTAGCCGACGACGTGCGTGCAACCTTGAGCCTGTTTGCCAGCTACAATTACGAGCAGTGGTTCCATGTACACCCAAATGTGCGGGTACTGTTCCGAGACGCAGGCCATATCCTCGGCAGCGCTTCGGTCATGTTAGAAATCCAAGAGGGCGGCCGCACCATTCGGTTTGGATTCACGGGCGATATCGGGCGGCCCAACCGCCCGATCCTCGGGGACCCGTTGCCCATGCAGGAAGTGGATTACCTGATCTGCGAAAGCACTTACGGCGACCGCGAACACGAATCGGCTCCAGGCGAGGCCGAACACCTTGTCCATGTCGTGTACCGTACCTGCGTGGAAAAAAAAGGCAGGCTCATCATCCCGGCCTTTTCCGTGGGGCGCACACAGGAAATCGTATACATGCTCGACCAGTTGCAGCACGCTGGCAAACTACCCAGAGTGCCGGTTTTTGTGGACAGCCCGCTCGCCGTCAACGCTACCGACGTATTCATTGCGCACCCGGAGTGCTTCGACAGCCAACTGCACCAGTATATGTTGGAAGATGAAAACCCGTTCGGATTCAATGGCTTGCAGTATGTCCGCTCCAAGGACGGAAGCAAGCAGATCAACGAAATGCAAAAACCCTGCATCATCATCGCAGCCTCCGGCATGATGAACGCTGGACGCATCAAACACCACCTGTTCAACAACATCGAAGACGAACGCAATACCTTCCTCATAGTCGGTTACTGCTCGCCCAACACACCCGGCGGCAAACTTCGCGAAGGCGCTAAAAGCCTGCGTATTTTCGGCGAATACAAACAGGTGCTCGCCGAAGTGGAGATCATGGACTCCTTTTCGGCTCATGGTGACCGGGTGGAAATGCTCGATTTTTTGAAGAACCAGAAAAAATCCCTGAAAAAACTCTGGCTGGTTCACGGCACACTCGACCGACAGGAAAAATGGCGCGATTACCTCCAGCAGAACGGATTTGGTAACGTGGATATTCCTGAGTTGGGGCAAGAGGAAACGATTTGATTAGAGCGTGTTTACCCGCCTTCGCCACCGCCACCATCCCATCCCTGCCAACAGGCCCGCTGCCAGCGCCCATACTTCGAGCCGCACCCACCACGGTGGGGTCAGCCTGACCGGATCGCTTGTGCCCGTGAGCACAAACCCCGCCCAGTAGTACGGAAAAACATCTGGAACGCTGTCAAGGTAGCTGCGTTTGGCGTTGGTCAGCGCCGCGTCCTTGTCTTGCCCGTCGTGGATATTTTTTAAAAAAAAGTCCATGAGCACCGCCGTAGCATCGTCGCGCACTTCCCACAAACTCATCACTGTAGCCGGGCAGCCAGCGGCTTGAAATGCCCGCGATAAGCTCATCGTGCCCTCGCCCAGGGCAATCTTGCCGAGACCCGTGCGGCAAGCGCTGAGGAGGACTAAATCAGACCCGATGTGCATGTGGTAAATTTGGTAAGCAAACAACAGGTTGGTGGATTGCTGTATATCTGACGCCGATGGAATGGCAGAAAATGCCATCCACGACTGGTCGGGCAAGGAGTCGGCGGCCTCAGCATGGCCGTGGAAGTGGAGGATCGCGTGGCCGGCAACGTGGCAACGAAAACTGTCGAGCCGGGCTTTGTCGCCGACATACGACGTGCCTTCAAATGCTTTTTCGGCGGTCAGTACCACAGATTTGCCCGATTTTACTTGCTGCAGGCTGCTGTTCGTATAGTCGGGTGCAAAGCCGATATACGCGCCCTTGCGCTCGGGGCGCGGTTGCCCGGCGTAAAACAGCTCCAACGAGGCCGACGACGAAAGCCGAGCTTGGCTTGTTCGGGCCAAGTAGGGCAAGGTATCGTACCGAGGTTCGGCACCGACAGGCGAGCAAGGTTTGTAAAGCAACACATCGAATGGCAATAGCGCCAAGGCACCATCGGGCGACAGCGCAAGCCGCTTGGCCACAACTCCGTTCGGAAACACGGGCTGCACCAAATTTTCGTACAAACGACGGCTTTGTCGGACAAAATTGGCTAGTAGCGCCGTGTCACCGGAGCGGTTGTCTGCGGTATTTTTGTCATTGATGAGGTGGAGAAATGCCAAAACAGACTCATCCCGATAGGGCCGGCGGGCCATGCGTACGCCGTCTCCGTCCACGGCAACGATGTACAGCAGGTTGCTGTCTCTGTCGGCGGTGTAGCTCAACCAGGTTTCGTCGGAGCGGAGCAGGTGGTCTTGCACATCGGAGGCGGTAGCTGTCTTGGCCGTGCGCCCGTCGGGCGACAGGTTGTATTGCTGGGCAATGTGTTGGCGCAGCGCTCGTTGCCGATCTTCCAGGTGGTAAAGCTTCCGATTCAGTGTGTCGTTATCTTTTCCGTTGGCTGTTCGGTACTCGACCACTTTTTGGCGCAGCAAGGCCCACTGTTCTTTCAGGTCGTGCTCTTGCAGAAGCAGGGATTCGGCTACGCCCGCATCTTTGAGCGCGGCATCGGCGCTCACTTTTTGATGCAGCAACACGGCTTTACTTTTTTCAGAAAACTCGAATGCACGCGCCGCCGCACCGGCAGTACCCGCCTTGTGTTGCGCATACAGGATGCGGAACATACGCCCGAACAGGGCGCGGGCCTGGTGTGCAGAGCCTAATTTTGAGGATTCGTAAACGGCAGCGTTGCGCAGATTTTCCATCATTAGAATGGCGAGCGCTGTGGTACTATCGGCCAGGTGGAGGTGAGCAGGTTTGAGGGTGGTCTGGTACAACTGCCATTGGGCCTCGCCTTTCAGGTCGAGCGCCTCGGCTACAGCATTTTCGGGATCGGGCACGAAGTCGTCCGGGGCCGGGTTTTGGTGTGGGTCATCAGGTGACAGGTTCGGAAAAATCTGGCACAGGGCTTTTTGAGAAAAAAGCATGGCCTGCTCGAACTTGTTTTGGCGGTAGGCAGCCCAGCCCATGGTGTTGAGCAATTTCGCTACTTCCCGGTACTCGATGTCTTCCGCGTTCTCCAAGGCGAGTTGCAGTGCGGCTTCTCGGGTTTGCTGTACTTCGGCTACCCGCCCGATCCGGTCTTCGATCTCGGCCAAAATACCCAGCGCGTTGAACCGATATGAGATACGGGTAGGGGCGATGGACGCCAAGCCTGCCCGGGTATAGGATTCGGCTTCAGGCAACCGACCCAATTCGGCCAGACAACTGCCTTTGTTCGCCATGAGCATGCCCTTTGTGTCAGCCAAATTCTCGATGTAATCTTCCAAATACACCATATCACCATCAACACCGGCGGCCAGGATGGCTGGGGTAGGCAGTGCCTGCAGCCCCGTTTCGTATTCGGCCAATGCCTTGGCGGGTTGGTTGGCATTCTGGTAGACTGCACCGAGATCGCTGCGAATTTCGGCCATTGTAAAAGCGTTGTCGATGGCACGACTGGCATCGGTATCGGCCTCTAACAGGGCGAGGCCCTCACGCAGGAGATTTTCAGCTTCCTTGTTTTCGCCGAGCCGCGTTTTGATGTTGGCGAGTGATTTGTAAATCGGCCCGGCAGGGTTTTCGTCCTCTATAACATCGCCGTATTGATCAGAGAGTGCCTTGGCTTTTTCCAATACCAGCATGGCTGCATAGTTTCTGCCCAATCTCCGCAGAAAAAAGCCCTGCAGAAAATACAGCTGTCCCGTGAGGCCGTCGTCGGGCCACCAAGTCCGAGAGATGTATGTATCCAGGTGGTCAATTACAACCTGAGTATCTTCCTTACCTTCGAGATACGCACATTGTGTCCACAAAATATCGACCCAATCCTTTCGCAATTTCAAGGTCCGGTAGGCTGCAAGGGCCGAATCGAGCTGGGGTAAAGCACGTTCCGTGCCCATAGCGTCAGCTTGCCGCACCCAGTCTTCAGCCCTTTGGGCCAAACCCCGTGTGTTGGAAAACACAATTTCTTTTTTGGAACCAATGGTTGCAGGAACGGGCGATGGCTGGTTGCAGGTCGAGGCAAAGACGAGCAACGCAATAGCGGAGGGCAGGTTGATATGTTTCATTTTGGTGCGCAGGTTTTTTGCTACGGGGGCAGTCAGGGGGCAAACATACCAAATTTGTAGTTCATGTATTTCTTGCAAGCCCGGCACCTGAAAATTATACCCGCACCAATTCTAAGTACCGGGAGCAAAAGCCACCGTGCTGTGTACAGATTGTTTCAAAATGACAAAGTAGAACAACGTACCCCAAACGCTCACTGCGAGCCATCTGCCTTTCCGCGTTGCACGGCGAATGTTGCGATTTTTTTGCCGTGTTCAAGCCCGGTTTCGCAATCGAACCGGTAGTGGATACAGCCATAAATTCGGGATTCCGAGGCTTCTTTAGCCATAGTGTTTAGGTCGTCGGACTTGTCGGGAAACAAATATCCCAGCACTTCTGCCGCCGCTGCCGAAAACGTGGAGTGACCGGAGGTGTACGCCGGGAAATTGGGTATCCCGGTACACGTCGTGACGTTTCGGTCTATTTCCGTTGGACGTGGCAGCAAGTAGTAGTATTTCACATCCCAGCAGGCAATGCCGGCATCCTGAACCGCGGTTCCCACGAGGGCCAATGCTCGTGCGGTTCGGACTTCGTTGAGCTGTTTTTCCTGTATCAGTTCGGCGGCTTTGCGGTTCCAGTGGCCGGGAGGAGTGTAGCTGCCTACGCCGTCTGCCCAATACGAGGTAATGCGGAATTGCTCACGGGTGCGGTTTTGTGCTATGGTACGCAGCTCGCCCATGGCCGTTTCAAAAGCAGGTGTTCCCGGCTGGGGCGGTACTGGCGGACGCAGGCTGTGCAGGGTGGACTGATCGAGGTTCCAGGTTTTTACATTGCCAAAAAACGGCAACATGGGCGGGCGAGCAGGCAGATCAAGGCTCGTCCACTGTTTTGTAATGCCGCGTGCGGTGGCATCTGCCCG
>JBJXEZ010000349.1:0-33013 GCA_046153695.1 Saprospiraceae bacterium
TTAGAGCGTGTTTAAATTTCAGTCGCCGGGCTGCAAGCGGCAAATTTTGCTTCATACTGCGTTAAAATTTTCGCCGTAGGCACCCGGCTACGACTGCAAATTTTGCCTTGTCTGATACAAAATTTGCTCGCTTTCGCCACGGCACTGAAATTTAAACATGCTCTTAACGAGTTTTGAAGCGCCGGCAAAGGTTTGATTTTTTCATGGCCAATTCTCCAGGGTTTTGTCCAAAAGCGTCCGGGTTTCTTCGCGGACGAGTTTTTCCAGGGCATCGAAATCTTTTTGTTCGAAGGTCTGGGTGATTTGTCCGTTGTCCAGCAGGCTGATGCGGTCGCACACATGAGTGAGCGTGTGCAGGATATGGGAAGAGATCAGGGTGATGCCCTTGTTGTTTTTGCGCCGCCGAATCACGGCCATCATCATTTCATTGCCAGCCAGGTCTACGCCGTTGAATGGCTCGTCGAGGATCAGGATAGGGCGGTTTTGAAGTAATACGCCAATGAAGGCGAGTTTTTTCTGCATGCCGGTGGAATAGCCGTCAATCAGGTCTTCCAGAGGCAGATCGAAGAGTTTGTTCCAGGTTTCGATTTGGGTTGGTTCGTCCTGGATCAGGCGCAGGTATTCGACGCCTTTCAGGTAAGGATAAAAATACGGCGCGGTTTCGAGGTAGGCCGTTTGGCGTTTGTGCACCGGCTCGCCCAGCCATGCAATGGCGTTTGTCGGCGCGGGCAACCAGTTGGCGATCAGGCGGAACAGGGTTGTTTTGCCAGCGCCGTTCCGCCCCAGAATACCATGCAATTCCCCTTCAGCAACCGTCAAAGACAGGGTATTCAGGACTTGGTTTTTTCCGTAGGAATAGTGCAATTGTTCAATCGTGAGCATGTCGTGAGACAAGAGACGGGTTCTTTTTTTAAGCCTTTTTTATCCTTTTTAGCGATTCTTTAAAGATTGCTGGGCAGGGGTGCCTTGACTTTTGTGCGGTAAAAGTACCACGTAGAATCCACTCGATTTTTTAGCAATCAAAATTTTCAAGCCATGATAAAATTTATGTTTTCCTCGAGCCTGAAGTTGAGCATAATCCTCGCTTTTTGCCTTTATACCGGCATCGCTTTTGCCCAGATTGCCAGCCCAAAAGCCACCATGGTAGAGACTGCCATGGAGATAGAAGCGAATATTCCAAGCTTGCTTCCAGCCGTACATACAGTGCGTCAAGCGGCTAGTCGGACTCGCATCTCTGAATACTTCAATACCTGTCTGGCCATTTCCAAAAAAGTGATTCGCGCCGGGGAAAATATGTCGGACAACCAATTTAAACAGTTTGAAATGGAGTACCTGGCAGCGAGCCAAGCTTTGCCGAATACAAACTGCGATCGGTTATCCGGATTAGAAAAATCGATTTGTGAATGCAAGGCAGAAGGAGGTGGCGGTGGTACATTAGTCAAATGTGTGTCCGACAAGGCGCCTCCCGAAGGCTACTGATCCGCACAAACTTGTTTTTTTCTGCTTCAATAGACGTTTTGTTGAGGGTTTCAAACAGCCTCTTACGCCTGCCGGGTCCGACTCGTATCGGACGCGGCAGGCGCTTTTTTATTCACCCCGGTTCCGCACGGTCATTCGCGCATGTAAGGCTGCCCGGGCTGCCATCGGCAACGCAATCAACAGCCCACCGGGCATCAGCACCAAAAGCAACCCAATCATGGCATGGCTGTTTCCGGCAACACCCTGCAAACCCGGCCGCCAGATGGCGTATTTGTAAAAAAAGACAAGCATCAGGTAGGTCTCCAAAGCCACAACTGCATACAGAACCAGCCAACCAAAGTCGGGTTGCCAAGCCACGGCCGACAAAATACCCGGCAGGAAAAACACCGGCGTCCAGAGGGCGTATTGCCGCCACTTGGCAAACAGCGCACGCGTGCTGCGGGGCAGTAAAGCGATCGGTTCTACATACTGGAAGACCGTGGACAGCAGCAACAATCCGAGGATGATTGCAGCGAGAAGAAAGGCGATGTGGTACCAGACTCCAAATTGAAGCGAAAAGGCAAGTAGCCAACCTGCCGGAAAACCTCGAAACGACGTGTGCAATTCGAACAAGTGGAGCGGTACTCCGGGAAGGGTAATTTTAGGTGCGAGATATCGCATATTGGCCAGAGTGCCGTTGGGCAGCAGGACTACCGCGATGCCACAGCTCCACGCTGCTGCCGCGCCGTAATTTGCCGACAAGAGGAAAAAAAGCGCACCTGGTAAGAGGATAAACGCGGTGTCCATCAGGCAAGTTTTCCAGGCCGGCAAGGCTGTCTGTTCCAAAAAAGTGCCATCCTGGCGCCCCAGATGCAACCATCCGGCCAACACAAGCCCGGCGGATGCGGCAAGTGCGGGCGACAAAACGGCCAGCCGCGCCAAGGCCGGAATCCACAAGCCGGCTGTCACGACCAACAACACGAGCAGGATACCCCAGCCTGTTTCCCGAAGCATCCTGTAGACCTGTTTGAAGCGGAGTATACACAAAAATCCCATCATTCCTGCCGGGCACTCGTTTTGGCCCTCTATTTGTTAGCAAAAGTATGGCTATGGTTTTGATTCACTCTACCTTCGCCCCCCTTTAAAGCTATACCTCCTTCATCATCCCCCGGTGTTCTCCGATCGCTTCCACCGTACCGGCCTTTGGTACTCAACCGATTTTCATTTGTGCAATACCTACAACTGATGGCCGCGCCCACCGGCCCTGCCGACGACAACTTGGTTTTTCTTGTTGAAAAAACGGCGCTTGATCACTTGCAAAATCGGCTTCAACCTGCCGAAACGGCCTTTTTGCGGCATTCGGCGGCGAAGGGTGTGCTCTCGTTCTTTTTTCCGCAAGCCGACCGCGTCGTTTTTGTCCAACTGTTGGAAACTGCCTCCGACGATACTTCCCGGCTCGAACAGGCCCGCCTGGGTGGCAACGGATTGTTGCGCGAGATGCAGCACTACAAAGTGGATTCAGCCACCGTACACAGTTTTTGCGATGACGAAACGACGCTCGCCTTTTTTGAAGGCCTGATGCTGGGCAACTACCAGTTTGCCCGCTACGTTTCGGTGCCCGACAAAAAGGTGCCTGCGCTAAAGTCCTTGCACTGGGCACACGAAAACGCTCCGCACGCGGCTGTAGCCGAGATCAATGCCGTTGCTCAGGCTGTGTTGCTGGCCCGCGACCTCGTGAACGAACCGCACTCGCACTTCGATACCCTCAAACTGGCCGAGGCTGCCCGCACTGCTGGCCGCAACTGCGGTTTCTCCGTGGATGTGCTGGAAAAAGATATGATCGAAAGCCTCGGCATGGGCGGGTTGCTTGCCATCAACCAGGCCAGCAGTGTCCCTCCCCGCTTTTGTATCCTCGAATGGAAGCCCGCTAATGCCCGCAACGCCCGTCCCGTTGTGCTCATCGGCAAAGGCGTAGTGTACGACACCGGTGGCCTCAGCCTCAAAACACCCGAGGGCATGGAGAGCATGAAATGCGACATGGCTGGTGCCGCTGCTGTCATCGGCGCTATTTCGGCTGCCGCGCGGGTCGATATGCCTGTACACATCATAGGCCTCATCCCGGCCACCGACAACAAAGTTGGCGATAACGCCGTGATGCCTGGCGACGTGATCCGCATGTACTCCGGTACCACCGTAGAAGTAACCAACACGGATGCCGAGGGGCGCATCATCCTTGCCGACGCGCTGCATTACGCCAAACAATACGAACCGGAACTGGTGCTCGATATTGCCACCCTCACCGGAGCAGCCGTGCGGGCGCTGGGCAGCCAGGCCATTTGCTACATGGGCACCGCGGGTACCATCGTCAAACGCGCCCTGGAAGACAGTGGCTTCCGTACGTACGAACGCCTCGTAGAGCTTCCGCTGTGGAAGGAATACGGCGAAGAACTCAAGAGCAACGTTGCCGACCTCAAAAACATGGGCCACGGGCCTGCCGGAATGATTAGCGCTGGAAAATTTCTCGAACATTTTGCGGATTATCCCTGGTTGCACCTCGACATTGCCGGGCCTGCGTATCTTCGCGCCGCGAATGGCTACCGGCCCAAAGATGGAACCGGTGTTGGTGTACGCCTGCTGTTCGATTTTCTGAAGCAATATCATTCATGGAAAACAACATAACCATTGGCATTACTTGTGGCGACATCAACGGCATTGGCCTCGAAACCGTCCTGAAAGCACTGGCAATTAAAAAAGCCGGGCAAAATTTCAAAACAGTCGTGTACGGCAGCACCAAAGTGGTGGCTTATCACAAAAACATTATCACCCAGGAAAACATCCAGTTCTACTCCGTCCAGACCCCCGACGAAGCACAGGCCGGACGCATTAACATCATCAACTGCTGGCCGGACAATGTCAACATTACCCTCGGAAAAGCCAGCATCGAAGGCGGTAAATGCGCCTTCCTCGCGCTCGAACGCGCTGTGAGTGATTTGAAGTCTGGTGCCATTGATGCACTCGTGACCGCCCCCATCCACAAAAAGGCTATGCAAATGGCCGACTTCCCGTTTCTTGGCCATACCGAATACATCACTAAAGAGTTCAACGCCAAGGACTCGCTGATGCTGTTGGTGTCCGATAACCTGCGGGTGGGCGTGGTGACTAACCACCTGCCCTTGCGTGACGTGGCTGCCGCTATCACAAAAGAAAAAGTGCTGCGCAAACTGCAGATACTCGCCGAGACGCTGCGTGTGGACTTCAATATCGGCAAACCAACTATTGCTGTGCTCGGTCTCAACCCCCATGCGGGCGACGAGGGTGCCATCGGTTCCGAAGACGACGCGATCATTCGCCCCGCTATTGAGCAAGCCAAAGAAAAAGGCATACTGGCTTATGGGCCGTACCCCGCCGATGGCTTTTTTGGCTCCGGTCAGTTTCAAAAGTTTGACGCCATCCTCGCCATGTACCACGATCAGGGCTTGGTGCCCTTCAAAACGCTCTCCTTCGGCGAAGGCACTAACTACACGGCGGGCCTTGCCTCGGTACGCACCTCGCCCGATCACGGCACGGCCTACGACATTGCTGGCAAGGGTGAAGCCGACGAGTCTTCCTTCATCCGCGCCCTGTACATGGCCGCTGATATCGTACACAACCGCAACGAATACATCGATATGCACGCTAACTCGCTCGAAACCCGCAAGCGTAAAGCGCTTGTCAGTGAAACGGGCGAGGATGAAGAAGTTGTGGAAGTACCGGAAGAATAAAAAGAGCGATTAAGAGCGTATTAAAAAACCAGGCGCCGGGCTTCAGCCCGGCGCCTGGTTTTTTAATACGCTCTTTCAACCAATAAGCGGCAACCTCAAGGTTTAAGCAACACTTTGCCCGCTCCCGCGCGTTTTCCTGTGCCGTCCAACAGTTGGAAAAAATACAACCCGCCTGCCAGGCTTTCGCGCTGGAAGGTTAGCGCATTTCCATGAAAAGCCGTTTCGTACACCGTTTTTCCGGACACATCGGTGAGCAGGAACCGGTACGGGCCCGGACGTAGCTCCTCGAACGTCAATACCGCCGATTCGGTCACCGGATTGGGGAACACCCGCAGCGACCGGAATCCCGGGGCTTCCGTCACGTCCACGGCAATGAACCCCCTGCCGATCTGGTGCCGGGTTCTGTTCGTATGGATCGGGCTGTTGAAATCGAAGTAAATGGATGCTGTGTTGTGAATCAAGGTACCGTTGGGTAAATCAGTTTTTTGGGCAATAGTGAAGGAGAAAAACCCGTGCGAGGCGGCCTCGTTGGCAGTACTGTCGGGCAGGTTGATGTCGGCGAAGGTAACTGTCAGGAATCCTTGTCCATCCAGCGCCCAGGTGTACGGATGCGAAGCCGGCCCCATGCGCAGCGATGCCGGATCGAGGTCGGGCGAGAGTGTGTCGCGCACCATCACGGTGTGGGCAGGCGCAGTGCCGGTGTTTTGAAAACGAATAAGGTACTTGATGTCGGTATTCGGCGGCACGAGGCGGTCTGAGCCGTAACCCACAGGGAAGCCCTGCTTGTCGTTGGGATCGTACGCGCCCACGAGTTCGCCGCAATAGACATCCTGCGACGGGATGCCGTTGTTCAGGAAATACCAGTTCGGGAAGCCCGTGCCCTGGAATCCGCCGCAGCCTTCGGTCCAGGCGGCCACTTGCATGGAGAACGGGTGTCCAGGTTCCTGCTCCGACTCGAAGCGGCGAAAGTGCCCGTTGGCAGGCAGCGAAAAAGAACGCGTTTGGCCCGGCTGATAAGTTTCGTTGCTCTCCATGAGCACCACGTCGTCTTCGATCACGAAATAGTGCAGGCCCTGCGTGGGGACCGGACCGGTGTTGGTCACATCGAAGTGCAAGGCGGTCTCCTGTTCGCAGCGGGCCGATACCTGGATTTCCGCGCCCGACCAGCCCGGCGGCTCCACGCACAACGAATTCGGGTACACGTGCGCCGCGATGCAGGTCGTTTGGCCGAGCACGGTGCTGTCGCAGTCCACGTACACCCGGAACACGAAGTTTCGGCAATAGCCTTGCGGCATGGCGCCGAGTTGGAAACGAAACGTGTTGTTGCCCAACGCTTCGTAGTTCAGCGTGGTATCCGTGAAAATGAGTGCCGGGTCGAGTGTCACGTCCACCCAGGCGGAGTCGGCGCCTTCGGTGCCTTCGTTGCAGCATACCACCCACACGAAACTCTCAAAACAGCGTTCGAGCCAAGGCGCGGCCACTTGCACGGTCATATACGGGCAGTCGGCCACAGCTAGTACGGGCACATCCTGTACGGTCGTGTCCATCAGATTAGGCAAGGAGACAGGCAGGCTGTCGGCGCAGGTTTCCCAGAGCAATTCCAGCGCGGGCTTTACGGTGAGGAAATAGGCACCGGTGTCGAGGTACATGGAGTAGTGGCCTGCCGAATCAGTGGTAGCCCACCAGGTGTCGGTGCCTTCGGCGCGTACTATCCAGTTTTCGAGCGGGGTTTCAGGGTCATTAGTAGTGCAGTCGCTATCGGCATCTTTGAACACGGTACCGTTGAGGAACGTACCGAACTGGGTGGGCCTGGCGGTGCGGAACAAGCGCCCCTTGGTGCCGGCCCCGGCATACTCCCAACTCCGAATGAACAGGTGGCTTTGGTTATTAAAACCCAGATACTGGATACTCCATATGGATAGATTTTCCAACACAGAAGGCGCCGGAAGTCCCTGCCATGTATGGCCGTCATTTGTGGACATATAGGCGTCCTTGTTTCCTGTAAATGCAAATAGAAAGCCGCCAGGGTCAGAGGCGATCATTTCGCCATATTGTTGCACCCCAACCCAGGAACTGCCCAAGTCCGTAGAGCGCTGGATAGAGAAATTTGAGCTGGCAAACAGGCACCCATCAGGGGTTACAGTGAGGTCTTGGAGGATTTCATGGGACACGCGCTGCCAGGTTTGGCCGTCGTTGTCGGAACGATGCAAAAGGGGGTAAAGCGTAAAATTTGTTTGATTTGGATGCCAGTATACACTGTCAAATAAACCGAACAAGACGCCGGAGGGGTGAAGCACGATTTTTCGAAAGTACATGCTGTCCAGCACATGCTCCCAGGTCTGGCCGTTGTCCAGTGTGCGCATGGTACCGCCCGGGGTGCAGGCAAACAGGGCGTTTTGTTGGCCATTGAGGCCAATTTTAGGCGAAATGTGCGTGGACAAGCCAAGGGGCGGGGTGATGTTTTGAAACGTTTGCCCCATATCGGAAGAATACATCAGGGAGTCCCGGACAATCAGCCAGATATTGGCAGAGTCATCTGCGATCAATGTTTGGAAGTGAAGTCCTGTTGCCAGGCCTGCAGTGTCGAGGCGCAGTTCCCAGTCCTGACCGGCGTTGTTGGTGTGCCAGAGTTCGTTGCCCGTCCAGGCAAGCCACTCCTGTTCGTTGCGCAGGAAAATATCCTGCACGAAGCTCCGGTTGACGCCGTAAGAGGAAAAACTCCAGGAAACGCCGAGGTCGGAGGAGCGAGCCAGGTTGTACGAATTTGAGGCTAACCAGGTACCGTCGAAGAGCGGCCGGTCGTCGTAGAAAAAAACCATTCCTTCGTTGGAACCAACCTGCTGCCAGGAGATGCCGTCGTCAACCGACTTGTACAAAAACTTCGAGGTTAAGGCGTAGAGGCTGCTGTCTGGAAGTTGGAATAAACCTAAAACGAAGTTGAAATTGTTGGCGACTGTGGAGTCTATTTTACTGCACACAGTAGAACCATTGGCCGTAAATCGGCAAATCTGAAAGGAGCTACTGTACAGCAACGTATTGGAAAACGTGAGCATGGTAGAGTTAGCCGTGTTCGACAAATACTTGCTCACCCAAGTGTTGCCATTGTCTTTCGAGTAGTACAAATATCCATAGACCTCATCTCGACCTATCCACACCTCGTCGTATCCTCCAATATCAACCTGCGGATGATAAATTATCTCACCATCTAAAGGCTTCACTGTTTGCCAATTGGTGCCGGCGTTGTCGGAGCGAACCACGAGTTGGTAGTTTAAGCCCACGCCCATTGTATCTTTTAGTCCAAACCAAAGCCCGGTAGAAGTTTCCCCCAAGCCGTGAATGGCCGAGGAGTCCAGCAACTGCTGCCACGTCGCCCCGTTGTCCACGGATTTGTACACATCAAAGAAGTATGGCGGAAAATCATTGTCGTCCACTCGTCGCTCGGCGAACAATGTCCCCGCTCGCCCCACCGTGATTTTTGCAAATCCTGTATCCGGGTCGCTGGTGGGCCAGAACATCTGCTGCCAGTGCAGCCCGTTGTCCTGCGAGTAGTACACCGCATGGTCATAACATTCGGCGTACACCCAGCCGTTGGCAACCTGGGTGATTCGTTCGGGCGTGCCGCCCGGTGGAGCGGGCAGTTCTTCCCAGTAAGAGGTTTGCGCATAGGCAACCAGTGCATTCAGTAGCAGACAAAGCAGCAGTACATTTTTCATACGATTAGCATTTTTTTATGCCTCAAAAGTACCGGCACATTCTGGGTCAGGCAATGCACATTTTTGTTTGTTTGCCGAGATATTAAATTTTTAAAAAACTGATTTTCAATATTTTTAAAAATAATTTTGCCGAATAAATACTCTTTGCCTGCTCAACCCAAAAACCGTATTATTTGCATTTTACCCGACATTAAACCACTCAAAACTCAAAACTCAAAACTCAAAACTCAAAACCCGAAACTGTAAAATGACGGAATCCTTCTTGCTCTACACCTTGCGCCGCCTCGACGCCAAAGACCTCAAGGCACTGTGCCGGATCGTACACTGCGAGGCGTTCAACCGCCGGGAGGAAGTGGCCCTGCTGTGCGACTACATCGCCGGGCAAGTGGCGGCGGCCCACAGTCGGCGCTCAGCGCCGGAAGAGTCGTTGGCCCGTGCCCTTGAGCCGAAGCGGCTATTCGTCGCCGCTTTTCCCGGCAAGCCCTACGACAACCGCGCCCTGCGCCACACCATGTCGTACCTGCTCGACGTGGTACGCCGATACCTCGCCATGACCGAAATGGAAACCGCGCCTGCCGACCGGCATTTTTACCTCTGCCGCGCCCTGCGCCGCCGGGGGCTGGACGAGATGCTCGCCAACGAATGGAGCCGCGCTGAAAATCAAATGCACGAAGCGCCCGAACGCGATGCCCGCTGGCATTTCGACCGCTACGACCTGCACCAGGAGCGGCTCGAAGCACGCGCTCCCCGCGAGCGTTCTGCCACCCTCGACTTGCTCCCCCTGCACAACCATCTGACGGTTTTTTATTTGTCTGAAATGCTGCGCCAGGCCTGCTCAGCCCTCACGCATCAAGCCATTGGTGCTCAACAGTATGACAAAAACCTGCTCCAAACCGTGCTTCGATTGGCCGAGGGCAGCGATTGGCTGACCGACCATCCCGCAGTAGCCTTGTACTACCACCTTTGCCGGGCGCTTCTAGAGCCGGAGCAGCCGGCGTATTTCGAGTCCTGGAAAACCGTACTGGCCGCACACGCCGGGCAGTTTGCACCAGTCGAGTTGCGCGGCCTGCACTTGCTGGGCATCAACTATTGTATCCGCCGAATGAACAGCGGCGACAAACCATTCGTCCGCGAGGCATTCGAACTCTACCGATCGGGTTTGGAGAAAGACCTGCTGGCCGAAAGCGGCTGGCTGACGGGATTTACCTACAAAAATGTCATCCGAATCGGAACAGCATTGGGCGAGCACGAGTGGGTGCAGGCATTTTTTGAGCAATACAAATCGGCGCTCCATCCGCGCGAACGCGACGCGCTGTACCGCTACAACCTCGCTTTTTTGTTTTTTCAAAAACAGGACTTCGCGCGTGCCATGCCCCTGCTACAGCAACTCGATCTGGAAGACCGCCTCAACCTGCTTGATGCCCGACGGATGCTCTTGCGCAGCTACTACGAACTCGACGAACACAAAGCGCTGGAATCCCTGCTCACCAGTTTCGGGGCCTACCTGCGCCGCCAAAAAGACCTGGGTTACCACCGGGACCTAAACCTCAATCTAGTACGTTTCACCAAAAAATTGCTCGAAGTGCCGCCGGGAAATAAAAAATCGCTGGAAAAATTGCGCCAACAAATCGTGGCCACTGAGCAAGTGGCCGAAAAGGCGTGGCTGCTGGAAAAGGTTGGAAGGTTTGAGGGTTTCTGGTTAGAAGGTTAGAGGTTGTTTACCCCAAAACCCTCTAACCTTCTAACCCTAAACCTTATTTATATGCCTCCAACCCGGTTACATCGTGACCAGTAATGAGCAGATGGATATCGTGGGTGCCCTCGTAGGTCAGCACGGTTTCCAGGTTCATCATATGGCGCATGACGGGGTACTCGTTAGTAATGCCCATGCCGCCGTGTATTTGCCGGGCTTCGCGGGCGATTTCAAGTGCCATGTGGACGTTGTTGCGCTTGGCCATCGAAACCTGGGCAGATGTCATTTTTCCTGAGTTGGCCAGCGTGCCGAGGCGCCAGGCAAGCAGCTGAGCCTTGGTAATCTCGGTGATCATTTCAGCCAATTTTTTTTGCGTGAGCTGGAAAGCGCCGATGGGTTTTCCAAACTGGATACGCTCTTGGGAATAGCGCAAAGCCGAGTCGTAACAGTCAAGTGCTGCGCCAATGGCTCCCCACGCGATGCCGTATCGGGCTTTGGTAAGGCAGGTAAGCGGGCCGCGCATACCGACCACGCCGGGTAGCACATTTGCCTTCGGCACACGCACATCCTCAAACACCAATTCCCCGGTGATACTGGCGCGGAGCGACCACTTGCCGTGGATTTCGGGCGCAGAAAAACCCTTCATGCCTTTTTCAACGATCAGACCGATGACTTTTCCGTCCTCGCGTTTGGCCCACACCACGGCAATATCAGCCACAGGCGAGTTGGTGATCCACATTTTAGCGCCGTTGAGGATGTAGGCATCGCCGTCGTCCTTTACATTGGTCACCATACCGCTGGGGTTGGAGCCGTGGTCGGGTTCGGTAAGACCAAAACAACCGATCATTTCGCCGCTGGCGAGTTTGGGCAGGTAGTGACGGCGTTGTTCCTCGGAACCGAACTTGTAGATGGGATACATCACCAGCGACCCTTGCACGGAGGCCATGGATCGCACGCCGGAATCGCCGCGCTCCAGTTCTTGCATGATGACTCCGTAAGCGATCTCGTCCATGCCGCCACAACCGTACTCGGCTGGCAGTGAGGGGCCAAAAGCACCGATCTCGGCCAGTCCTTTGAACAGGTGAGCGGGGCATTCGGCCCGGTTGGAGTAGTCTTCGATGATGGGGCTTACTTCTGCTTTGACCCACTCGCGAACAGCATCGCGGGCGAGGAGGTGCTCGGGTGCGAGCAGCTCGTCCACACCGTAGTAGTCGTGATGCTGGTAGCGGTCTTCACGAGCCGTTCGCGGTTTTTGGGCGGTATCGGTACCGTTAGCTTGCATAGTTGAAACAATTATTTGGTTAAGTATGACTGCTGTTGGTTTTGGGCTGGCAAAGGTAAGATGTTCCGTCGGCTCGATACCCACGCTGGCGTTCTTCCTAAAAAGTTGGCACTCAAAATCCAAAACTGTTTTACCACTCCCAGCCTTCCATGCCCTCCAGTGGTTTGGGTTTGATGGTGCGTTTGGTTTCGATACGTTGTTTTTGGCGTTCGAGGACGAGCCGGGCGAGGCCCCAATTGGCTGGCTCCGGGGCGTCGGGCTGCATAACAGGGCGGATTTTTTTTTCGAGCACATCCAACCGGTAAAGCAGGCTCATCAGATAATCTGGTTGGTGTTCCAGCATATCCGCAACGCGGTCGGCCAAGAGCGCGAGCAGTTCCGCTTCACTGGCGGGTGGAACGGCGTTTCCCAGATCAAACGGCTCCTGCACGAGGGCCGTTGCTTGTTTCAAAAGTTCGCTTGACATGGCTCGCAAAGGTAGGGTGAAAATATGCCAAGGCCCATAATACCACGTCCGGCAAATGGGGCACGGGTTGTTTGTAGAAAAACCATTCATTGGATTTCAAAAAAACCGGCTATTTTTGACCGCACAAATTGAAAGCGAAGCAACATGACCGCGAAGTCATCGGAACACACCCAATTACCCCGTGTTGGCGACACGGCACCGCCCTTCGAAGTTTTGACCGAAAAGGGATTGGTGCGTTTCCCCGAGTTCAGCAAGGGCTCGTGGTGCATCTTTTTTGCGCACCCTGCCAACTTCACCTCTGCCTGGCGGATGTACTCGAATTTTTTGGCCATGAAAGAACGCTGGCTGCAGGAGCGCAATGCGAAGCTGTTGGCCCTGTCCAACCAGTCCGCCCGGCAAAGCGACTGGACCGATGTGGTGCGGCGCTACATCGGGATTTTCCTCAAGGCGCCGATTATCGAAGATCGGGATAACCGAATTTCGGCGCTCTACGGCATGTCGCCAAGCCGCCGGATCGTACCGCCCAACCACCGGCTCTTGTATATCATTGACCCCGAGGGTATCATCCGGCTGATTGTGAACCGGCCTTTAGCTTCCATCCAGACTGCTATGGCCGACTTGGAGGCAGAATTGGACCGACTCCAACGAAACATTCCCCAGGTTATCCCGCCACCCAGCCGGCTGGAGCACATGATGGGTGTGCCGGAAGGAACAGACGTGCAGGCGGGAAAAAAGCCCAAGCCCGCTTATTTTCGTTCAAGCAAATTTGTGATGAACTAGGATTTTTTTGCCTCTACTTCACGCATCAGTTGCTTCACGATCTGCTTCAATTGGGAAGAAAACTCTTTTTCCAAAATCCAGAAGTAGTAGTTCTTGTCTTTTGCAAGCACCTCCTTCACGGGCTGGCCGTTGTATTTGCCGAAGTTGAAAATCGGTGTTCCATCGGGTGAGACACGGATTTTTTGGGTCGTATCCAGAAAATTGAGGTCGTTGGTGAAATCGTGCAAAGCCTGGATGTCGTTTTTGATCGGGGCGGGTACGAGGTTGCCGTCTTCATCAAGCAGATCTTTTCCGTCGTAGGCGGTCAATTGGCCGCGAAACACTTCGATCGTGGCCTTCACATCGGCCAGCGCATCGTGTGCATCGGTGAGTTCTTGGCCACAATAGAGGCGGTAGGCGGCTTTGAGTGTACGCGGCTCCATTTTGTAAAAAATGCGCTGCACATCCAGAAGCCTGCGTTTGCTCACGTCGAATTCCATGCCCACACGGGCAAATTCCTCCATAAGCATGGGCACATCAAAGCGGTTGGAATTATAGCCAGCCAGGTCAGCATCGCCGATGAAGTCCCAGATTTTTTGGGCTACTTGCTGAAACGTCGGCTTGTTGGCCAAGTCTTTGGGCGTGATGCCGTGTATGGCCATGGACTCCTCGGAAATCGGGATTCCGGGATTTACCAGCATGCTGAGTTCAGCAGGCGGGTCGCCGTTTTTGAAGAGTTTGACCAAGGCAATTTGTACGATGCGGTCGCGCACCACGTTGAGGCCAGTCGTTTCCACATCAAAAAAAACGATGTTGCGGGTCAGGTTGATCGTCATTGTTTTTTCTTTGACGCATCGTTTTCATCAACATCGTCAAGTAAACCTTGCTCAACAGCCGTTTCGGCGTAGCCGTGCAACTGGATCGGGTCGCGTTTTTTCCGCATACGGATGTTGAGCATTTCCACGAAAAGGGAAAAGAATATGGCAAAATACAGGTAACCCTTGGGCACAGAACCTTCGATAAAATGCCCCAGGTGCGCCGCCTCAGCCACGAGCGAAAAGCCAATCAGGATCAGGAACGCCATGCCGAGCATCTGCACCGTCGGGTGCTTGTTCACAAAATCGCTGACCGGGCCGGAGAAGAGCATCATCACAAGCACAGATACAACCACGGCAATGATCATGATGGCCAAGTCATTAGTCAGGCCAACGGCGGTGAGGATGGAGTCGAAAGAAAATACGATATTGATGAGCGCGATCTGGATAATGACACTGCTCAGGGCCTTTTTGCCCTTGCCCACTTGCGGGTCGTCAGCAGAATTTGGGCTTTCCAATTTGTGGTGAATCTCTGTGGTAGCCTTGTAAAACAAAAACGTGCCGCCGAGGAACAGGATCAGGCCCTGGCCGGTCACGTCGCCATGCAAGCCCAAAAAGTCAATGCTAAACAAGGGCTTGTTCATGCCGATGATCCACACCAGGGCGAACAACAGGATGATACGCAAGCCCATGGCCAGCATCAAACCAATGTTGCGTGCCTTGGGCTGATCTTCGCGCGGTAGTTTGGCCGACACGATGGACAAAAAAATGATGTTGTCCACCCCGAGCACGATTTCCAAAAATGTGAGGGTCAGCAGGCTGATCCACATGGCGCCGGAGGTGAAATCCGGCATGGTCAACTGTTCCATAATTGGTGCAGGTTGTAATTTTGAAATGCGGGGCAATGTTACGAGGTTTTGGGCAATGGGCGGCTCAGAACGAGGCTTCAAAAAAATAATCGCAATTATACGATAAATTTCTTGCCCTGTCTCTTGACAAAAGAAAAAATCATCGTATTTTTGCGATGAAATTTTTCAACCACACACACCACCCACCATGGCAGCAGCAAAAACGGAGCAGTTCGGCACCATCGAAAACGAACTAGCAGAACTGGCTAAAGCGCTCGGCCACCCGGCACGCGTAGCCATCCTGCGCGAACTGGCCCGGCGCAACGTCTGCGTTTGCGGCGAAATCGTGGATGTTCTGCCCCTGGCCCAAAGCACGGTGAGCCAGCACCTCAAGGAATTAAAATCCGCTGGACTCATCTCCGGCACTGTTGCAGGAGCCAAGTCCTGCTACTGTATCAACCACGATGCCTTGGCGCGTTTGAAAACCCTGCTCGAAGAGGTTTTCTTGCCCGGCGACACCAATTGCACTTGCTAATTTTTTCACTTTAAAAACAAAAACAATGACACATTCTGATTCGCTCAAAACGACCGTCCGCGATAAATACGCGGAAATCGCCCAACAGGACAAGGAGGAAAACCTTTGTTCCTGCTGCGGCGTGGGTACCCCCGGCACCTACACCATTATGTCGGACTCTTACGCCTCCTTACCGGGCTACAACCCGGATGCCGATCTTGGCCTCGGGTGCGGCCTGCCAACCGAACATGCCGACATCGCCGAAGGTGACACGGTGCTCGACCTCGGCTCTGGAGCCGGTAATGACTGCTTCGTGGCCCGCGCCGCTACCGGCCCCGAAGGCAAGGTCATTGGCGTGGACTTCACACCGGAGATGATCCGCCGCGCCCGGCTCAACGCCGAAAAACTCGGTTTCCACAATGTCGAGTTTCGCCAAGGCGACATCGAAAACCTGCCGGTGAACGACAGTTCCGTGGATGTGGTGGTGTCCAACTGCGTACTCAACCTCGTACCCGACAAGCGCCAGGTTTTCGCCGAAATCAAGCGAGTGTTGCGCCCGGGCGGGCATTTTAGCATTAGCGATATCGTGCTGGTAGGCGACCTGCCCGACAGCCTGCGCCAAAGCGCCGAGATGTACGCCGGCTGTGTTTCGGGAGCCATTCAGCAGGAAGAATACCTGGATTTGATTCGGGAAACAGGCTTCCAAAACCTGCAAATTCAAAAGGTGAAACCCATCCTGATCCCCGACCACATCCTGTTGGAGCATGTGTCGGAACAGGAACTGCGGCAGTTTTTGGCTTCCGGTACCGGTATTTTCAGTATCACGGTGTACGCCGAAAAAGCCGGTGGGCAGCCCAAGAGCGAGCGCAAGGAAAAACGCAAGGTGAATTTGGCCGAACTGAAAACGGCTATATCCTGCTGCGAGCCGGGTAGCGGCTGCTGCTAACCTGACACCTATGGAAAAGTACATGCGCCGGTGCTTTCAACTTGCCCGATTGGGGGCTGGGAGTGTTTCGCCCAACCCGCTCGTGGGTGCCGTATTGGTGTACGGCACCCGTATCATAGGCGAGGGGTGGCACCGGCGCTATGGTGAAGCACATGCTGAGGTACATGCCATCCGGTCGGTTACGGAGGCAGATCGGCACCTGATTTCGCATAGCACGCTGTACTGTTCGCTGGAGCCGTGTTTTCATTTTGGCAAAACACCGCCCTGCGTGGACTTGGTTTTGGCAGAAAAAATACCACGAGTCGTAGTCGCCAACACCGATCCAAATCCCATGGTAGCTGGGCAGAGTTTGAAAAAACTACAGGCCGCCGGAGTTGAAGTCGCGTCTGGCCTGCTGGAGTCCGAAGGCCGCTACCTGAATCGCGCGTTTTTTACCTGGATCGAAAAAAAACGCCCGTACATCGTGCTGAAATGGGCACAAAGTGCAGACGGGTTCCTCGCTCGCTTCGGCGAACGAACGGCCATTTCCGGCCCCTTTGCCCAGCGGCTTGTACACCGCTGGCGCTCTGAAGCGGATGCCATTCTGGTTGGTACTACCACGGCGATTACGGATAACCCCCGCTTGGACAACCGCCACTACTTCGGGAAATCACCTCTGCGCATTGCCCTTGATTTTGATGGGAAAATACCCGTCAATACGCACCTGCTCGACGACCGACAACTGACATGGATCGTAGGCCATACGCGGGCCGGGGAATATCAAAAAACCCGGTTTTTGCCTATACCAGTACCAACGTCGGACTGGATTGGGTATCTGCTCGAAAACCTTTTCCAGGAAAAACGCGCCATCTTTCTCGTGGAAGGAGGCGCAAACGTGCTTCGCCAATTCATGGAGACGGGCCTCTGGGATGAAATCCGAATGATCCAAAACCCGCTACAGTTGCACCGAGGGGTCGCGGCCCCTGCCATCCCGGGAGAAGCAAAACTGGCCGAAACAACCACCCTTGGTGACGATTCGGTGCGGGTGTTTGGGCGGTAGACTTTCCAAATTTTTAAACCTGGATGGCCTGGGCACCCACGTAATCGCTCAAATATTCGTAGCGCTCTGTCAGGTGGCCACCCTCGGCGATGACCGCGCGGGCTACAACGGCGCTGTGGTTCTCTCGGAGCAATTCGGGTAGCACATTGTCTATCAGCTGTTGGCCAAAAAAACCGGAAGCATCACGAGGCAGTTCGGAGGGCAGATTGTCAATTGCCATCACGTCCACACCGTCAGGACTAAATGCCGGGCACTCCGCTCCAGTGAGGCGGTTGATACCAAAAACCGGGTCGGCAATGGTACTGGAACGGATGGTGACGGGTACCGAGGCATCCGGCATCATATCACAGGACACATCAGCGACGACCTGTATTCGGAAAGACGGGTTGATCAGGTCAGCGATTTCAAAAAACTTTGGGGCTTTGGGGTCATAAAAAATTCCATTGATGAAAATATCAGCACGCTGTGCGAACGGTGCAAACGTGCTCACATATTCCTCACCGTGAGCATAAAAATGTGCCTTGTCGAAGATACGTGGCCCGGAACGGTGTTGTACATAATCCTGCGCATGCAGTTGGACGAACACGGGCCGATCAAATGTTTTAGTCAGAAAATCATGTGGCGACACTTGGTGGATACCCATGTCGTGCAGGTTTCGGGCTCCACCGGATGCCACACGCCCGCCGCCGGTGAGCACGATACGCAGAGGCGGAAACTGCTGTTTTGCGTACACAGATTTTACTTCGGCGTAGTCGTGGCAGGTATTCATACGGGGCAGATCGAACAGGCCCGTGCGGCGGCCGTATGTCCATATACCGTTATGAGCACCCACCAGGCCGGCATAAAAACCGAAAGCGATGAGGCGGTCGCCGCGATCGTCGGTGAGTTTCTCGTAGTCAACTAACCGGATGTTTTTTTCCAATACAGTTTGGAGGAGGTGGCGGTTATGGGGTTGTTTTTTTACTGTGTGGGAAAAAAACAGGTAGGTTTTTTCCGCAATCAACTGCCCAACGGGCACTTCTTTGACCCCCAACAGGATGTCGCAGTTGCTTAAGTCCGTCGTCAGTTGGATACCTGCCGCCTGATATTCCGCATCGGTGAAGCACCGGACAGGGGAAGGTTCCACGACCAGTTCCACGGGAAACCGGGCTACGATTTGTTTGCATTGTTCGGGTGTGAGTGGCGTTCGCGCGTCAGACGGCACCTTGCCCTCCCGGATGATCCCGATTTTGTACATAAAACGGTATTTTTTGGTTCGATAAAAACTCGGAGTGTGACCAATTTGGAGCACTTCGTCGGAAGCCCGACTTAAGAACGCAAAGGTAGGCCAATAGCCCTGCATTCCCGGTGCAGGGGCAAACAAAGGAGGGGGATTTCTTTCGAGAAAATTTCACGCCGCGAGCCGAACTAACCATCAACCGATTTGGTTTACCTTTGGCTTTTCTGGGTTAGAAGTTTGGGCGGTTTCTGGTTAACAACGATAACCACAAACAGAAATCATCCAACCCAAAACCTGAAAATGGGCCTGTTCTTGGTATTGACGGGAAAGTGTGGTCGTCTCGTAAGCATGCCGGAGCATGGGCGGTTACTCCGTAAAAAACAACGTTCAACATGTAAATGGCAACTATCAGTATGCCATGGCTGCCTAATTCATTGAATTAGAAAGCCTTTATGCCGCGCGGTTGAGGTTCCATATACACCGTGCCGCGTATAACCACTTTGGGACTAGCTTGCGGAACGCCGTTACCGCAGGCGAAATTTAAACGGCTAAGGCGCGGAGTGGTCGGTTCCTGAACCTATCCCGTGCTCGAAAACCCGAATCGGGAACTAAGCATGTAGAAAGCGTTGCGACGCTTTGTCCGGACGCGGGTTCGACTCCCGCCAGGTCCACAACCAGTAAAAAACGCGACAACCTGTTTTTCAGGGGGCCGCGTTTTTTTTATGGCAATTCGGTCATTTCATGCATTTCAGGATTCCTGTTGTATGAAAAACATGCTCTAACTTTGGTGCCGAACTAAGAGGCTGTTTGAATTCTTCTGCCGGAGGCCAAAAGAGCAGTTTTTGTTGTCGGGCGAGACTCGTTTTTTGGTGCATAGCCGGGGTTATGTACCAAAAAACAGCCGAAGCCTGGCGGCAAAAAATGCCTTTTGGCCCCGGTGAGAAGAATTCAAACAGCCTCTAAAACAACTTGACAAATGCAGATTCAAGCAACATCGCCCGAAGACTACATTGCGAAGCTGCCGGAAGACCGCAAAGCGGCAATAATTACGTTGCGCAAAACGATTCTGGACAACCTGCCTGCCGGTTTTTCAGAAACGATCAACTACGGGATGATAGGTTATGTCATTCCGCATGGGTTGTACCCGGCTGGATACCATTGCGACCCGCAGCAACCCCTGCCATTCATGGGAATGGCTTCGCAAAAAAACTTCGTGGCGTTTTATCACATGGGCCTTTATGCCAGCCCTGAGCTGACCGAGTGGTTCGTTTCTCAATATCCCAAGTATAGCAAAGCCCGTTTGGATATGGGCAAAAGCTGTATCCGGTTCAAAAAAATGGATCAGATTCCGTTTGCTCTCCTTGGTGAACTGGTTGGTAAAATCAATGCTCAGCAGTGGATAGAAACATATGAACAAACGATGAAAAAATAGGTGTTCCCATTGATGCCCGGCGGAAAGTAGTTTGTAAACACTTCTACGTTCAACGGTTAAACCGGGATATTGACATTTTTTTACCACTCCAGGCGCCAACTCAGATTCGGCACCAACCCCAGTTGTTCCTTCGTTTCTACCCGCCCGGTGTACGGTTCGTAGTACTGGTAGGCGGTATTTTTTTGGAACGTTACGTTTTGGAAATCCATGGCAAACAGGCTGTTGCGCCGTTTACCTAAGTTATGTCTCCAGTACACGCGCAGGTCAAGGCGCACAAAGCCGGGTTGCTGTTGTGAATACCCGTTTGTCAGGTCATAAACAGTGGCTTTGGCTGTAGCCGAAGCGGCTTCGTCCACGGGGGCTGCATGCTGACCTCCAGCCCATGTGATACGACCATTCACACCGAATGCTCGCGTTTTTTCAGGCCAGCGGTCGCGCTGCCACTCCTTACCCGCAGTCAGGTTGGCAATGTGGCCGAGGTTCCAGCGGCTGGAACGCCACACGCCGTCACTCCCCTGGTAGCGGGCGTTGAACAACGTAGTGTTGGCCAACAGGAACCATCCGGCGGCGAGGTAACGCTCGGCTGACAACTCAATGCCTTTGTTCTCCGCAGCCCCGGTAGCTGCCAATGGCCCCAAAACGTGCACTTCACTGACGTTCACCAACGAAAACGCGTTGGAAACCGCCGCCACAGGTATTCGGTACTGCTGTTGGTAAAACAGCTCAGTCTTGACGGCCCACAAGCTGCCTGGGCTCCAGGTGTGCCGCATCGAAACCTGGAACGATCGAGCTAAGGCACCTCCCCTAAAATGACCACTGCCAGCGCTGTTGTTTTGCACTTCTAAAGCGTACAGCCACATCGGATGTGATTGGCTGGTAAGTCCAGCCGAAAAGGCCAGCCGATGCCGCTCGTTAATGCGGCGAGTAATGGTCAGTCGCGGCTCTACTGAAAAATCGGTCATGTTGGCGCTGTCGCCAGTCACGGAAAGCAGCAGGCTGTGCAACCCGATGTTTATACTGGTGTGATCGGTCTTGTCCGTCCAAAGCCAATTTGCCCAAGGCTGAAAAACCAGGCTTTGCGCATAGCCATAGTATCGAAGGATACCGGCATCTACTTCGTTGGCGGCATACTGTGCAAGAAAGCCGCCTTGAAACCGGTTGGCCGGGTTTACCCGGTGAGAGATCATAGTGGAGAGCCCTGTTTTCATATCGAGACCGGTGTCTCGTTCGCGTACCCCGTCTCCGAAGGACGCGCGTACATTTCCTTGGACTGATGCCACAGCGGTTGTTTTCAGGGTTGTATTTCTGCCAAGGGGTCTCCAATTCGAAACACCCAAAATGCCTGTTCCTGACTCAAAATCAATGGTAAACAAGTCTTTGTATTGCTTGATCTCCGTGCTGTCGGCTGATGGCGAAAACGTGTTCTGACTGTAACCACCAAGGCCGAATACCGACCACCGTCCGCCATTTTTTCCTGAAAAACCGAGTTTGAAGGCCAGGTCCTGGTAGCTGATTTTTTCGCCACCGAAAGAAACACCCAGTTGGCCGAGCAAGCCAACGGTAGAATAGCGGTAGTTGACGAGATACGAGTGGCCATTTTTTTTACTCAACGGGCCTTCGGCGGCTACGTCCAACCCGATAAGCCCGGCCTGGGCTGTGAACTCGTGCTGTTCGGTGTTGCCGCGCCGCCAGTAGATGTCCATGATGCCGCCAAGTGCATCACCGTAGCCGGGCGGGCTGTTGCCGGTGAGCAGAGCGGAATTGTCGAGCAGTTGAGCGGAAAACAGTAACACGCCGCCACTGGAGGTAGCGGGCCGGTCACTAAACGTTCCAGCGTTGGGCAGGTGATTCGGATTGGTCACCTCAACGCCCTCTAAACGCCACCGCAGGTTGGTCGGGCTGTTGCCGCGGATGCTTAGACCATTGGCCTGGTCATCGGTGTTAGCCACGCCAGGGTAGGCAAGGGCCAGGCGGGCCGGGTCAAAAAATGTGGCTGGAAACCGTTGTGTCTGCTCACGGGTGAGCGGCACTTCGCCGAGCGGTTGAAGGGCGCGGCGGTCGGGCGCAGCGGCTTTTATGGTTACGTCGGCCAGCGTTATGAGCGAAGAACGCAGCGCCACGTCCAAAATGGTCTCTTTGCCCGATGCAAGACGCACTTCCGGGATCAGGATCGGCTCGAAACCATTGAGACTGAACTGGCATAAGTAGATACCCGGCGGAAGCGCATCGGTCATAAATAGGCCGTTGGCATCACTTGAAATGGCCAGTGTGTTCGATTCCGGTGTAGTGCCGAGGCTGATGGTTACCCCGGAGAGGGGGGTATTTTGATCGGCATCGTATACGAAGCCGCGAAGTTGTTGAGCCGAACTGGTGGCCGAAAAAATAGCGAAGGCGAAGAGTGTAAAAAATCGGCTGGATTTCATTGGGCCAATTTCGGGCAAAGTTTGCAGACTACCGAGAGATGTAGCCTACCTTTTCCCTCGAAAAAACGCTTTGAGCAGCACACCACAATCGTGTTCCAGCACACCCATTTCGAGCTTGGTCTTGGGATGCAGCAGGCTTTTTCCGCCGTATAGCATGAAGCCGCGTTTTTTGTCAGTAGCCCCGTACACGATGCGACCCATCTGTGCCCAAGCCAGTGCGCCGGCACACATTACGCATGGTTCGAGTGTGACGTACAACGTGCAGTCGGGGAGGTACTTGCTCCCGAGATGGTTGGAGGCAGCGGTCAGGGCAAGAATTTCTGCGTGGGCGGTCACGTCGGTTAGTTGTTCCGTTTGGTTGTGCGCCCGGGCGATGATACGGTTGTCGCACACGACTACTGCACCCACGGGCACCTCGCCGAGATCATAAGCCTGTCGTGCTTCAGATAAGGCTTGTTGCATGAAATAGGTGTCGGAGTGAATCGTAAGCATATTTTTTTATTGCTTGTTCGGGCATGCCAACCGGCATCCTTTCAAGGTGCGAAATGTCTTGTTCTTTCGTCCGCGTTTCTTAGCAGTATTTACGGATGTTTGCGATCACAAAAGTCGTATCCTTGATGAAACATATCACCCTTTTTTTTCTTGCACCTTTCATCAGTACCGGGTTGGCTGCCCAAACCGACACCGCTGTCGTTTCGTTTGCATTCGGAGGTTACGTGGAAACGTATTATGCCTACGATTTCAACCGCCCCGCAGCGGGCAATCGCCCCGGTTTCGTGTATGCGCACAATCGGCACAATGAGTTCGCTGTAAATATCGCCGTGGTACGTGCAGCCGTACAAGCGAAACGGGCACGGGGTAACGTAGCCCTCATGGCCGGTACCTATGCCAACGCCAACCTGGCGGCCGAGCCGGGCACCTTGCAAAATATCTATGAAGCTAACGCGGGAGTCCGACTCGCCAAGTCTGCCGACCTGTGGCTCGATGCGGGTGTTTTTGCTTCGCATATCGGTTTCGAGAGCGCCATCGGTAAAGATTGCGCGACGCTCACACGAAGCCTCATGGCCGAAAACTCGCCTTATTATGAAGCGGGTGCCAAATTGACTTACACAACGCCCGACAGTCGGTGGCTTTTCAGCGTGCTTGCCCTCAATGGTTGGCAGCGTATCCGACGCCTTCCCGGGAACCCCCTGCTCTCCGGCGGTTGGCAGGTTACCTATTCACCATCGGAGCGCGTGACACTGAACAGCAGTGGTTTTGTCGGCACCGACCAACCCGACGATACGCGCAGGCTTCGCGTGTTTCACAACTTTTATAGTATTTTCAAAATTTCCGAGCGTTTCAGGCTGATCGCCGGACTTGATACCGGGTGGGAGGAAAACCCAATTGCTGGCCATCCTACCAATTTTTGGTTCAGCCCTATTTTGCTCGGGCGTTTTGCTGCCAGCGAGCGCGTGTCCCTGACAGGCCGTATCGAATACTACAGCGACCCAAACGGGGTTATCATTTCCACTGGTACGCAGCATGGATTCCGAACGCTTGGCCTGTCCGCCAACCTCGATCTAAATATCAACAGCAACGCACTTTGGCGCATTGAGGCCAAAGTTTTCAGAAGTCGCGATGCTATTTTTGAAAAAAATAACGGCACGATGGGCCGAACCAACGCGGCAGTGACAACGGCATTGGCAATTTGGTTTTGAGGTTTTAGAGGACAAAGAGTGAGAAAAACAAACTCCGTGAGCCTCTGTGCAATTTGTTTTTGTGTCCTCTCAATAGGCGTTCAGGAAAAGGGTTTTTAAATTGTAACTGGTTAGGTAGCCGCAGCGCGGCGCAAGATTTGTATAGAAATTGCTGGCAATATCGTCCAAAAG
Source organism: Saprospiraceae bacterium (assembly GCA_046153695.1). GTDB lineage: Bacteria > Bacteroidota > Bacteroidia > Chitinophagales > Saprospiraceae > M3007. The sequence continues at coordinate 24,240 of JBJXEZ010000349.1, forward strand.
GTTCAGCGCACCGTAATATATTTCGGTGCGCTGCACCTTAACCCATTACAGTACCTTCTAAATGCTACAAATCTTGCGCCGCGCTTCGGCTACCTAAACAGTTACTTTAAATTTATGAATGTCACAATTTTACAGCGATGTTCAAAATTATTTCAGCCGCTTTATCTCCTTGACTTGAACCGGCATTATCAATTTCCCAAATGGCTAAAGTCGAACGTAGGTGTCGAAAAAAAATCTTTTGAAGCCGCGTCGCAGGTTGCAGGTGGTGGAGAAAAAAGCCCCGGCCGGTTGTTGTTTCCGGCCGGGGTTGAAAATAATGGAATGGATATGTCAAAGATTACCCACAACAGGCGAGGCCGTAGGTGCAACAGCACGCACTCCAGGTATCGAGTGCGACACTCACCCCGTGGTTGTACTTAGCAGTCGCCTCATCTTTGCACGGGCCTTCCAGAAATGTACCTATGCAGTCTATTCTGTCGATTTCATATGCTTCCGTGATGAAGGCCATATTGACAGCAAATTGAGTGTGACAAGGCACGTCAGCTATTGCTCGAATAGAAGTCCCCAAAAGGACGATAATTGCCAGCGATTTTAGTTTCTTGTTCATTGTCTAATTTTTTTTGCGTGATTGGTAATCGGACAAAATTTTGCTTGAGTTGTCACCCCTTGTTTGTGAAATCATAAGGACCCGTTCGCGTACACTAAATTGGCTGAGCTCCGGAAACCGTTTTTCGACTGTCTTGAGGGATGTTTCGTATTCCCGGCTGTATTTTTCGGCTTGTATGTAGGCCTCTATTAAAGGATTGCCCATCAAGCACTTTTCCAGTTCGGGAATAGTTGCGGTTGAGGTATAAAATCCACAAGATTTTACGGATGCCTGTAACGCCGTCAACTCTTCAGGCGAGAAAGAGGCGATCAAGCGGCAGTGGTTTGCGAAAGCCGTATTTAGTTTTTTTACTTCTGGATCGGCATTCAAACGAGTTTGAAGGGATTCCTGTTCGGAAGAACTCATTCGTGTATCCTTGTTGCAGGATGTGAGCGGCATTAAACCGATAGATAGTGCGAATAAGATGATGTTTTTCATGTAAAAACAATTTATTAGTGAACAGATATGTCGACCTTACGGTGTAACTCCGCCAGGGTACGTTGATTTTAGGCATCTTTTAAAGGTAGTGTAAGCAACGACTACTTGTATTGCACCTGCTATAGCAGCAACCCAAGGGCCTCCAGCTGCAGCAGCAGCAATATAGATGGGTACAAGCAACAAGTTATCTGCGAGCTCATCGGTACATGGCAATGCTGAGGTCGCCCACATAACTCCAGAAAAATCAAACTCGGCGGTGTTGCCGATCTGGAGGAGCATTGCCTGGGTAAGGCTCCCTGAGCTGATGGCGGCTTGTACGGCGCTTCCGTTTGTGTTGAGAGCCTGCGCGAACTGTTCAAAGTTGGCAAAACCCAGGGTTTGAAGCTTGGCGATGAGCTCAGGTGAGGTCGTGTTGCCCGCCTGGAGTGCGGCCGCCACGGCCTCGTCGGCTGCGAGTGGCAAGACGTTGTTGATCAGCCACTGGATGTGCGCAATTACTTGTAGATCCATTTCACCAGACCGCATGGTCACTTGTACAGGAGCGGATGCCTCTACTGGTAGGATGGGTTCCGCGTCCTTTTGGCAGGACGAGGCAAAAAAGAGCAGCAAAGCAAGTGTTGCGGCGGTGAATTTTCCCGATGTTCGCGGGAACAGGCTTCGAGTTACTGATACGGATTTCATGTTGTTACAAAAAAATGTTTGTGACCCCTACTCGGTTTGTTTTACCCGGCCCTTTCAGGGATATGGTACCGGCAGTTTTCAAACGGCGCATGCGGGGCTGTCAATTGCACGACCAAGGTATATGGGCCGCCTCCGGCTTTACAAGCGCCCCAACACATTGATTGCAATTTAATGTGTTTATAGTTTCTTGAAAAACAGAGACATAAGCCTTGTTTTGTTATGGACTTTTTACCCCAAAACCAGTTAATCTTGTTTTTTCCCAGCCAATAAAAAAGCCCGCCGGGCAAAGAACCTCGGCGGGCCGCCAAAATTACCGATGAGGTCGGTAGCCCAATTGCTGCGCGTTGTTTTCGCCGCCGCCCCCAACCAACAGGCAAATGGCCTGTGGTCGGAGACTAGGCGATCCTGGAGTTACACCGGTTTCATGGTTCGGTTAGTATTGCGTACGAATAATCACGCTGCAAAATGCAACAACGCCCCTCGTAGCAGCAACCAATCGAACACATTGATTGAAATTTAATGTCTTGTCAAAAGCGTGTAAATCAATGATTTGATACTCAAAATATGGCTTATTTTTTGTTAATAATTAAAGCCGAAAAAGACCTTATTACACGATTCATCAGATAGCTACAACCTTCTCTTTGTGTTTTTTGCAACAAGGGTCATACTTTCGCAGCATGAAAATCTTCTGCATCGGCCGCAACTACGCAGAGCACGCCAAGGAGTTCAACAACCCCGTGCCCGAGGAGCCACTCATTTTTATGAAACCGGCTACAGCCATCGTGGCCAACAACAAACCGGTTTTTTACCCCAATTTCACTCAAGACCTGCACTACGAAGGCGAGCTAGTATTGCGTGTGTGTAAAAACGGACGCTCTGTTCAGCCCGAATTTGCGCACCGCTACTACGATGCCGTTGCTTTCGGCATTGACTTTACTGCCCGAGACCTGCAGGCCAGGCTCAAACAAAAAAGCCAGCCCTGGGAAATTGCCAAGGCATTTGACCAATCTGCCCCGGTGAGCAAATGGATTCCATTGGCAGACCTTCCCAACCCACAAGACATTCATTTTCAACTGAAAAAAAACGGCGAGATCGTACAGGACGGCCATACTCGCGATATGATTTTTACCTTTGAAACCCTGATCGTTCATATTTCCCGTTACTTTACCCTGCAAAAAGGCGATATGATCTTCACCGGTACGCCTGCTGGTGTGGGACCCGTGCAAATCGGAGATGTGCTGGAAGGTATCATCGAAGGGAAAGATATACTCGTTTGCGCAGTGCGATAAACTCAACAATTATAAAAATGAACAGATTGCGGATCACCTTGCCTATCCTTTTCCTTGCCGCCGCTCTCCCCGCGCAGCCACCCACACCCGCCCCGCCCCAACGTGGCTCCGTGCTCATTTTCGGAGCAACGGCGCACATCGGGAACGGTACGGTATTACCCAACAGCGCCATTGCTTTTGAGAACGGCAAACTTACTCTGGTGGCCGACGCGACAACTATCCGGCTGGATCGCACCAAATACGCCAAAATATTCGATGCCGCCGGCAAGCACGTGTACCCGGGCTTTATTGCGACGAACTCCCGCCTCGGTCTGGTGGAAGTAGAGGCCGCACGTGCCACGCAGGATTTTGCGGAGGTTGGGGCCTACAACCCCAACGCTCGCTCGATCATCGCATACAACACCGACTCTGATATTCAACCCACAGTACGCTCTAACGGGGTACTCCTGGCACAAGTGGTGCCCATGGGCGGGGTCGTGTCCGGCGCTTCGTCGGTGGTGCAGCTCGATGCATGGGGCTGGGAAGATGCAGCCTTGCGCACGGACGAAGGCATTCACCTCAACTGGCCAGTGCCACAGCCCCGCCGCCGCTTCGGACCACCCGGAGGCCGCCCCGGCGAACAGGAACCGGAAATCAATGCCTACGACAAAAACGTGGACGAAATTCGCCGTTTTTTCAACGAAGCCAAGGCCTACTGCCAAAACACGGCTCCCGAGACGAAGAACCCGCGTTTCGAAGCCATGCGCAACATTTTTACCGGCAAACAAAACCTGTACATCCACGTCGGCAATGCCCGTACGATGCAGGAGGCGGTTCTGTTTGCCGAGTCGTTTGGCACGCGTCCGGTGCTCGTGGGGGCCAGCGATGCCTGGCTCATCACGGACTTTTTGCGCGAGCATCGTGTGGCGGTCGTGCTCGATCCGACCCAGCGCTTGCCTTCTCGTGAGGACGAGGACGTGGACCAGCCGTTCAAGACTCCGGCGGCCCTGCATGCGGCGGGCATCCCGTTCGTGCTCACGGCTAATGCAGCCTGGCAGCAGCGCAACTTGCCGTTTCAGGCTGGCCAGGCTGTCGGATTCGGGCTGCCTTACGAGGCAGCAGTGCAGGCGCTCACACTCAGTCCGGCGGCTATCATGGGTATTGGCAATACAACCGGCTCGCTCGAAACAGGCAAAGATGCCACGCTATTCATCAGTGAGGAAGACGCGCTCGATATGCGCACTAACCGTGTCAGCGCTGCTTTCATACAAGGCCGCGAGATCAATCTGGACAATAAACAAAAGGTGCTGCAACGCCGATTCGAGGAAAAGTACCGAAACTGATTTGTTGATTGAGTTAAAATTGCCGTTTCCAAAACCGATTTTACCATGCACTACTTGTTTACCAAATACCTAATCCGACCCAATTCCCCAGCCTGGCAACTGACCGCGTTTTGCTTTTTCGTTGCCCATGTGGCTCTTGCCCAGCAGGAGGCCCAGCACACCCAGTTCATGTACAACAAATTGGCTTACAACCCCGGGTATGCGGGCAGTTTCGTGTCGCCAACCCTTACCGCCATTTACCGCAGCCAGTGGATCGGCATTGACGGTGCACCCAACGCCCAATACCTGTCGTATAGCCAGCCCATGCTGAACGAGCGCCTCGGAATGGGAGCTACCATCTCGCGCCACACGGTTGGTATCAACCGCACCATGACACTCGATTTGGTGTACTGCTACCGTATTCCCATGCGGCGAGGCCACCTCGGTATCGGGTTGCAACCCAGCGTGCGCAATTTTTGGCAAAATTGGAACGACGAGCGGTTATACAGCTCCACCCCGGCCAATACTGATGGCTCCATACCCACCGGAATACGCAACAAATGGCTCGTCAACTTCGGCTTCGGGCTGTACTATTCCAACCCCGACAAGGGCTGGTATGTGGGTATGGCCGTGCCGCGTTTTTTCCAAAACAACATTGACTTTTCGGAACTCGGCGGCGAATTCTCCCGCGAAGAACGCCATTTCAACGCCATGGGCGGTTTCACAATTCACGCTAATGATGATCTGGAAATCGTACCACAGGTATTGCTCAAGTATGTGCCCAATGCCCCGTTCGAGGCCGAACTGAATGTCATGGCAGGTATTCAAAAAACATTTTACTGCGGGGCTACCTACCGGGCAGGAGGCGACAGCGGCTTCGGCGAAAGTGTGGATGTGCTGGCGGGCGTTCAAGCCAGTAAACACCTGTTCCTCAGCCTGTCATACGACATCGGTTTGACCCGGCTGCGCCAGTTCAGCAGTGGCTCCCTGGAGGCGACCGTCCGCTGGTGGTTCAACCCGCCGGAGGGTGTCATCATTGATTCCGGTTTGGGCTATTGACCAAACGCACCTCGCTGCGTCTACAGGGCAATTTTCAGGGCAGCGCGTCGTTTTGGCAGCGCTCACATCAACATTTTTCACCATGATGAACAAGTATCTAATCCTCCTCGTCTCCGCCTTTTCGCTTTTGGCCTTGCCTGGCGCCTCGGGGCAACAATCCGCCAAAAGCAAGTCCAAAGACCGTTTCCGCGAAAAAGATGTGGTTCGGCCTACACTGATTCGCAACGCTGCCGAAATCAACGGCTCAGGGATTGACTACAGCCCGGTGTATTACAAAGACGGAATCGTGTTTGTGTCAAACAGCACCGAGGCAGGCCCCAATCCGTCCCCGGACCGCCGTCATTTCGACATGTACACGGCCTTGCTGGATGCCAATGGCGAACCGATTGTGCGCACACCGTTTTCTGAAGAGATAAATTCCACCCTGAACGAGGGCCAGGCAACATTCAGCCGCGACGGCAGAACGGTGTTTTTTAACCGAAATAACATGCACAAAGGCGTACAAAAGGCCGACGAGGGCGGTCGTGTACGCATGAAAATTTACCAGGCCCGACTGGGCAGGTATGACTGGGAAAACGTACAAGAGCTGCAATTCAACAACAACAGCTATTCCTGTATGCACCCCACCTTGAGCGTGGACGGTCAAAAGCTGTACTTCACCTCTGATATGCCCGGTGGCCTGGGTGGTTTTGATTTATACGTCTCAACGCGCATGCCCGGCGGGTCCTGGAGCACGGCGACCAACCTCGGCCCGGAGATCAATACCGAAAAAAATGAACTGTTCCCCTGTATCACCTTCGGCGACAAAACCTTGTTCTTCGCGTCCAACGGCCATCCCGGCCTCGGTGGACTGGACATTTTTTCTGTAAACGTCGACAACCCGGGCGAAGGGATCGTCAACCAAAATGAACCGATTAACTCGCCGAGCGACGACATGGGCATGATCCTGAACGAAGACTACACGCAGGGGTTTTTTACCAGCGATCGACCTGGGGGGCATGGCAAGGCCGACATCTACTCATTTCGGCAAGAAACCAGCCTGCCGGGTATCGAAAAACCGCAGTCAGGCCTTGTAACCATCGTAGTCACAGACGGCAAAACCGGCCAGCCCATTCCCAAAGCCGAAATCCGTGTGCTACAATCCTCCGACGACGGTTTTGTGTCGGCCAAGTCGAGCGATTTTTATTACACCGAACTGGCACCCACACCCGAAGCACCCAACTCGTTCAGCCTGCGCCTCGTGCGCAAGGATGCCGAGGAACTCGGCCCGCCCGACAATTTTACCAACACCGAAGGCAAAGCTGCTACCGATTTTGTGCTGTACCGCAGCTACCTCATCCTCGCCAGTTTTGATGGCTACCAAACCGCCGAACGTCTGTACACCATGGAGCCGGACAAAAGCGGCGTGCTCACACTGGCGCTGTACGAAGACGCAATCTGCCACCGTATGACTGGTATGATTAGGTCCGAGGGCTACAATAACCGCATTCCCAATGCCACGCTGACCTTCAACCACAAAGTGAGTGGCAAGCAAACGATAGCGCACACCGATATCAACGGGGAATACAACATTTGCCTGCCCTTCGAGGGAGAATACCGCTTACAGGTCAAACGCGAGGGTTTTCGACCATTCAGCCTCAACACGACGGCTTCGCGGAATAAATCCATCAACAATACAATCAGCTTGGAACCGGTCGAGATCAATGCGGCTACCGGTGCTGACTCAGCCAAAGCCGATGCCATGTTGGCACGCCCATTGCAGGACGGCTATGTAATCACTATGGATAAGATCAATTTCGAGTCAGGCAGGGCCACGCTTAACCAAAGCGCTGTGCGCCACCTGGAAATCATTCTGGAACTCATGCAGCGTTACCCGGAAATGGAAATTGACTTGTCCATGCACACTGATAGCCGTGGCGATGATAAGGCCAACCTCGATCTGAGTAACGAACGAGCCAAGAACGTCAAGACCTACCTGACGTACAAGGGCATCGCTGCCGAACGCATTGCCGCCATCGGTATGGGCGAAACCGCCATCAGAAATTCCTGTGTCAACGGTGCGAACTGCTCGGAATTCGAGCACAATATCAACAACCGCCTGGAGGTGAAAGTACGCAAGGTGGGCAATGCGTACAAAGTGCCGTAGTTTTGCGCATCCTTGCCCCAATCAGTTTTTCATACAACATGCCAGTCATGGACGACATAAAAAAGGCCCTCGATTCAATACAAAAACTGATTGCCGACGGCAAATTGGAGGAAGGATACGTAGAATTGGTTCGGCTCCTCGAATCCTCCGAGGAATACACCGAACTGGCCGACACCGCCCGTATCAATCAGGCGGATATGTACACCTGGAAGGCCCAGGGGTTAAAAGGCACCCTGTCGGGCGACGAGTCAAGGCGAATCGCCAGCCAATTGGCCGACAACGCCCTCAAGATCGTCCGGCAGTTGGAAACCGGCAAGGTGTACTTCGAGCCGGAGATCAAGCCGCACAGCTCCAAGGCATGGCGCTACTACCTCACGGGCGGCATTGGAGCACTGGTACTGGCTACGGCAACGTATTTTTTTCTGAATAAAGAAACCGGGGACTGCCCTGCATTTGAGGACAACTTCGAAACTCGGGTCATGATCCTGCCGTTTTTGAATGCCCAAAACGACAACCCGGAAATTGATATCATGGAGTCGTTGAATGAATGGATTGAACAAACACCGAGGCTCCGCAACACGGCCATTTCTGCGGTTCATAACGGATACGACATCGAAAAGCAGTACCCCAACTCGGCTCAGGCCGTTGAGGTCGCCCAAAACTGCGATGCCCATATGTTAGTGTGGGGCAAGGTGCGAACACTGCCCAATAACCGCTATACCCTCGATGTGCGCTACCGACTCGTCAATGACGGAGGCGTGCTTGCCGCTGGTGACACCAGTATCAACCGCTTGCTTTCCGTGACCGAAGAAGCCTCCCTGACCAGCGATGCAGAAGCAATCGGGCGAATGCTGTACATCGCGCTGGCCAACTACAAACGGGCACCCATAGCCGCCAATCTAATGGCTGAAATGAGCAAATCGGCTGCCGTGATCGGCTTAACAGGCGACTCCTTGGCGCAAGCCCCGGTGGACACTTCGAGCAGTTTTATCCTCGCCGACCAGTACTATTTGCAGAACCAGCCGGAAAAGGCCATCGCCGAGTACGACAAGGTTTTGGGTGAATTCCCCGAAAACTCAACGGCTTTGACTAAGCGTGGTGCCTTGATGTACCAACAAGGCGAGTATTTGGCGGCTTCCCGCAACTTTGAGGCCGTGGCGGCCCCAACGCCTGCCGCTGCACCTGCCTTTCGGGAAGCCAGTTATAAAGCATAC
>JBJXEZ010000354.1:0-21738 GCA_046153695.1 Saprospiraceae bacterium
GAGAAGGGCGTTTAGCGGTTCCTAAACAACCGACGAACAACGAAAACAGCGGCAAAACAAGGCCGCCAAATTTGCACCTTTATTCCAGCACCGTTCCTTACTTGGAAAAAACCGGTATCGGCTCATACAAGCGCTTCCCGCGCCTTTTTTACCGCACGGCCCGCCCTTTCCATGTATATTTTTTTACAAACAAGCTGCCCGCTCCGATGCCGGTGATGTACGCCGTGTGCAAAAAAAACGATGGCCAAAATCCGCTCAACAGGCCTCGGCGGCCAAAAAAACGGCACATTTCGCGGAGCAGGGCGTAGTCGGCCAGCGCTTTCAGGGCCAGTTGGCTAAGCCAGGCCCACGTCAGCGCCGGCATCCAAAAAAGCAACACCGTGTTCAGCGCAAGGGTGGCGCAGCACAAAAAAACAACGGCCAGCGCGGCCTTGGCTCCCGGCTCGGGCAGGGCTGTATTTTTGGTGCCCCAGCGCAACCGCTGCCAGACGAAAGCAGGCAGGTCGGGGCAAACAGGGGTGCGCACCGCGGCGGGGTTTTTGAGAAAAAGCACCGGGTGATGCCGCGCTATTTTTTGCAACAAAAACACGTCGTCGCCGGAGGCCCGGTCGGTGTTTCCGGCGAAGCCGCCTACAGCCTCAAACGCGGATTTGGTGTAGCACAAGTTGGCACCGTTGCCGATGCGGTGCCAGCCCAGCGCAATACCTGCCCCGGTGATGCCCGCCATGCCCGCCAGGTCGAGTGCCTGAAACCGCTGAAAAATAGTGCGCTCCCCATACGCAACGACCGACCCGACGATGGCCCCCGGGCGTTTGGCCTCGTACAGCGAAGCCAGCAGCAATAGCCAGTCGGGCGGAACGAGGCAGTCGGCATCAGTGGTTGCAATCAATTCGTTCCGGGCGCAGGACACACTGAGTGCAAGGGCGTTTTTTTTTCCAAAACTCGTCGGAGCCAGTTCGGCAAGCCGGATCACGCGCACACGCCCTTCGTTTGTGCCCGCTACCTGCGCAGCAATATCGGCGGTGCCGTCGGTAGAATGGTCGTCCAGCACCAAAATTTCCAGAAGATCGGCCGGGTATGTGCAGGTCAGCAAGGCTTGCAGACAAGCACCGATATTGGCGGCTTCGTTGCGGGCGGGCACCAGCACAGTGATGGGGGTTTGGGGTAAAAAGCCTGCGGGGGTTTCCCAAACCGGCATACGCCGCCAGCCACGCAGGTAACCCGCTATGACGATGGTGTATGCCAAGGCGATGACGAGGCAGAAGGCTGGATAAACGAGCAGCATTGGCTCAGAAAAACGGGTTGTATTCTTTCTCGTGCCGAATGGTAGTGGCAGGGCCGTGGCCGGGATATACGACCGTTTCATCGGGCAGGACAAACAACTGGCTGCGTACGCTTTCGATCAGCGTGTCGTGGTCGCCACCGGGCAGGTCAGTGCGACCGATGCTGCCGAGAAACAAGACGTCTCCCGCCAGCACGAAACCTGCGTCGGGGCAGTAAAACGACAGGCTGGCAGGCGAGTGCCCAGGTGTGAAAAGGAGGTGCAGGCGGGTATTACCAAACTCGACAATTTGCCCGGCCTCCAAAAAACGCTGCGGTATGGGCGAAGGCTCGGCACCGTGGATTCCGTACCGCAAGCAAACTTGAGGATAATGCTCCAGCAACGGCAGCTCACCGCGGTGTATTTCAGGCAAAACACCCCAGGTTCGGTGTACAAAAGCGTTACCGAATACATGGTCGAGGTGGCAATGTGTGTTGATCAGCCGCTCCACACGCAGGTTTTTTCCCAAAATAAAATCGCGCAAAGCCGTGCGTTCTTCCTCTGTGTAGCATCCAGGGTCGAACACGGCGCAAGCGCCCGTTTCGTCGTACACGAGGTAGGTGTTTTCAGCAAACGGGCTGAACTCGAACTGGGCGAGTTGTGTCATGGGCTGCAAGGATAGGCGATTTTTAGTGTATCGCCAACCGTTTCTCTGCTACTCCCCCTTCCGTGCGTATGCGCAACGTGAAAATTCCCTTGCCCCACCGGCTGGTGTCCAAACGGGTGGTATGGACACCGGTAGGTTGGTGCGCAGCTATGTGCCGCCCCAAGGCATCGAATACATCGATTTGCTCCAACTGGTGCTCGGGCACGGCTACCCACACGGCATCGGAGGCCGGGTTGGGGTACACCAGAGCGCTGATCTTTTGATCGCCGCCCGGAGTGGTGCTGGTGCTGGTATCCTGAATATTCAGCCAGAGGGTGTCCTTCACGGTCCCCGTCATTTCGATGGGCTTGCCCTCGGGGTCAATGGCCCGCAAGCCGCGTATCGGCATTGTGATCGGGATCCGGGCCGAACCTGTTCGCTCGATCACGTCAATGATAATGATATAGTCGGTGGCAAAATTGATCTTGGCGATACTACCGAAACCCGCCACGGGTTGCCCGTGCTTTCGGGCAAAACCGAGGTCGAACTGACGGCGGCTGTGGATATCTTTGGGCAGGAGCAGAATATCGGTCGGGAATCCGAAAAACGAGCTGGTGCTGTACAGCACTTCCGGGTCGTGCTTCACAAACTCCGGGTAGGCAATAGCAAAGGCCAGGCCGTACAGGTTGAGGGCAGGTTTGGACGCGTTGCCCACCATCACATCGGCGCTGATGATGATCGGCTGTGGGTTGTTCGGGTCGAGGGTAATGGAGTCGGCTGCAAACCGGAGCCACACCTTGGGCGCATCGCTCCCAAAATCCGTGACAGACGTATCAATCGGGGTGTAGTTTTGTTCGATGGCGCTTCTGTCAAACTCGTTGACCGTGCCGCTTCCGTCACAATCGGCGTGTTTGAAGTTGATACCCGAATCCGTGGCCAACGCCCAGTTTGGAGCGAACTGTTGTACCCAGGCCGTGGTGGCGAACGGACGTGGAGCTCCGGTTTTGGCGAAGCCAAGCCCCAGGTGGAGCAGATCGTACACGTTGGCGCGTTTGTCGCCATTGGCATCGCCCGGTAGCACATAGTCCGTACCGAGTGATGCGTTTTCCGTTTGCAGGCTGTGGGTATCGGTCACGAGCAGCTCGTCTACCGACGACACGCAGTAGTTGTTTTTCCAAACTGTCAGGTTGGTGCGGTAGATGCCGCCAACAGCGTAGTGGTGGAAAACGACGGTGTCAGCAGGGCCGCCGGTCCACAGATTGGAGCCATCGCCAAAGTCTATTTGGATGGAGGAGAATGGCCCGTTGGACAGGTTTCGGAAGCACACGGTATAGCCTTGAGCGGGGCTGCCGTCCACGATGGTCATGCTAAAGTTGGCACCGCAAGTGCCCGATGAGGGGGCACCGCACTCTCCGGCCCACCATTTGGTGATGCCCGAAGCCATGGCAGTGCATTCGTTGGGGTAGGTCACGCCGTTACAGCCGCAAACTGGGGCAAATAACGAAGGGCAGATCGCTCCGGGATTGGTCAGGTCCGGGTTTGCGCAGCTGGAAGCGGCTACGGTGACAGGTTGACAGCGCGTGGTCGTGCAGGTTGTTTGGCCGTTGGGGTTTAGCACTTCGTACTGGGCGCAAATGAAATAAGTGCCTTCGCCGGGCAGTACCGCTGTGAACTGGGGTGTTTCTGCCAGAACGGCGTTTGTTTTGCTGTTGAACCATTTGACAGACTTCAAGGTGCCCGGGTCAGCGACAGCGGGGATCACTTGTCCGTACAATTTGGTGCCCACGGCGGTCACCTGTACCTCGTGCCCGCACCAGTTGGGATTTTGTTGGCTCACGAACACGTCTCGGCATTGTGTTGCGGCACAGCCGAAGGCATCCGTTACGGTTAGACAAACCTTGTGATAACCTTCTTGGGCGAACGTGTGCTGAACCTCATGGCCATAAGCGGCAGAGCCATCGCCAAAGTCCCACGAGCAAAATTGCACGGCGGGGTCGTATATATCGGCGGAAAAATGCACCCGAAAAGCGTTCTGCTGGCTCACGGCATAGCCAAACTTGGCAATGCACGGCAAGGTATCGGAAACACAAGTGACTACTACAGGAATGCCGAGGCCGGTGCAACCGTTGGGCAGGGTGGCAGGCAGGTAAGAAAACCGCACCGTTTTATTCTTGGCCAGGTTGTTAGCGCCCGCCACGGCTCGCAGGAGTTGGCCGTCGTCCAGATCAATGATGAGCGGGCCGCAACCTGTAGAGGCACTGGCCACCCAACCTACTCGATCGCATTGGGCTGCGAGGTTCGTTGGGCAAAAGGCCGAAATCGCGATCAAAGTAAACACCCCCAGGAGTGGGAGCGCGGTATTTTTCAGCAAGTACACAAGTTGACGCATAGCAAGGCCGGTTTTTTAGTAAACTGGCATGGTAGAATTAATCACAAAGGTTGAAAATTTAGGCAGCAAGTCAAAAGACATTTTCATAAACTTGCCGGATAAAAAAAAGAGGCCGTTGCGTGCATACGCCTGAATCCCAAAAAATTAAAGCATCAACGGGAACAACCTGCCATGCTCAGCGACAAACTGCTTTCCCTGCTGGGGGCTTTTTCAAAGTACGACCTGAACCGGTTTCGGAAGTTCGTGCAGTCGCCCTATTGTAACGATCAGGAAGACGTTGCCCGGCTGTTCGAAGTGGTCAATTCGGCCGTTCGGAGCGGCCCTGCGGCGGTAGCGGGGTTGGACAAAGCTGCGGTGTGGGCCATGTTGTATCCCGATCGCGCCCACGACGATGGACACTTGCGCCGCTTAGCCTCCGACCTGACCCTGCTGGCACAACGCTACATTGTGCAAGAACTGCGAAATCAAGACCCCGTGTCTGAGGCCATTGACCTGCAACGGGCCCTGGCGCAATACGACCTGCCCAAACACCTTGCCGGGGCCGAACGGGCCATCGACAAGCTCTTGGACCAAAACACAGGCAAGTCCACCGACTATTATTACGCCCAGTTTCGGCAGCACTGGAATGTGTTTAGCCGGGCATCCAAAATGGTGGCCACGGCGGGCTATACCGAAAAACTCGTGGCCGCCGATTTCCATTTGGAGTGTTTTTACCTGGCCCAAAAACTCAAGTTATACATTGACTGGCTACTCTACCGGGGCTTTCGAATCACCGAGCGCGAGGTGCCGGTTATGCCCGGTTTTTGGGAGTACCTCGAAGACGAGCGCTTCAGTGCTGTGCCGCTCATCCGTATATTCCGAAAAGTGATTGGCAGTTTCTCCGACTCCGACAATGAGGCGCATTTCGATGACTTGCTCGACCTGCTTGACCGGTTCGGTGCCGACCTGACCCGTGCTGACCTGCGTGAGTGTTTTTTCATCGCTCAAAACTATTGCGCCCTCAAGATCAACCAGGGCAAGACGGACTACTACTACCGTTATTTCCTCATCATAAAAAAAGTGGTGGACACCAACCTTTTGCTCGATAACGACCAGCTGCCCGAGGCCGTTTTCAAAAATTTCATCACTGTCAGCCTTGGTGCCGGGCAGTACGAATGGACGGAGCAGTTTATCCGGCAAAATGCCGACTACCTGCCCGCTCGCATCCGCGAAAACGCCCGTATGTTCAACCTCGCCTATGTCTATTTTTACCAAAAAAACTACGACCGGGTAATCGAGTGCCTGCGCGACGTGGAGTACAGCGATGTGGTGTACGCCCTCGGTGCCAAGTCCATGCTTTTGCGCACCTACTACGAACAGGCCGAGTATATTGCACTCGACTCCCTGCTCGATAGTTTTCGCATTTTTTTGCGGCGCAACAAGGTCATTTCCAAAAACCTCAAGCGGGAGTATGTCAACTTCCTCAACCTGGTAAAAAAACTAACCACTATTACGCCCTACGACAAAAAAGCCATCGCCGACCTGCATCGACGCGTAAGTGAAACGTCGTACTCCATGCCCAAAAACTGGCTGTTGAAAAAAATAGCGGAAATCGAAGGCGGACAGCGGCGATAACGGACTGGAAGCGTTTCCTCGAAAACACAAGCACCCCTCCCCGCGTTAGAGGCTCTTAAACACGCTCTAATTTCCCCTACCTTTGTCGTCCGTTTTTTACGGCCAAACATTCGAACACAATGAACTTGCACATCCTGCGGATTGCCGCCCTGCTCTTTGCGCTGTCCGGCCATGTCGGCTCGCTCGGCGCCCAAACGCCCAACCAACAGCTCGCCAACCAGTACTACCAAAACGGCGAGTACGAAAAAGCCGCCGAGCTGTACCTGCAGCTCATGGAAAACGACCGCGGCTTGTCGGACTATTACTTCGACTCTTATTTCACCTGCCTGCTCAATCTCCAAAAGTATGAGGAAGGCGAGGTAGCTCTGAAAAAACAGATCAAAAAATCGCCCAACAGCGCCAAACTCTATGTGCTGTACGGCAACCTGTACGAGCGCCTCGAAAAGCCTGAAGAGGCGACGGCCCAGTATGATGTGGCCATTGCGAAAATGGCTCCGGATTATGCGTCGGTGCGCAACCTGGCCAAGGTTTTCACCGACAATGCCAAATTCGATCTGGCCATCAAAACCTACGAGCGCGGCGGCGAAATTTTCAAAGATGCCAAACGCTTCGCATTCGATCTGGCTGAATTGTATCGCCGCAAGGGCAATACGCCCAAAATGGTGGAGCACTATCTGAACAATATCGAGGCTGAACCATCCCGACTAATGAACGTGCAAACTCAACTGGCCCGCTCGTTGAACGATGCCGACTACGTCGAACTGCAAAGGCAGCTCTACGCCCGCCTGCAAACGCTGGACAACTCCGAATTTATCGAACTGTTGGCGTGGACATTCGTCCAGCGTAAAGATTTCAAAAGCGCCCTGCGCCAGTTCAAAGCCCTCGACAAGCGTCTCGGCGAACCGGGGCAACGCGTATTCAAACTGGCTGGCGACGCAGAGGCTGCCCGCGACTTCGATGCCGCCATCGCTGCTTACGAGTACATTATCCTGGAGAAAGGCTCTCAAAACCCGTTTTTTTTCGACTCCAAGCGCCAGGCAATGAACTGCCGCCGCCGCAAAATCACCGAAGGATTCGACTACACCGCCCAAGACCTGCGCACCCTCGAGGCCGAGTACGAGAGCTTCCTGACCCAGCACGGACAGGGCCGAAACACCGCCCACATCGTCGTCCAATTGGCCGACCTTGAGGCCTATTATATCAACGACCTGCCGAAGGCCATTCGACTGCTCGACGAGCTCGCCCAACAACCTGGCCTCAACCGAAGTGTGATCGCCCGGGCCAAGATCAACCTCGCGGACTTCCACCTGATGAGCGGCGAAATCTGGGAAAGCACCCTGCTATACAGCCAGGTGGACAAGGAATTTCGCGAAGAAATCCTGGGCCAGGAAGCCCGGTTCAAAAACGCCAAACTGTCCTACTTCAACGGCGATTTTGAGTGGTCACAAGCGCAGTTCAATGTACTTAAAGCATCCACGTCGAAGACCATCTCCAACGATGCCATAGACCTGTCGGTGTTTATCATGGACAACCTCAACTCCGACACCACTACCGATGCCATGGCAATCTACGCAGAAGCGGAGATGCTCGTGTACCAAAACCGATTCTCGGAAGCCTTCACATTGCTGGACAGCCTTCGGACTAATTTCCCTGAAAACACCCTCCAAGACGATATTCTTTACCTCCAGGCGCAGGTATTTGAGAAAAAACGCGACTACACCAAAGCCGCTGAACTGTACAACACCGTGGTTGAAAAATTCCCGGAGGATATTCGCGCTGACAACTCCATGTACGCGCTGGCTATGCTCTACGAGGAAAAACTCAACGAGGTCGAAAAGGCCAAGGTGCTCTACGAAAAAATCTTTATTGACCACTCCGGTTCTGTGTTCGCCGTGGATGCACGCAAGCGGTTCCGAATTCTGCGGGGCGACAAGTTGCAGTAGTATTTACCTCAGCGCCCGTATCCGCAGCCCAAGCGTACCGAAGCCGCCCGCCTCAAAGTGCTCAATTCGGATGGTGTGTTTGCCACCGAGTGGCACCTCGACCTCGTCCACGGCGGGTTCATGTATGTCCCAGTGGTCAAGCAGGCGTTTGCCATCCAGGTACAACCGGACACCATCGTCGGAGCTGAGTTCGATGGCGTACCGCCCTTTCTCGATGACGAACTCGGTGCTGGCCACGGTGGCGAAATTATCGGGCTGCACACCCTCGGCCGGGCTGGCCCACCAGGCGAAATACACGTCGCTCACGTTTTTTTCCGCAGCAGGCGTTTGCCCGGCCAATACGCCCGTTATCAAGGGCTGAGCCGCTGTGTCGCGCACAGATTTGCCTTGCTCGTCTGTCAGGTTGAAAAAGCGCATGTTCCAGTCTAATTTTTTTTCAAAACGCTCAAAAACAAACCGATAGGGTAGTCCGGTCGCTACTTTTTGGCCAAATTGGTCGGTGAAATCCTGTTCGCCTGTGTACTCAAATTCGATAAAAATCGCCTCAGTTCCGGGTGGGCGTTGCAGGCTTAGCGTGCCGGGCAGGGTGCCGGAGGACAAGGCCGGCGCCACTACACCCAGCAGCTGCTTGATGTGCCATTTGCCAGCAGGGCCGATCAGCTGTAATTGGTACGTTGCAGAACCGTCGGCAGCCTCGATCATATTGGTTAGAAAAGCCTGTGGGCGGTTGAAATCGTAGGGGCCCCACTCGTTCACATGGATATGTTCACGGCCAGCGGGCAGGTACGCAGGCAGTTCGGTGTTCATGCCACCGGGCAGGCTGTCGGGTTCGGCAAGTTCGCGGTACGGGATGGCGAGGGGAGCGTAGGGGTCGGGCGGTTGCTGGTCAGGGTGGCTGCTGTTGAGTTTGCGAAAAGGTGCGAGCGCGGGGTGCGCCCACACGCGCTCGATTTGGGCAGTGGAACCGAACAGATCGTTTCGGTAAAACCGCAGGCTGTCGTTGTTCTTGGGCGTTTCCAGCAGGATTTGGTAGCCGCTGAACAGGTTTTCGCCGTTTATGGCGATGTTTTGCGAAGCAAAAATGTGCAACGGCTTGCGTACGCGCAGGAACACGTTGCGATCCACGAGTGCGTCGCGGCTGCGCGTGTCGCGTTTTTGGGCGTAGCCCCAGTCCGCGGGCTGCTCGGCCCGTGCCCAGAACTGAATGCCCGTGCTGTCGGCCTCAAAGAAGTTTTGGCGGATGGTGTTGTCCTGGCCATGTTCGATGGCGATGCCCGTGCGGCAGTCGGCGATGAGGTTTCCCATGAACACCGATTCATAGCTATACCCTCCCCAGATACCGTAGTTACATTCGCGGATGAGGTTGCCCTGCACGCGGTTTCGGCTGAAGGTGACCTCCACGCCATTGGTGGGTGCGTGGCTGAAATTGTTTCCAAAGATGATATTGTCGTTGCAGCCGCCAGCGCCGGTATCCATGGTTGTTTGGCCAGCCCAGAGGAAAAAGCCGTCGCCGGAGTGGGTGGCGGAGTTGAAGGCGAAGGTATTGTCGTTGCTCTGTTCATAACAGAGCAGAGCCGCCGAGTCCTGCCCGCGTTGGTAGAATCCGTGGGAGTAGCCGCGTACGTTCCAGTCGAGTCGGTTGTGCAGCACGCGATTTTGGCTGCTTCGGTACAGCCCGATGCCGATGCCGGAATTAAACTGGAAGGTGTTGTTGTAAAAAAGGCCGCCGATGCAACGGGTCATCAACAGAGCGTTTTGATTGCCGGTGATGCGGCAGTCGTGCACGATGGCCTGACGGCAGCTGTCGAGGTAGATACCCGCACCATAGCGCAGCCACTCGTTGCGGTCGTTCTGATGGTAGCTCAGCCAGTCGGAAAAATCCTCGTGCTCGCGAATGGAACGCAGGCGCGGACGGTAGTTGTAGGAAAAATCGCAGTTTTCCACCCGCAACCCGTCGGTGCCCTCGGCCAGCAGGGCCACCTTGTAGCCGCGAACACGAGCGTTTTTTATTGTGATATTGCGCCCACGTACCAGTATAGCCAATCCTGAAAAACGGTCGGGCCGGGTCGGGTCTGCGTTGCTGCACAGTTCAGCGTTTTGAAAATCAACCACAAGGTCGTTGCCGGAAATGGTCAGCACGGGTGCGTCCGCTTCCCCGGCGCGGAGGTCGGAGGGAGCATCGAGGCGGTATGTTTTAGCGTTGACCCTACACGAACGAGCGATAGACAAACCGGGTGTAAGCAGGATTTCGGGCGATTGGGCACCGAGATGGCAGGCTGCCAAGAGGAGGAGGGAGAGCGACGCGGCGTTTTTCATGGTGCTAAGAGCGTGTTTAAATTTAACATTTCGGCGTCAGGCCGTCCAATTTTATCCTGCCCTGCCTAATTTTTTCAACAAATTTTTTGCCCCAACTGCCCTGTCCAGTATTACATCGGCCTGGCCAATGCTGCCTAACGAGAATCCCGTCCTACCTTTGTCCCTCAAACAACTACCGCCGATGGCCGAGCAAAACTTTGTTGACTATGTAAAAATCCAGTTCCGATCCGGCAAGGGCGGAGCGGGCAGTGTACACTTTCACCGTGCAGCGGGCATTCCGAAAGGTGGCCCCGATGGCGGCGACGGCGGCGACGGCGGCTCTATCATCCTCCGGGCCGATCCCCATGAGTGGACCCTGCTCGGCCTCAAATACACCAAGCACATCCACGCACACGACGGAAAACCAGGTACCGGCGGACTGAAAAGCGGCCTGGCCGGGGGTGATATCGTGGTGCCGGTGCCGCTCGGCACCGTAGCCAAGGATGCTGAAACGGGCGAGGTACTGCTGGAGATCACCGAACGGGACGAGGAGAAAGTACTCCTGCCCGGCGGGCGCGGCGGAAAGGGAAACAATTTTTTCAAAAACGCCACCCACCAAACGCCCCGATACGCCCAACCTGGTGAGGATGGTGTGGACAAATGGATCGTACTCGAACTGAAGGTGCTGGCCGATGTAGGCCTCGTGGGCTTCCCCAACGCGGGCAAGAGCACCCTGCTTGCCGCCGTCAGCGCCGCAAAACCCAAAATCGGCGACTACCCGTTCACCACACTCGTGCCCCAACTCGGTATCGTGGAGGCCCGACCCGGCCAGTCGTTCATCATGGCCGACATACCTGGTATCATCGAGGGCGCACACGAGGGTCGTGGTATTGGTCACCGATTCCTGCGGCACATCGAGCGCAACAGTGTGCTGCTTTTCATGGTACCCGGCGACACTGACCGCAACCTGCAGGCTGAGTACGACATCCTGCTCAACGAATTGCGCCTGTTCAACCCTGACCTACTCGACAAACCCCGAATGCTTGCCGTGTCCAAGGCCGATCTGCTGGACGACGACCTGGAGCGTATGCTACGTGAAACACTGCCGCCTGGAGTTTCAGCGGTATTCTTTTCTGCCGTCACCGGGAAAAACATCCAGCAATTAAAGGACAAACTGTGGGCGGCCCTGAATACTTCGAGCCTATCCTAAAACCGCCAACATGCTCTAAGGAACGGCGCTGGAGGCGGTACTATATTTCCACAAAATACATGGCTACCTCGCCCTTGTTTTTGGCGCTTAGCCGCCCGCGATAAGTGCAGGTAAACGTATCCTTGACGGCCAGATAGGTTGTTTCTGAAATATTGACTTTGTTTGGCTCGCCACCCTGTTCAAGACGGGCAGCGGTGTTCACGGTGTCGCCCCAGATGTCGTAGGCGAACTTGTGCCGTCCTACCACGCCTGCCACCACCGGGCCGGTGTGAATCCCGATCCGCATCTCGAACACCGGTTTGCCCTGTGCTTTTTTCTGCTCCATGAGCAATTGAAGGCGCTGTTGCATGGTGATAGCCGCACGGACCGTATCCACCGGGTGGGTATCGTTGGGCGTGGGCAGCCCGCCAGCACACATGTAGGCATCGCCGATAGTCTTGATTTTTTCCAGCCCAAACTCTTGCACGATGCTGTCGAACAGGCTGAAACACTCGTCCAGTTCGGCGATCAGCACCTCGGAGGGCAGGCTTTCGGCGATGGCCGTGAAGTTTTTGAAATCGGTGAACATGACGGTGACTGCCGCATAGCGCACCGGTTTGACGCGGGCGTATGCCTTGAGCTCGGCGGCGGTCTCGGCGGGCAGGATATTGGCGAGCAGCTCGTCGGCCCGACGACGCTCCTGCTCGATGGCCTTGTTTTTGGCGGCGAGGTCGCGGTTAGCGCGGGCACGCAAGCGGTTGCGGCTGAACAGCAGCGCGGCCAAGGCCAGTAAGGCCAGCACACCGGCGAGCGAGGCGTACAGCTCGTTGCGGGAGCGGGCGAGCTCGGATTCCTGAAGCAGGTAGGCGGCTTCTTTTTCTATGAGTTCTTTTTCGCGTTGTTCCGACTCGAACAGGATTTCCTGCCGGGCAAAGTCGGAGCGCTCTTTTTCTCGCAGGCGATCGTAGCGGTACTCATCATAGCGCACGCGGTAGTCGTAAGCGAGGGCATGGTTACCCATTTTGGCGTACACCTCGGCAAAGTCCTTGTAGGCGCTCTGGATGTACTTTTTGTCGTCGGTTTCGGTAGCGATGCGGAAATATTTTTTGACCAATTCGAGCGATTGTGCCTGCCGCCCCATGCGAGAAAACACGTCGCCCTGGGTGTTGTACACCTCCATAAGGGCTATCTGGTCGTCCAATTCCATACAAATCGCCTCAGCCTCGCGCAGGTACTGGAGCGCCCGTTCGTAGTTTCCGATTCGTTTGTGTACATCGCCGAGGTTGGTATACACTTTTGCTTTGCCGGGCAGGTCGACCAATTTATCCCAAATTTCGAGCGCCTGCTGGTAGTAGCCCAGCGCGGCTTCCTCGGCATTGGCGTTGGCTGCGCTGGTTTCATCGAGGGCGTTGGCGTAGTCGCTGAGCGCTTCGGCGAGCCGGGCGGGCGTGTTCAATTCCCGACGGATATTCAAGGCTCGTTCGTACCAAAGCAAGGCATCGGTATAGCGGTCCAGTTCGAGGTAAATATGGCCCAATTGCGTGTACACTTTTGCCATGCCGTCGCGATCATTGGCGGCCTCAAGCACAGCGCGGGCCTCGTACAATTTTTCGCGGGCATCCGTATAGTCGCCTGTTTCCTGGAGCACGCTGGCGATATTGAATAAGGCGCGAGCAATTCGTACAGTGTCGCGCAGTTCCTGCTGGATGGCGAGGTTGCGCTTGTGCGAGGCGATGGCCGAGTCGGGCTGTCCGGTTTGTTCGTATAGCACGCCGAGGTTGTTGTACGAGTTGGCCACGGCCTGTTTGTCGCCTAATTGTTGGCGCAAAACCAACGCACGGCGGTAGTTTTTTTCGGCGTGAGCCATGTTTCCGCGCACCTCTGCCACTACGCCGAGGCCGTTCCAGGCTAGGGCTTCACCGCGCGGAAATTTCAATCGCTGAGCCAATGCGACAGCTTCATTCAGGTGCCGTTCGGCTGTATCGGTCTGGGTTTCATTGATCTCCCAGGCGAGGTCGGTCAGGAGCAGAACGCGGGTAGAATTAGGCGGCGTCGTGGCCAAAATGCGTGCCAGCGAATCGGCCACCGTTTGGGCAGGCGCGACAAGGGAGCTGAGAGCCAGCGCCCCGCTCGAGAGCAGTGCGCGTACGTTTTTTTTGAAAAAAAATGGCCAGCGCTTCATAGTCGGGCGGAAAAGTACGGCGACCGAACGTGGCAACGTGGCCGAAGTGGCTCTTTTTCGGCCAATACCCGCCAAGGTACCGCCAAACGGATACGCGCTTGGGGTTTGTTGCTGTACTTTTGTGCCGCGTTACAAAAAGTGTCACAGAGGCTCGCAGCGTTTTTGGAGGCTCACAGAGTGAAACTTCGAAAACAAGACACTCTGTGAGCCTCCAAAAACGCTGCGAGCCTCTGTGCCCCCCCTCACAAGTGGGCAGATAATCTTTTTCCGCGCCCCAACGTTCACTGTACCACCTGATTCCCGCTCATCATTCATCATTCATCATTCATCATTCCCTCATGTTTCGTCGATTCGTTGTTGTTCTGGCCCTTTTTGCCTTTGTTTTTTCTGAGGCGCGTGCCGCCTATTTGTTGTTGCCCATGGACGAAAACGCTCAGCGCGACCACCTGAAGGCTTACGGCATCACATACTGGGTGCTGTCGCAGGGTGTGGAGGCGTATTGGCTGCTCAACTACCGGGGCGGCAGTTTTGTCTTTCCATACACCGCTACGTTCGAGCGGGAGTGCAAAGTGCGCAATGTGAATTTCGAGGTCATCGCCGACGGTCAGTTTGCTGCCATCCAGAATGAAATCCTGAACCCGGAAGTGAATATGGACGTGATCAAACTGGAAAAAGCCCCGAAGATTGCCGTGTATTCGCCTGACAAAAACGAAAAGGGCGAGACTATCCAGCCATGGGACGATGCCGTGACACTGGTGTTGACCTACGCCGAAATCCCCTACGAGGTGATTTACGATACGGAAGTGCTCCAGGGCAAGTTGCCCGAGTACGACTGGCTGCACCTGCACCACGAAGATTTTACAGGGCAATTCGGCAAGTTTTACGGTAGCCAAAGTTCCCAGCCCTGGTACCGCAGCCACGTCCGTCTGATGGAAAATCTGGCTCGTGAAAACGGCTTTGCCAAAGTCAGCCAGCTCAAGCTCGCCGTGGCCAAACGTATTTCGGAGTACGTCGCCGGCGGGGGCTTCATGTTCGCCATGTGCTCGGCCACCGATACCTACGACATCGCTCTGGCGGCCGAGGGTCTCGATATTTGTGCCGATATCTACGACGGTGACCCTGCCGACCCCAACGCCCAGAACAAACTCGATTTTTCCAAAACCTTTGCTTTCCAAAACTTCCAGCTCATCCGCGACCCGCTCACCTACGAGCACTCCTCCATTGACCACAACCTTGGGCGCACCGTAGCGCCTGAACAGGACTATTTTACCCTGTTCGACTTTTCGGCCAAGTGGGACCCCGTGCCTACTATGCTGACCCAAAACCACACCCGAACTGTAAAGGGTTTCATGGGCCAAAGCACGGCGTTTCTCAAAAATACCATCAAGCCCGCTGTACTGACCATGGGCGAAAACAAACCCGCCAACGAGGCTCGATATATCCACGGCATCTACGGGTTCGGGTTCTGGACGTTC
Organism: Saprospiraceae bacterium; assembly: GCA_046153695.1. Lineage (GTDB taxonomy): Bacteria > Bacteroidota > Bacteroidia > Chitinophagales > Saprospiraceae > M3007. The sequence goes on from JBJXEZ010000354.1 coordinate 14,995, forward strand.
TACGGCGGCCACGACCCGGAGGACTACAAACACTATGTGGAAGACCCCCCCACCGACCTGTCGCTGCACCCCACTTCGCCAGGCTACCGCCTGATCCTGAACAATATCCTGTTTCCGGCTGCCAAAAAGAAACATCAAAAAACATAGGCTCTTAATGATTGCGCACAACTTCCCCCGTGCGCTCAAAAAAATGCAGTTGCAAGTCGTTACCGTCGAACACGGCGTACGAAGAGGCGAACATCCACTCGCCGAGGTTGATGTACCGGCTGCGACCGTTTTTCAGCAGCCAGTCCACGGGCAGGTGCCGGTGGCCGAACACGAAGTAGTCTGGTTCAATGCCTTGTTCGACCTTGCGGTTGGCATACTGCACCAACCATTCGTTTTGCTCACCCATCCAGTATCGTTCTTCGGGCGGCATGGCCTCGCGGCTTTTTTGGGACGAAAAACCGGCAAGTCGCGTACCGAGGTCGGGGTGGAGCCAACCGAACAGCCACTGACTGAACGGGTGTACAAATACTTTTTTCATCAATTTATAACCCCGGTCGTTTGGCCCCAGCCCATCGCCGTGCCCGATGAAAAACGACTTACCGTGCAGATCAACCTGAATAGGCTTGCGGTACACTGGGATGCCAAATTCCTGCTCGAAGTAGCCGAACATCCACAGGTCATGGTTGCCTGTGAACACATGGACTGGAATTTTTGCATCGCGCAGTTCGGCCAATTTGCCCAAAAACCGGGTAAAGCCCTTGGGTACTACCGTTCGGTACTCGAACCAAAACTCGAACAAGTCGCCCACCAGATAGATCGCCTCGGCTTCGGGGGCAACGACATCCAACCAACGTACCACTTGCCGCTCGCGCTCAGGGGCAGGCAGGCGGCCGTTAATGCCGAGATGGAAATCGGAAGCGAAGAAAGTTTTTTTCACGAACGCAGAATGGATTGCCCGCCACTGTTTTGGCGAAGTGCGTGACCGGGGACAAAGGTAGGGACGGATTATTTTAAAATATCCGTTCGGTTTATCGGCTATTTTACCGGAATTTTGCCCGGTATAAGGGCGGAGTTTTTCGTAAGTACTCCGTTAATCTGATGCCAAAGATCATACAGTACCGTGTCGCAAGTTTTTGCTCGCGATTTTTCAAATAGGTTAACCTTGCAGTATCAACGCGCCCGGACTTTTCAGGTTTTATCAATACCTGGAAAGCCAATTCACTACCATTAAAACAATATGTCGGAAAAGAAAAAACTCACTACAGCATCTGGTCGCCCGTATTTCGAGAACGAAAATACGCAGACCGTCGGCCCGCGTGGCCCCGCCTTGTTGCAGGACTACATCCTGCACGAAAAAATGGCACACTTTAACCGTGAACGCATCCCGGAGCGAGTCGTACACGCCAAAGGCTCTGCAGCCTTCGGTACGTTTACCGTCACGCACGATATCAGCAAGTACACCAAGGCCAAATTGTTCGGAAAAGTCGGCAACTCGTGCCGCGCATTCCTGCGATTCTCCACCGTTGGCGGCGAAAAAGGCAGCGCTGATACCGAACGCGACCCGCGCGGTTTTGCCCTCAAATTTTACACGGAAGACGGCAACTGGGACCTCGTAGGCAACAACACCCCGGTGTTTTTCCTCAAAGACCCGAAAAAGTTCGGCGACTTCATTCATACCCAAAAACGCGACCCGCGTACCAACTGCAAAAGCCCAACCATGATGTGGGACTACTGGTCGCTCAACCCCGAAAGCCTGCACCAGGTGCTCATTCTGATGAGCGACCGCGGTACACCCTACAGCTACCGCCACCTGAACGGCTACGGCAGCCACACTTTTTCGCTCATCAACGCTCGAAACGAGCGCGTGTGGGTCAAATTCCACTTCAAGACCCAACAGGGCATCAAAAATTTCAACGACTCCGAGGCTAGCCGTATGAAGGGCATGGATGCTGACTGGGCACAACGCGACCTCGTGGAAGCAATTGACCGCAGGGAGTTCCCGAAATGGACACTCAAAATCCAGGTGATGACCGATGAGCAGGCCAAAAATTTCCGCTGGAACCCGTTTGATCTGACCAAAGTGTGGCCCCACGCCGATTTCCCACTCCTAGATGCCGGCGTACTGGAACTGAACGAGGTGCCGGCCAACTACTTTGCCGATGTGGAGCAGTCTGCCTTTGCTCCCGCACACATCGTGGATGGTATCGGCTACTCGCCCGACAAGATGTTGCAGGGCCGCCTGCTGTCCTACCCCGATGCACACCGTCATCGGCTCGGGGCCAACTACGAGCAGATACCCGTCAACCGCTGTCCTTTCGCCGTAAACAACTACCAGCGCGATGGTGCCATGCGTGTGGATGGCAACGGCGGTTCCTCCCCCAACTACTGGCCCAATAGTTTTGACAACATGGAGGCCGATCCAGCCTACAAAGAACCCGGCATGACGCTCGAAAGCACCGTAGCCGACTGGTTTGACCGCAATGGCCCTGGCGACAACGACCACTACTCGCAGCCGGGCACCCTGTTCGACAAGGTGATGAACGATGAGGACCGCGCCAACACCATCAGCAATATCGTGGGTGCCATGAAAGGTATCAGCGGCCCCAAGCGTATGGACATTATCAACCGCCAACTCTGTCATTTTTTCCGCGCCAGTGTGGCACTTGGCATGGGCGTGGCTCAGGGCCTCGGTGTGGAAATCACACCGGAAATCATGCAGCACGCCAATACCGGCGCAGCGGTCTGAGGCAGAACAAACGTGAAATAGAAAATGATTGGCCCGCTCCCGGTCTGGGGGCGGGCTTTTTTTGTGGCCGTGCCAAATTTGCATACTGCTGCGCGGCGCCGCCGACCAAAAATTACACCTTCGCCACCAAACTTACTCCTGTCATTTCCGTCGGTTTGTCTAAACCCATCAGTTCGAGCAGCGTAGGGGCCACATCGGCGAGGCGGCCGTGTCGGAGTGTGACGGTGTTTTTCCGGTATTTGCTGACGAGGATGCAAGGCACAGGGTTCATCGTGTGGGCGGTATTGGGCGTACCGTCCGGATTGAGCATATAGTCGGAGTTGCCGTGGTCGGCGATGATGAGGCAGGCGTAGCCATTTTCCTCGGCAAGCGGGACGATGCGGCTCAGGCACTGATCCACTGTTTCGGCGGCCTGAACGGCGGCGCTAAACACGCCGGTGTGGCCGACCATATCGGTATTGGCGAAGTTGAGGCAGATGAAATCGGGCTGGTTGTCGCGGATATCCTGGAGCACGGCTTCCGTGATACCGAGGGCGCTCATTTCGGGCTGGAGGTCGTAGGTGGCCACTTTAGGCGAGGGGACCATAATACGGCGCTCGTTGTGGAACGGTTCTTCGGTTCCGCCGGAAAAGAAGAAGGTGACGTGCGGGTATTTTTCCGTTTCGGCGACGCGCACCTGCGAGAGGCTGGCATCGGCGATGACCTCGCCGAGGGTCATGGCTACGTTGTCTTTTTCAAAAAGCACAAAGATGTTTTTGAACGACTCATCGTAGCGCGTCATGGTCATGTAGTAGAGCGGTACGGTTTTCATGCCGTGTTCCGGCATGTCTGTTTGGTGGAGTACGGTGGTCAGTTCGCGCAGGCGGTCGGTGCGGAAGTTGAAACAGAGTACCACGTCGCCGGTTTTGAGGGTCGCGAGGGGCTTGTTGTCGGGGCCGAGTCGGAGCATGGGTTTGAGAAACTCGTCGGTTACACCGGCTTCGTAGGATTTTCGGATAGCCTCCGGAAAGTCGGCCACCAATTGGCCTTGCCCGTGTACGAGCATGTCGTAGGCCAGTTTGACACGCTCCCAGCGTTTGTCGCGGTCCATGGCATAGTACCGTCCGATGACGGAAGCGAGGCGTGTATTGCCGTATCCTTTGTCCCGGATGTAGTTTTCCAGTTCTTCAATGAAGCCAGCTCCGCTTTTTGGGTCACAGTCGCGCCCGTCGGTGAAAGCATGGATGTACACTTTTCGGACTTCCAATTCGCGGGCGATGTCACAAAGCGCTTTCAGGTGGTTGATGTGGGAATGCACACCGCCATCGGACACTAATCCCACGAGGTGAATGTCCCGCATGGTAGACTTGGCGTAAATAAATGCCTGGGTGATCGTGAGGAGCGATTTTAACTGATCTTCCCGAACGGCCTTGTTGATCCGGGCCAGTTCCTGCCATACCACGCGGCCAGCGCCGATGTTGAGATGCCCGACCTCGGAGTTGCCCATTTGCCCTTCTGGCAGGCCCACGTCTTCGCCGTAGGTTACGAGGGTGCTGTTGGGGCGGTTTTGGAGCAGGCTGTCCATGAAGGGGGTTTCGGCCTGCCGGATGGCATCGGCATCGGGGTTAGGGCCAAGTCCCCAGCCATCGAGAATGATCAAAAAAGCGCGCGAATGTGCCAGCATATCGGGTTAACGGTTTCTGGTTGGAGGCCGGGCCGAAGGTAGGGGATGGTTGTCAATTTTTTTCTACCGGCACAAATTCTGCCCAATGGTTGCAGTTGATGAATTTGGCGGGTAACGCAAAAAACAGTGGCGTTCGAGAACGTCCATAAAACCGTTGCGAGCAGTACCTTACCTGCCGCCCAAGACAGCAAAACCCCTCCCCCGCGCATCTCTCCGCAAAACATCCGTACATGAACCAATTTTTCCGCCGCTGTCTTTTTGGTTGTCTTCTCGTTTTGCCTCTCGCGCCGCTCATCGGCCAGTCGTTCTCCTGCGGCGCCGACCCCATGCGCCAACGGCTTTTTGACCAACAGCCCGACCGCCGCGATTTGCAGGAAAACCTGGAACAGCAACGCCACGACCGGCTGGCGCAAGGACAAGAATCGCTCGCGGCAAAGGGCACGGCGGCGGCCTACACCATCCCCGTTGTCGTACACGTCGTACACCAAAACGGCACGGAAAATATCACCGACGCACAAGTGGCCGCAGGCATCGCCATGCTCAACGCCGCTTTCGCCAACACTGGCTATTACGATCAGGGAAACGGCGCGCCCACGCCCTTCCGGTTCTGCCTCGCCCGGCAAACACCCGCCGGACTGGCAACCACGGGCATCAACCGCCTCGCCTCGCCGCTGACCGACCTGATCATGGAAACCCAGGACCTGCCGCTCAAAAACCTCAACCGCTGGAATCCGCACCACTACCTGAACGTATGGCTCGTGCGCTCGGTGACCAGCCAGAGCAGCGGCCCAGGTGTGGCTGGTTACGCCTATTTCCCCTCCTCGCACGGCACGGACATTGACGGTATCGTCATGGAGGCGCAGTTTTTCGGCAGCAACGAAGCAGACAACGGCGTGCTTGTACACGAGGTTGGCCACTACCTCGGCCTGCACCACACGTTCGAGGGTGGCTGCACCAACAACGACTGCGCCAAGGACGGCGACCGCGTGTGCGACACCCCTCCCGACCAGTCCACCGCCTGGCTGCCCTGTGGCACACCCGCCAATACCTGTTCCACCGATGCCCAATCGGGTTTTTCCTCCGACCAGCCAGACATGACCATCAACTATATGGACTACGCCACGCTGGCTTGCTACAACGCCTTCACCGCTGGCCAGAGCGACCGTATGGACTTTTTTTTCAACCAGGCCCGAGCCAGTCTGCTCGATTCGAAAGGCTGCCTCGACCCGTGCCTGTCGCCGGTTTCGGCGGCGTTCACCGCCTCAGCCGGGCCGGTTGTGGCTGCGGGTACGAGCCTGTTGTTCGCTTGCCCCAGCCCAAACGTGCAGACCTACGCCTGGGAAATCAACGGCACTCCAGCAGGCATCTCGTCGGGCCTGACATTCGCGTTCAACGCACCGGGCCAGTACATCGTCCGGCTTTTGGTACAGGGCACCGATCCCAATTGCTTCGACAAACAAAGCGACACCCTGCTCGTCATTTGTGGCGTGCAGGCGGGTTTTTCTGTAATCCCGACTTTTCCTGAATTGGGCAATACGGTCCTATTCGCCAATACGACCACCGGAGCCACTACCGGTGTTTGGACGATCAACGGCACGCCCGCTGGCAGTACTCCCGTGCTGAATCAGGTTTTTTCCAGCCCCGGCACCTATACGGTTTGCCTCACGGCAAACGATTCGTTTTGCCAGGATGTATCGTGCAAAACCGTGGACATCGCCGACACGAGTGGCTGCGAAGGCTCCTTTTTCAAAACCGTCAGTTACGCACTCGGCAACAACCCGTACCTCTGGGGGCTTGACCTGCTGCAACTGCCCGATGGCGACCTGCTCGGCATCGGTGGCAAGAATGGCGACCAGTATTTTGTCCGCTATTCCCCTGCCGGGCTACTGACCGACCACTGGCGCTACCCAGGACCAGGCGTTTCGTTTATCACTGATGCCATGACCAGCGGCGACGGCCATGCTGTGTTTACCCGGTCTGTGGTGTCCACCCAAGGGTCTGTTCAAAATTATTGCTACGTCGCCAAGATGAACTGCGACACCCGGCTGCCAGTGTGGTACAAAAACCTGTCGCACCCCACGCGAAATGTCTTAGTCTGGCACGTCACGGAAAACCCGGTGACGCAAGCGTATCAGGTTTTTGGCCGTATAGCCGGTTCGGCCAGCGGCGAAAGCCCGACGGATGATGCCGTCCTGCTGTCGTTCAACCCGACCACGGGTACTATTTTGGCCCAAAAAAACTACCGGATCGGGACGGTTCCGCTGGTTCGTTCTAGCGCATGGGTAAACAACGATCTGTTTGCCGCAGGCAGCGACTACAACACCAACGTGCCCATGTTGTGCAAGTT
>JBJXEZ010000359.1:0-4360 GCA_046153695.1 Saprospiraceae bacterium
CAGAAGAATTAGTAGCCTGGGTGCTGGATTATCTTCGAGGTTGTCCGGTTACATCACCTGCTGTGCTGGACATCGGATTGGGAAGTGGATGTATTGCATTGGCTATGAAGCGCAAACAACCGGGAATTCGATTGTTCGGACTTGAAAAAAGCGAAGCAGCATTGGCGGTGGCTGAAAAAAATGCCCAACGGTTGGTGGCTAAAGACTCGGCCCGGTTCTTTCTCGCTGATCTATTTGATGCCGATACCGCAACACTTTTCCCGCCGCTGGATGTGGTAGTCAGCAACCCGCCCTACATCCCCGTGCACGAAAAGGACCGGGTGCCTGAGCATGTGCAGGCCCATGAGCCTGCGCAGGCTTTGTTTGTCGACGACACCGACCCGTTGCTTTTTTACAAGGCTATAGCACGGTTTGCCCAGCAAAAACTTCAGCCTGGCGGGCGGCTTTTTTTTGAGTGTAACGAGTACAATGCCGCTGATGTAGTACCCTTGCTGCGGGAAATGGGTTTTTTGCAAATAGAACTCCGAAAGGACCTGTCGGGTGCAGACCGAATGGTGGGGGCTGTTCGGGTATAAGAACGTGTTTGATTTTTTTCTACTTTTGCCCGGCCAAACGGCAGCATAATCATGTTCCAGTTCGACTCTGCCAGGATCCTTGAACATTTCCTGTACCACCCCGAGTCACCGCTGTTGTTCAGCAGCGGGCTTTTTTTGTTTCTGTTTTTGGGATTTCTACTGGTTTATCGGTTCCTGCTGCCGCATGAAAGAGCGCGTATCCTCTGGTGTACCCTTTTTTCGGTCTATTTTTATTACAAAAGCAGCGGCGTTTTTTTCCTCCTTTTGGTTGGAAGTGTAGTGGTAGATTTCCACCTGGCGCGTTGGATCGCAGCGGCAGCGACCAAGCAGGCAAAGTATCGGTTGCTGGTGCTCAGCCTTGTGGCCAACCTCGGTATGTTGGCCTATTTCAAGTATACCAACTACTTTTTCGAATTGTGGGCGGGCATGACGGGCGATCAGCCGCTGCACTTCGACATTTTCCTCCCGGTCGGCATTTCGTTTTTTACTTTTCAGTCGTTGAGCTATACCATCGATGTGTACAGGGGCGAAATCAAGGCCCTTGACGACATTTGGGACTACGCCTTTTTTGTCACGTTTTTTCCGCAGATGGTGGCTGGCCCTATTGTACGGGCAGCAGACTTTTTACCCCAGATACACCGTCCACTGCATGTGTCAAAAGAACAATTTGGGCGAGGCGTTTACCTTTTTTGTGTGGGTTTGTTCAAAAAAGCGGTCATTTCGGATTACATCAGTCTGAATTTTGTTGATCGCGTTTTCGAATCGCCAACGCAGTACACCGGGCTGGAAAACCTGATTGGCGTTTATGGCTACGCACTCCAGATATATTGCGATTTCAGCGGTTACTCCGATATGGCTATCGGCATCGGATTGCTACTCGGGTTTACGTTTCCCATCAATTTCAACTCGCCGTACCAGGCACGAAGTGTTACGGAGTTTTGGAGGCGGTGGCACATTTCGTTGTCTACCTGGCTGCGCGACTACCTGTATATTTCCCTCGGCGGCAACCGCCAGGGGCGTGCCCGAACATACCTCAACCTGTTAATTACCATGCTGCTGGGCGGCCTATGGCATGGCGCGGCCACCCGGTTTGTCATTTGGGGTGGGCTGCATGGCGTTGCGCTGGGCTTGGAGCGGTGGTGGAAAGAAGTTTTTCCCGGCCGTCCGCGCTGGTGGCGGCGATTTTTAGGCGGGTTGTGGACATTCCACTTCGTGTGTTTTTGCTGGATATTTTTCCGGGCACCGGATTTGGCCGCCGTGCTGGCCATGCTCGAACAAATTGCCTATGCCTTCAACCCACAGGTATTGCCGGAATTTTTGGCTGGATACGGGGCAGTTGTGTTTTGGATGATCTTCGGGTACGGGCTGCATGTATTGCCAACCACCTGGGAGCATGCCGCAGAACGCCAGGTGACAGCACTTTCTTTGCCAGCCAAAGCGGTACTGATCACACTTTTCGTTATTCTGGTGATGCAAGTGAAATCCTCAGACGTGCAGCCGTTTATTTATTTTCAGTTTTAATACTGGAATTTTATTCGAACACCTCGTTTAGTGGAATCGAAATATCCAGCACACGATCGTGCAGTGTTTCGGTAGAGCGGAAAATGTCGTACTCATCAGGCGAGCGGAACACATAAATATTGCCCAGAGGCGGCAGAACGATCCAGCAGGACTTGACGCCGTGGTTGAAATATTCCCGGGCTTTGGCCACCAATTCGGTCAGCGATTGGGATGGAGAAATGATTTCCACGGTGCAAAGGGGGGCTTGCATCACGGCAATCACGTCGTTTTGCAGATCGAGCGGCATTTTGGGGAAAATACAGATGTCCGGCACCGACATCCAATCAGACAGGTCGAGGTTCAGTTCGGAAGCAACACGGTATTTATTTTTGTAGCGGCTGCGCAGTTCCGAGCCGAGATTGAGTTGAATTACGGAGTGGTTTAGCGAAGGCATAGGTTTATTTCGGTCTGTTTCGTAAGCGGTAGCGGCGATAGTGTCGAACATGCTTGATATTTTTTGACAAACTTACTGGATTTTGTTGGATTTATCGATCCGGGCCAAAATCTCCCGGCACTTCTCGCGCAGCCACTCCGTATCCACCACGGCTTTTTCTTCGATATCTTGGGCTATTCGGCCTACTTCCTGGCGGATGGAAGGCAGGTTGGGTCCGCGCAGTTCAAGTTTTTCTTTTTGCCGGAAAAGCTGCACAGTGGCTTCGTAAAAACCAAAAATGCTGGCTTGGCGTTCGGGGCGCAACGTCCGGTTTTCTTTGATACGTTTGTGTGTAGCACGTTTCATATTTACGCCTTCGTCGTCGAGCAGGGTGCCGAGCTCGTAGCGGATACGCATATCAAGTGTAGCGGCAAGGGAGTACAGGTTGGGGTCGTCGGTGGTACCGTAATAAAAATAGTGTGGCAGGCGGCGGGCTGCTTCCGTATGGTGGCCCTGCGCGAAAAGTAGCATGGCCCGTATCACATCAGCCACGATCTCCGGCTCCGGCGTGGCGATCAGTTTGGACGAAAATTCATCGAGAAAAGCCGAGGCCCAATCCAAGTGCCCTAACCGGATGGCATTGAACAGGATACTCTGAAAATGTGTGCTCTGGATATCCTCGCTCTTTCGGCGTATCTGCTCCACGTCTTCTTGGTGCGACTGAAAAATCTGTTCCAAATACAGCCGGTCGCGCGTTTGACGGTAGCGACGCGTCCAGTATGAACGCACGATGACATTGAAATCACGGAATCGTTTGGCGGGCACGAGATCGCGGTGTTCGCGCAGGAGGCGGAAAAATTGCTCTGCAAGGGGATCCGTTTTTTCTGGCTTTTTCTTTGTTAGCAGCTGGAGCAACGTGAAGTACAACGCGATACTCGGGTCGTTGTAATCGTAATCGTTCTGCATCAGCAGCTCGGTCATTTGTACCGTCAGTTTTTGGTTGGTTGTCAGGCGACGGAACTCATCTGAAGTCTCATCAAACGGCATTGCGATTTGCTGCAGGTGCACGAGTTTGCACATCTGGTCCAGTTTGCTCAGCAAGTAAAACCGATCGAGGTTCTCGGAGGCTACCAACAGATTGACGAAACCATCTTGAGCCGACCACTCGCTCAGGCTTTCGTAGATGGCTTTTTCCTGGGCTGACAAATACAGGAAGTAAAAAAAATCACTGAATTCGTGTTCCTCGAAGTTGTCGAACTGCTGTTGTTCGCGGAACACCTCTTCCAGTTCCTGGTACAGGTTTTGAAAAAAATGCTCGGCGCGTTTCACCCGACGTTTTTTCCCGCCCTCAGTCGGTAAAGGAGCAACTGCAGGTAATTCAAGTGGTTTTTGTCGCAGGCGTTCGCTGTAAAACCGCATGAGGGCCAGCTGTTGGCGAGCGAAGTTGAGCAGGGCTACTGGGTCTTGTGTGATGTTGGATTTGCGTCCGCTGCGTACCGCCCGTCCGCCCTTGACCGCTGAGTAGCGAAAGTTGATAAATTGTTTGACAATGTGCATCAACTGGGCCATGGTACGTTCCACTTCGTTTTCGGGGTTGCTGCGGGAGGCAAAAAGCGCTCGCCCGGCCAACGATTTTTCCAACCTCGGGTCAGCAAACGCCGGATAGTGCCCCCGCAGGTACTCGAACAACCGTACCGTATCATTAAACCGGTTGGCTTCGTTGAAAATGGGGGATTCGACAAACTTTTCCAGCATGTCGAACTCTTCTTCAGTGAGCATTTGAAGGGTGCGGAGCAGCGGACTCTCGTGCATGGGTTGGTGGCTGTTGGCATAAAAAAGTGTAACATAGGCG
>JBJXEZ010000369.1:0-3401 GCA_046153695.1 Saprospiraceae bacterium
AACTTGTCGGGCATCTCGATACCCATGGGCACCTGGTTCGATGGCTCGGACGATGTGCGAACCCATACAGGTGCCGAGCGCGTGGGCGTGCGGGACTATTTCGTAGACCACCGTTACCTCGACCATTTTGGTATCAAACTCGCAGCGGGCAAACCGTTTCCCGAAAACCCGGCGCAGCAGAGCGAGTTGTTCGCTATTGTGAACACGCTTTTTGTGAAACAATTCAACCTCGGCAAGCAGCCCGCCGACGCTGTCGGCAAATCCATTCTGGTGGGCGATAGCTTGCACCTGACCATTTGCGGCGTGACGGAGAATTTCCCCTTCAAGCCCGGCATGTATGCCCCTGAACCGCTGCTGCTGCGCTACAACCCTACTGCTTGTCAGGTATTGAATCTCGATATTTCCGCTGGTGACCCCGCGCCCGTACTGGCTGCGCTCGAACGCAATTGGAAAAAAATGGAGACTGGCCAGCCGTTTGAAGCCGAATTTTATGATGAAACCGTACGCGGACTGTATGCCGAAATGCTCGATCTGGGGCGTATTGTGGGCTTTTTCGGCCTGCTCGGTATGATCATCGCCTGCATGGGTTTGCTCGGTATGGTCATTTACACCGTAGAATCCAGAGCCAAAGAAATCAGTATTCGCAAAGTGATCGGAGCCAGGCCTTGGGACATCGTGTTGCAACTTTCAAAAGGGTACTTGCTGCTGTTCGGCATCGCGGTAGTTATCGCAGTGCCGGCATGTTACCTGTTGGGTAGCCAGGGGCTGCAAACTTTTGCCGAGCGTATTCCCATGTCTGCCGGGGTATTTCTGCCGGGGATACTGGTGTTGTTTGTGGTGGCAGGAATTACCGTCGGCTCCCAAACCGTGTGGGCGGCTTTGACAAGCCCGGTGCAACCGTTGCGAAGCGAGTGATCGGGTGTGGAGATCAACCTGTCAACTTAACGCTACTTTGTCATTTTGAAATAATCCATCCACATCACGGCGGGTTTTGCTCCGAATTTTCACGCCGCGATGTGGATGGATTTTTTCAAAATGACAAAGCAGAATCAGGAACGCGAACGACCGCTATCGGTTTTCTAACCACTTTTTTGCTGCCTCGATCGCCTTATCTTCGGCACCTTTCGGTACGGTTTCGTCCGGTATTATTTTCGAACCGTAGGCCATTTTTTCCCGGTCGGCATAGACGGAGGTGGTCAGAAAGATTTGCGATCCGTCGCGCAGGGGATAACTTTGGTTGCCGGTGGAAAGGCCAGCGGTAGGCTCCCCGAAACTGCGCGTGTTGGGTCGTTTGCGGAACGCCACCGTGACCACCTCGCCGGAGCTTCCCGTTCGCGGCCCAGTCAGCACAGCCACTGGCGGCATTTTTTTGTCCAATCTGGCGGGCTTGCGGCTTACTTTCGTGATCGGATTTTTTCCAATGCCCGCCGCGCCTTTTTTGTAATACCACGACGCGTCCGTCGATGCACCCGGCACCAAGAAATACCCGCAAGGTCCTTCGCCCAACAACGGGCCGATACCAGCCAGCATGGGCCAGCAGTTCCCACCGGTATTTGCCGTCAGGTCCAGAATCCAACCGACAGGCTTGGCCTTGGCCAGCGAATCAAGGAGATCATGCAACTGGTCAGCAAAGTAGGTATTGGCTTCCTCACTGCCGCTGTTCACACCCGGCATGCGCAGGTAAGCATACTTGCCTTCGATGATTTCGCCGGTTGTGAGCGGCATTTTTTTGTAGGCATCCGGCTCCGGCTCGGCCCATTCCTTGCTTGATTGGGCACCCATGAGGAAACTGTGGTGGTCGCCTAATTTTTGCAAAACATACCGAACAGCCGGATAGCAATCCGAGTAGGCGGTGGCATCGGAGGACATCGCCATGACATGCGACCGAACCTTGGGCCAGTTGACCGAGTCCCGGTAGAGCGCATGTTTTTCCACAAGGTCCACGGCTTCGTTCAAAAACTGGCGGATCGAATCAGGCATGGCTCCGATGGCCATTGGGATTTCCTCCATGTCAAAATCGTCGAACCAGGCTGTACCATCACCGACCAGCAACCCACCTATTTGGACCTCTCTGGCTGTTTCGTCCACCACGAAGTCTGTGCTGAACCTGGCCCAGGGAGCGGAGCCTGCCAGTTGTCGGTCGTACATATTATCGAAAAAAAGGCTCGTGGCGCCGCCGTCGGTGGCCTTGATCCAGATGCCAACGTAACCCTCCACGGAGTCGCGGCGGATATGCCCGGAAACCCGAAACTTGCGGATTGCAGTGGCTGGTAGTAGCGTTACCACCTGCGAAATCGAACCAAAACCACTGCCGGGCACGTTGTGGAGGCGCATGCAACCGGCACCCGCGTGCGGCTCCTGGCCGTCGGAACTGATGCCGGTGCGGCGGTTGGTGTTCCAGCCTGTTTGGCCACTGTTGGCATCGGCATCGGGCTGTTCAAATCCGGGATTAACGAGGGTTTGGCAATTCAGGGCAATTGCCCAAAGAAAAAGCAGGAGTGCAATAAAAGACTGTTTCATAACGCAAAAAGTAGTTGAAAGTTAATCGTTTTCGGCGGGAGTTTCGGGTCCGGGCGTATATTCCAGCACGTCGCCGGGCTGGCAATTGAGGGCTTTACAAATGGCTTCGAGCGTGCCAAAACGGATGGCCTTGGCCTTGCCTGTTTTCAGGATGGAGAGGTTGGCGAGCGTGATGTCTACTTTGGAAGCGAGTTCGGTCAGCGACATTTTGCGTTTGGCCATCATTACATCTACGTTTACGATGATCGGCATGGTTCAGATGGTTAGGTCTTGTTCTTGTTGAAGGTGTGTGCCGATACGGAATACTTCCGCGAGGGAGTAAATAATCAGGCCGAGCAACACGCCTACGGCCAGGCTTTCGTGAAATACCGAGACATGAGTTAGGTTCAGGCCGTGACCTGGCAGGCGTGAGACAATGGCATTGAACTGTAAAGTGGCCTCTAATTTCAGGAATGGGTAAATAAACACACAAAAGGCGATCACCCGTATGCTGCGCACATTGTCCTCACAGAAAACTGCTTTCCGGTCGAGGTTCTGAAAAATGCGGGACATCTGGAACAGGGCCATGATGACCAGAACCCAGCGCATGTTGTCGCTCAGCAGGTAAAACAGATGGCGGATAGTCAGCAGCGATTTCAGGTCGGAGAACCCCAGCAGCACGAATTTTTTTTCGCTGAGGTTCATGATTTTCATCTCGCCCCGTCCTTCCGGTAGCGACACGGTGGCTGGACCGGGATCGCTGTAAGTGGCGACAAACCCGCGCAGGAACGGCCCTTCGCTGGGGATGCCCAAGTTAGAGATAACATTAAGCAAGAGGAAAGCCCCAGCTCCGACGGCCAACAAGAGGAAGGCGTAGCGCAACAATTTTGGAATCTGGTTAC
>JBJXEZ010000373.1:0-21105 GCA_046153695.1 Saprospiraceae bacterium
TTAGTGGTGCCTAAACAACCGACGAACAACGAAAACAACGGCAAAATTAGGCCGCCAAATTTGTACTTTTATTCCCGCGCCGTTCCTAAGGGTGCAAAAGTAGGTGTTTAATTCAAGCCCGTTCCGTGCGCTGCCAAGTGTTTTCCCGGATGCCGCGCAGCCATTTGAAAAAACCGTCCGTCAACGCCACGTTCATTGCCAGGAAATAGGTCAGGTTTTTAGCCAGGGGATTCTTGGTTTGGCTCAAGGCTAACGCACTGGCTATGCCGAACAACATCAGTCCAAAAACCATTCGAAAGAACGGACTTTCCAGGGCTAACCAACTTGCCGAGAGGAACATACCTATCAAAAAAAAGCCGCCAAACCAGCGCAGCACCTTGTGCGAAAAGAAGGCAAACCCTAAACGTGTGACCGGTGGCAAAACCCAGCGCCGAAATCGTGCGAGGTTCTGAAAACTACCTGCTGCGATGCGTTTTTTACGACGGTATTCGTCCGAAACGCGGTGTGTGGCACCCTCATAGCATACCGCTTCAAGATCGTTGATCGCCCAAAAACCACGCTCTAATACTCGAAACACCAGCCAAAAATCATCCACTAACGAGCGTGGCGGAATTGGCTCAAACAACTCGGCCCGAAGGGCATAGCACCCGCCGAACGGGCCGATCATGGTTCCCCAAGCCAAGCCTTCCCGGTGTTTCAACAACACTTCGCCGCTCAGGTACCGTTCTTCGCTCCGGCTGATGCCTGTATCGCGCATACCCTTACTGCGCATATTGGCATCCACCACACCAATTCGGGCGTTTTTGAAATGCCTTACCAGACAAAATAGTGTGTCAGGCTCGAGCATAACGCTGGCATCAGTAAGCAGTAAAATATGATCAGCAGGTTTTTGCCGGGAAGAATGGAGTAATGGCAGCGATGCGGCTTGAGAAAGATCGTTGATGACGGGGGGCTTGCCACGACGTTGGGCAAAGGGTAGAAAACGGATGTTGGCTGCTGTGTTTTGAGCGATAATTTTTTCTATGATCTCGTTAGTACGGTCAGTTGATCTGTCCGAACCGATGAAAATACGCAGTTTTTTAGCCGGGTAGTTAAGGCTGAGCAGGCTCTGCAGTTTTTCAGCGATGACCAATTCTTCGTTGTGAACCGACATCAGCACCGATACGACAGGCAAGTTCGGATCGTCAATCGCAAAAAAAGTACGGTTAGGGCGTTTGTTTTGCGCCAAAAAACGCATCAACAAGGGATAAAAAATATAGGTGTGCAGCAGCGCCAGCATGCTGCCCCAAAACACGACTTGAACGGCAAGTTGCATGGAGCAAAGGTATCGTATCTGCGTTTGGCTGCACCCAAGTATTTGACGCTCCAAAAAGCAAGGGAAGTCCGAAGTCCGGACTTCCCCTTTTTTTAGTTTTACAAACGCGTATTAATTTTCGCTGGATACATGGTGCTCGCCCAGAATTTCCTTGGCGCGGTCTAATATTTTGGTATCCTCTAAATGCACGATGCCTCCATTTGGGCCGGGTTCCAGGTGCCATTCCACAATTTGCCCTTCCTGGTAATTGTGTGCGCCAAAGTAGTTGCGTACTGTTTGCTCATCAATCTCGAGCTCGTTGGCGATACGGGCGATGCTGCCGGTAGGCAAAGCATGTTTGATACGGCGAAGCTCCTCAAAAGTGATATTCATACCCTCAGATTTTGGTTAACAATATGTTTTCGAAAAAGAAAAAAGACAAGTCGTAATCGTGCCCTAATGTATGGCGATTGCAAAAGAACTAGCAAGCGCTTCAGTAAAAATTTTTTGTCCGTGTGGGCAAAATCTAAGACAGCCTATCTTTGCCGCGCTTTTTTTTGTTTTTCCCTTCATTCCGGCCCTATGTACCTGCACGTCGTCTCTTTTGACATTCCCTACCCAGCCAATTATGGAGGGGTAATCGTCGTGTTCAACCAGATCAAGGCGCTACACGCCCTGGGAGTAAAAGTGATCTTGCACTGCTACCAGTACGGCGGGCGCACACAACAGGATGTATTGGGACAATTTTGCCACGAAATAAACTACTACCCGCGCAGTCGATCGTTGTGGTATCAAATTGGTCTCTTGCCGTTCATCATGCGTACCCGCCAAAGCCAGGCACTTTTGCGCCGATTAAAAAGAGATAAACACCCCATTTTGTTCGAGGGGATGCATACAGCAGGCCTGGTGTGGCGCAAACAACTGCGTGGTCGACAAAAAGTCGTACGTATGCACAACGTGGAATGGCAATACTATGAAAGCCTTGCAGAATTGACCGACTCGTGGCCCGCTAAGCTGTATTTTTTTGTAGAAAGCCTTCGGCTGCAACGCACTGAACTCAAGGTGCTCTTACATTCCGATGACGTGATTACCCTGTCATTGACCGACCAAGCCTATTTCAAGCAGTTCAAAGTCAATGTACAATATGTACCGGCATTTCATCCAAATGCGGCAGTGGAGTGCCTTCCGGGGCGTGGGGATTATGTGCTATTTCATGGCAACCTCAGCGTGCCCGACAACGATAAGGCCGCCCAGTGGCTTGTAAATGAGGTTTTTTCGGACCTGAATATTCCCTTCGTCATCGCCGGTATGGAACCTACGGATAGCCTTCGCGAACTTGCGGCAAAACACGAGCACATCACTCTGGTAGACAACCCCAATGAGCAGCGTATGGTTGACCTGATTAAAAACGCCCATATCAACGTACTGGTCTCGTTTCAAAGCTCGGGTGTAAAACTGAAATTGCTCAACGCTTTGTTTCGGGGCAGGTACTGTATCGTCAACGACGCTATGGTTTCCGGCATGGACCTCAAGTCGCTCTGCTACGTCCGAAATTCCGCCGCCGCCATTCGCCAAACAGTAGAGGCTCTGATAAACGCCCCGTTCGATACCAGCAAAATAAACGACCGCAAATCCGTGCTCGAAA
This sequence comes from Saprospiraceae bacterium, assembly GCA_046153695.1. Classification (GTDB taxonomy): domain Bacteria; phylum Bacteroidota; class Bacteroidia; order Chitinophagales; family Saprospiraceae; genus M3007. The sequence goes on from JBJXEZ010000373.1 coordinate 2,940, forward strand.
CCCAGTTTTCCAACCGCGAAAACGCTCGAAAACTGATAGACATCATCAAGTTTCCGTGAGCGCTGAACTTTGGCCGATCTATACGGTTTATCCCCTTGACATTCAGCCTACGGCTAACACATGGAACAATTGGACCTGTTACTCGACAACAAAATCTTCGGCAACGAACACCGAACAATCGCCGAAAAAGTAGCCAACGCACAACGGATCAGCCCAGAGGAAGGGCTTTTTTTGTTTGAAAACGCCGATTTGGCCTTCCTCGGCGTGCTTGCAAACACGGTGCGGGAACGGAAAAACGGCCACGACACCTACTTTAACCGCAACTTCCACATCGAACCGACAAATTTGTGCGTGTACGACTGTAAGTTTTGCTCCTATTCCCGCCTCATCAAGCAACGCGAGGATGCCGATTCCTGGGCATTTACCATGGATGAAATGTTTGACATGGTGCGTCGGTATGATGGAAAGCCCGTAACCGAGGTACACATTGTTGGCGGCGTGCTGCCTCAGTACGACCTGCCATTTTACCAGTCTTTTTTTCAGAAAATAAAAACACATCGACCGGAACTGCACATCAAGGCGCTTACTCCGGTGGAGTACCACTACATTTTCAAAAAAGCAAAGGTGACTTATGAAGATGGTATGCGCCTGATGAAAGAGGCTGGCCTCGATAGCATGCCCGGCGGAGGGGCCGAGATTTTTCACCCCGAGATCCGGGAGCAGATTGCCGCCGACAAGTGTACCGCCGAGCAGTGGTTGCGTATGCATGAAGTGTGGCATAACCTGGGCGGGCGCTCCAACGCTACCATGCTCTATGGCCACATTGAGAATTTCTGGCACCGCATTGATCACCTGGAACAGCTGCGCCAGTTGCAGGACCGAACAGGCGGGTTCCAGACATTTATCCCACTCAAATTCCGCAACCAGGACAACCAAATGAGCCATGTGCCCGAAAGTACTGCCGTTGAAGACTTGCGTAATTATGCTATCAGCCGCATTTACCTCGACAACTTCGACCATATCAAGGCCTATTGGCCCATGATTGGGCGTACACTGGCACAACTGTCGCTTGCCTTTGGTGTGGACGACATGGACGGTACCATCGACGACACTACCAAGATTTATTCCATGGCCGGATCCGAAGAACAAAACCCGGCGCTCACCACCCAACAATTGGTGGAAATGATCCGCCGAGTGGGCCGCCGTCCCATCGAAAGGGATACGTTGTACAACGTTTTGAATGACTATACGGAAACTGTTTTTGAGGAGGACAAGCAATGGCGTGGTTATTTCGAACTGCCCGTCGCACAAGCCCAATAAAAGTCAACGCCCCAGAGAACCACTACGTTATGAAAAAACTGCGCCTGTCTGCCGTCAGTTACCTGAATACCAAGCCGTTCATCTACGGCATTTTCCGAACCGCTTTTTCAGAATACATCGAGTTGAGTTTGGACATCCCCTCTGTTTGTGCCCAAAAGTTGCGCAACGGAGAAGCCGACTTAGTACTCGCGCCGGTAGCCGTCATCCCCGATTTGCCGCAGGCCTATTTGGTTTCGGATTACTGTATCGGTGCCGTTGGTGCGGTCAAGACCGTGTGCATTTATTCAGATAAGCCCTTGCAAGAGGTCAAACAGCTATACCTCGATTTTCACTCCAAAACCTCGGCTACGCTTACACCAATCTTGTGTCGGGAGTATTGGGGCGTAAACCCGGTTTTTTTGCCCGCAACGGAGGGTTTTGAGCAGCGTATTAGCGGCGACACAGCGGGATTGATCATAGGCGACCGTGCTATCGGTATGGAACGGCGGTATCCATTCGTTTATGACCTTGGCGAGGCATGGTTGAATTGGACAGGGCTGCCATTTGTGTTTGCGGCTTGGCTCAGTGTTCGACCGATGGAGGTGGATTTTCTCGAACGGTTCAACGAAGCGCTGGCTTCGGGTATCGCCCGTATACCGGAGCTAACACAAATCCTGCCCAATATGCCCGGATTTGATGTCGAAGCCTATTTTCGCCAAAACATCAGTTATGACCTCGATGCGGACAAATGCCTTGGACTAAACCGATTCCTGGATTTGCTGCCGCAAAAGTGCCCGTCTTTCACTCGGGCTCCGGCGCTAATTTCACTTCCAGCCCGTCCAGTGCATCTGCCAATTTGATCTGGCAAGCCAGGCGGCTGTTTCCTTGCACAAAAAAAGCCGAGTCAAGCATGGCCATCTCGTCGTCCGATGGCTCGGGCAGTATATGATTACTGCGGACGTAAACGTGGCAGGAAGCGCATAACGCCATGCCGCCACATGTCCCCTTCACGGGCAGTTCGTAACTTTTGCACAGTTCCATGAGGTTGAAGCCTATATCGGTTGGGGCATCCAAAAGATGAACGGTGTCGTTGCGATCTAGTACGGTAACAGAAATCGTATCTGGCATGGAAATTCTACTTTTTCAGGGTGTTGCGGTGGCGGGCATACCCTCGATTCCCGTAACGGTGGTGTACTTGAACGAGAGTTTTTTGCCCGGATTCACCAAATTGAATGCAGACTGACAGGCAAGGGTTGCTTCGTGAAAACCGCAAAGAATCAGTTTCAGTTTGCCCGGGTAGGTGTTAATATCGCCGATGGCAAAAATGCCGGGCACATTGGTACTGTAATCGAATGTATTGACTTCGACAGCCCCTTTGTCCACGGCCAACCCCCAATCGGCGATGGGACCGAGTTTGGGTGTCAGCCCGAATAACGGTAAAAAATAGTCAGCCTGAAGGGAAAATGTGCCTTCCGTGTCGTGTTGAACATCCACTGTTTCGAGCGAATTCTGGCCTTGCAAACCGACTACCTGCGCGTTGGTAACCAGCCGGATCTTACCGATTTGGGCGAGGTGCTGCATTTTTTCCACAGAATCGAGCGCACCGCGAAACTCGGTACGTCGGTGTACGAGTGTTAATTCGCGCACTTCATTGGCGAGGTAGATAGCCCAGTCAAGGGCAGAGTCGCCTCCGCCTGCGATTAAGACCCGTTTGTTGCGAAAATCTTCGGGATTGCGCACAAAATACTCCACTCCTTTGCCTTCATACTGGTCAATAGTATCAATGGGGGGCTTGCGCGGCTCGAAACACCCTAGCCCGCCTGCGATAAAAACAGCCGGTGCGAGGTGTACGCGGCCTTTGTCTGTCGTGACACGCCAACGCCCGTCGGCATGACGTTCGAGTGCCTCGGCACGTTCACCGAGCGAGAATCCGGGGTTAAAGGGTTCGATCTGTTTGAGCAGGTTTTTCACCAGGTCACCCGCCAGCACATTCGGGCAGCCGGGGATATCGTAAATCGGCTTTTTGGGATAAATTTCGGTCAACTGCCCACCCGGCTGAGGCAATACATCCAGGAGGTGGCACCGCATTTTCAGCAGCCCGGCTTCAAATACTGCAAACAGCCCCACCGGCCCCGCACCGATGATAATTATGTCGGTCTCGATGAATTTTTGATTCATGGTTGTGTGCAGGTCGTATCAGCGCCCCTGAAAGTTTGCTTTGCGTTTTTCAACAAATGCGCTGGCCCCTTCCTTGAAATCGTCGGTACCGCAGCATTGCCCAAATGTGTCCACTTCGGTAGCAAAGCCGTCGGTGGTTGGTTCATAGTAGGCATTGACGCACTCGATTATTTTTGAGATCGCCACGGGTGCTTTGGTTGCTATTTTTTCGATGAGCTCCCTGGCTTTGGTCACCTCCTCGCCAAGCGGTGTCACATAGTTGACCAAACCAAGGCGAAGGGCCTCCTCCGCGCCGATCATATCGGCGGTCATTAGCAGTTCTGTTGCTTTGGTTTTGCCGAGGTACTGTACAAGACGTTGCGTGCCACCGTAACCGGGGATAAGGCCGAGATTGACTTCGGGCTGGCCAAAACGGGCTTTTTCGCCCGCTACGCGCAAGTGGCAGGCCATTGCCAATTCGCAGCCTCCACCGAGGGCAAATCCGTTCACGGCTGCCACAACCGGCCGCGAAAAGCGTTCGATGAGAAAAAAAATCTCCTGGCCGCGCCGTGCAAAAGCAGCGCCCTGTTCCGGGTTGAGGCCGCTAAACTCGGTAATGTCGGCGCCAGCCACAAAGGCTTTTTCGCCAGCGCCGGTAAGTATTACGCCTTTCAGGTCCGGCATGGCAGGTGCTTCCTGGCCAAAAAAACGGTGCAGTTCCAGCATCGTCTGGGAGTTCAGGGCATTGAGCGCTTTTTCGCGGCTAATAGTGACAACGGCAATACCGTCAGCCATTTCAATTTGCAGATTTTCGTATTGATTCATCATTCAACATTTATCATTCAACTCAGTCTACTTTCAGCACTTCGATTTCCTCCGATTTCCACTGAACAGCGTTTTGCAGGCTGTAGTTGTTGAGTCGGTTGTGATAAAAATAAAGCACTCGAAAATTGGATGAAACAATACCATCATCCTTTGTGAAACTAAGGGGTTTCTCCCGGTGGAACATGCCGAGTTTTTCCACGCCGTGACGTACAATTTGGTCGGCAGGCAAATGAATTTCGGGCGAGAGTTTGATCTTGTCCGCACTTTCCCATTTGTACAGTTGTGCTTGCATCTGCTCCACTACTTCCACTACCGAGTTGAAAGGAAACAGGTAGTCGTCGGGAGGCAGGCGCAGAATGCCGAAGATGTCCAGTTTTGGGTGTTGGTGGAGCAGCATTTCGAAAACGGCAAATGCGACGAGGTTGCTACTGAGCACTATATTTTCCACAGCATAACGTTCCACGATACGTTCAGCGAGCAATTTGGTGTACTCACCTTCCCGTTGGCGGTCCTCATTTATCATGCGGTCGTTGGACATAAAATACTCGCCGATATGAATCTCGTTTCCAAAACGGTCGAAACTGCGTCCATCGGCATTTACAAAATTGCCGAGCACATCCATGGGTTTTCCGATGCTGAGCGTGATGTCGCTTGTAGTGGAAAAAAAACGCCATACGAAGCGAAACCAACTACGCACACTAAGGCTGTCATCACGCAGGCGCAGGTAATGCTCCTTGCCAATAAACCGAAGGTGCTGCTCAATGAGAAATGGTGCTTCGAGCACAAAGTGGTAGCCGATGACCATCGGTACGATGAACACTTTGCGGTTTTCACCAGTCTGACAAAGGGCGCGTTGGGCTTCTACGGTAGTGCCGAGCAGGCCCATTTTCAGGTCGCGTTCCAGTTCGCCAGAGCGTGCGCGGGTTCCTCCCGGAAAAAAAAGGCTGTTTACTCCGCGTTGGATGCTAAGCGTGCTCATGGTTTTGAGGGCCTCCAGGTAAATGGCGTTTTTTTTGCGCCGATCCACTCTGTAAGCACCAAGTCGGTTCATAAAATAAGCCGCCGGCCCGAAATTGTACAGGTTGAGGCCTGCACCATAGGAAAACGAGGGTAGGCCCATGATCTGGTCCATGGCGTAGCCTACAAGTATGGAATCGAGGTTACTGGAGTGTGTAGGCACGACCACCACTGTGCCATGGCGAAATAATTGGCGCACGGTTTCTACGTCACCCACCACCTTGAGGCGTTCAAATAGCTGGCGCCTTCCCCGCCAGAGGCTGGCGATGCTCTTGTCGAATGCAGCATTCAACAGGCGGTTGAACAAGACTGTGAGAAATCGTTGAGCGAATCGAAACGTGGAAATCTTGAACGTCCCCACAATCTCCTCGGCATACCGGTGGATGATTTTGCGCAGGATGCCCTCTGCCTCTACCTGTGCGCCGGAGTCTTTACGGTCGAGCGATTTTGTAATAAGTTGCTTGCTGATCTTGTTCCAAAACGACCGGTCGTTGGGCGGATCCACTTTCCAGGGCGATTCTTTGACTCGAATCCGCTCCTGGTAGATCGTCTTTACGATCAAATCCACCAAATCTTGCAGTTTTTTGGGCCGTAGCCGCTTGAAGGTAGCCTCTTCAATATCCTGAATAAATGCCGTGCGGTCTTCACTTAGCCGGTTTATTGGCCAATCTTCGATATTTTCGATGACGCGCGGGTATGTTTGAGTGTTTTTTTTCACAAACGTAGAAGTGGTTAAGCAACCTTTTTTTTAAGTGATTTGGCGATGAAATCGAGTACTTCCTTGCGACCGGCGGCAGTTTTTGAAGAAGTAATAAAATGCTGGGGCAGGTTTTCCCATGTCTCGCTCATGGCCGCAAGGAAAGCCTCCGCGTTTCCACCGGAGACACCCTTCTTGTTCCGGTCGGTTTTGGTAAATGCCAGAGCAAACGGCACCTGATGTTCGCCGAGACGATTCACAAAATCGAGATCTGCCCGGGTTGGTGGTACATTGGCATCAATGAGTACAAAAGCCAGCACCAAATTTTCCCGATGAAGCAGGTATCCCTCAATCATGGTAGCCAGTATTTTTTGCTGGGTCTTGGACACTTTAGCGTAGCCGTAACCCGGCAGATCGACGAGGTGCCAACGGTCATTGATGTTGAAAAAATTAATCAACTGGGTTTTGCCCGGCGTGGCCGATACCTTGGCCAGGCCATTTCGCCCGGTCAACATATTGATGAGCGACGATTTGCCCACGTTTGATCTGCCAATGAACGCGAACTCCGGAAAACGGACTTTCGGGCATTGGCTTTCGGAGGTGAAACTCGATACAAACTCGGCTTTTGTTATGATCATGGCGGCCAATAGTCACTTTTGAGGGCTGCAAAAGTACGCATTTAGCGCACACCATGCGGTTCAGCGTTTTTTTCCCTTGGGAGTATATTCCAACTTGGCATAAACAGGCAGGTGGTCCGACGGATATCTGCAGCCCCAAGAGTCGCTGAGTACAGCATACTGGCGAATGGCCAGGTCATGCGACACAAAGATGTAGTCAATACATACCTCCACGGGTTCCTTGAAACGAAAACCATTAAAGGTGCCGGGCGGACCAAACGGCGGCTCGATACTATGGGAGCGTGTATCGAGCAATTCCTGGGAAAACATCCAGATCGGTTCGCTGCCTGGAGTAGCGTTTAGATCGCCCATGAGGACCACCGGGTAGCCTTTCGGGTTTTTTTCCCTGATTTTGTTCATTATGAGTGCAGCAGAGGACTTGCGGGCCTCCTTGCCGATATGGTCGAAATGGGTGTTGAGCACCCAGAGTTTTCGCTTAGTGTCTTTGTCTGACAGTAAAGCCCAGGTACAAATGCGTGGCAGTGCAGCATCCCAGCCTTTCGATACGGTATCGGGCCGTTCAGAGAGCCAAAAGGTGCCTGATTCCAGGGCAACAAAGCGGTTTTTTCGAAAAAAAAGTGCCGAGTATTCGCCTGCCTCCCGCCCGTCGTCGCGCCCTGAACCAACGTGCTCAAATTCGGGTAGTTGCTCCTGAATAAAGTCCACTTGGCGCTTTAGCCCTTCCTGAATGCCGAAAATATCGGGCGCGTGGAAGCGCAGTTGGCGAACCAAAAACGCGCGGCGCAGGGGCCACGCATCGTCACCATCGGCCGGGTTGTCGTAGCGGATGTTGTACGTCAGCACCGCGATTGGTTGCGCAAGCAGGGGCATTACCGTCGTGGCGGTTAAAAATGAAATTAAAAACGCGGTTTTCATGTGCGACAAATGTTGGTCAAACCCAGGATCGGGGATCAATCCTCAAATTCGCCCTCCCACTTGGCGATGACGACCGTGGCCAGGCAATTGCCGAGCATGTTCACGCCTGTCCGCACCATATCCATCAGCACATCCACGCCGAGGATGAGGTAAACTGGCCAATCCTGAATACCGAATTGGCCGATCGTCCCCATCAGGATGACCAGAGAAGCCCGCGCAACACCTGCCACGCCTTTGCTGGTGATGAGCAAAACGAGCAAAAGCGTCAGTTGACCACTGATCGATGTAGCGATGGGGTGATCGGTGGCCTGGGCGACAAAAATCGCCGCACAACTCAGGTACAACGTGGAGCCGTCGAGGTTGAAACTCATGCCCGTGGGCAGCACAAACGATACGATTCGACGCGGAATGCCGTAGGCCTCCAATTTTTGCATGGCCGGTCCGAGTGCCGCCTCGCTGGATGCAGTCGAAAAAGCGATCGTAACTGGCGACTGGATGGCACCCCATAATTTCCGGATGTTGATTCGCATTACCAATACGATAAGGCCGAACACCACGACCACAAAGGCAATCAAAGCGCCGTATAGCGTTAGCACCAGTTTGGCCATTGGGATGAAAACATCTAACCCCATAGCCGAAACGGCGGAAGCCATGGCACCAAGCACACCGAGTGGAGCCGCGTACATGACCAACGTTGTGAACTTGAACATAACCGCTGTCAGGCTTTCGCAAAACCCGACCATCATGCGTCGGTGCGCGCCGCCAGCCATGTTGATACCAAGGCCAAACAGGATCGAAAAAACAACCACCTGCAAAACCTGGTTTTCGGCCACAGACTTGGCGATATTTTCCGGAAAAATATGCGACACGATATACTTCCAATCCTGCTTGGGCGGACGGTCGGCAATTTCCTTGGCTACGGCAAAAGTGGACTGCAAGGAGTCCACACCACGCTGCAATATGCCGGGCCGCAAGCTGTCAGGGGCGTTTTCGTACTCCGACAGCATTTGCTCTGTGCGGCCAACAACCATTGGTGCTGCCACGTCCTTCCAGTCTTTTTTCACTGAAGCAGCTTTCGAACTCAGTTTTTCGGCTTTTTCGCGTACGATCCGAGGGTCGTCGCCAGCCTTGCTCAGGTTGATGGCCAGAAGGCCAAAGACCAGAGCGAGCGATGTGACCACGATAAAATAGCCGAACGACTTGGCACCGAGGCGTCCAAGAGAGGTCGAGTCTCCGTGGCCAGCAATGCCCACGACTAGCGTGGCAAAAAGCAGGGGTGCCACGAGGGTTTTGATCAGTTGCAGGAAGATTTTTCCCAGGATGTCGAGGTTTGCGGCAACGTCGGGTACTGCCCATCCGAGAAAAGCCCCCACGACGAGGCCCATCAGTATCCAAAAGGTCAGGCTCGATTTCAATTTGTTCCAATTCATTGTTTCGCATGGCAGGTACATGACAAGGCCACGCACAAAAGTAGAACCTTGAACGAAATATTTGCGCTGTGCGGGAAAAGTCGGCTGAGATAAGTACGCCGACAGTAATGATTTGGGTTTTAAATATGTCCCGCTATCAACTGTATCAATTCATCCAGACCGGGCAAGGCGGATTCTGAAGCCACCACTTTGGCTTTCCCGTAATACGGCATACGCTGTTCGAGCAAGTGGGAAATGCGGGTTTCCAACTGCTCAGCGGGAATACCGGCCAACAGCGGACGCACCGTTTTGTCAGCTTGCAGTCGGGCGGAAAGTACAGGCACTGGCGTTTGTAAAAAAACCGTGATGCCGTGCGCATTCATCCAGTCTATATTGTCAAAAAAACACGGCGTGCCACCGCCTGTGGCTATCACGCAGGGTTGTTCCAGGCTCAATTGATGCAACACATTGCGCTCTATTTGCCGGAAAACCGCCTCGCCATCCTGTTTGAAAATCGTTTCAATGCTCCGCTGTTGGGCTGATTCTATCCGGTCGTCCAGATCAATGAACAGCACACCGAGGCGCTCGGCAAGCCGGGTTCCCCAGTAGGTTTTACCACTGCCCATGAAGCCGATCAAGAAACAGGTTTGTTGCATTCAAAAAAGTTTGGAACAAAGAGAAAAACAAGATGGGCCAAAGAAAGCGCAACTTTGTGCATCGTTTCACAAAAATACGACACCATGAAAAACAGCCTATTTGCATTCGCGCTTTTCCTTGTGGCCTCGTTGGGCTGTCAAAACGAAGGCACCGACTCCGTGCGCGAAATCCGGGGCGGCGACGGCCCAAACAGCGCGCTCATCCGCAACCCTGTAACAGCGGACCTGCCTCTGGATACCAACAAGTTGGCTCGTATTGCCTACGTAGAAGAAACTTACGATTTTGGCGAAGTGCTCGAAGGCACGGTTGTGGAGCATACATTCAAGTTTACCAATGTTGGTCAAGTTCCGCTTACAATTCTTCACGCCCGCTCGTCCTGCGGATGCACCATACCGGAATGGCCTAAGGAGCAGATCGCTCCAGGCGCGTCCGGGGTCATTACCGCCAAATTCAACACAGAAGGTAAGACCCAGGAACAACGGAAGTGGGTTTACGTCACTGCCAATACCTATCCGAACGAGACAAAAGTGCTGCTGCAGGGGATTGTAAAGCCGAACTAAGGAAAAATTTTTCCTCCTACCGCAGGGTATTAAATGATGTTACTTTCAGATACAGCCCACTTGTGCGGAAAGAAAAAACGGGACGACTTTTGCAAGTCGTCCCGTTTGGGGAGGATGAGGGGTCTCGAACCCCCGACCTTCGGTACCACAAACCGACGCTCTAACCGACTGAGCTACAACCTCCGTATAAAAGTGGCCGCAAAGATACTGGCCTGCCGCCCAAAACAGCAACACTATTTGTAGAGAATTTTCAAACTTTCCACAAACGCAGGAAAAGCACCTCCAGCGCCAGGAACAGCAGCGCAAAAAGGAGGCACCAGCGCCAAAGCACAATACCCTGATTTTCTTCGTTGACCACCTGTGTGAAATTGGCCTCTGTATTTTGATCCAAAACCTTCATTGTGGCAGGCAGGCCTTCCGCCAGGGCCTCTTCCGTACGATAACGCAGGTCGCTCTCGCGTCGGTCATAATTGAACGCAAACGTAGCTAATGTAGAATCAGCACGAATAGCCAGATCGTACCAGCCTGCTTCTTGTACTTGTGGCCCAGGAGTGAGCAGCACCTTGGCGCCGAGTACACGCTGCTCCGGGATAAACTCGGACGACGGAGCGTTGCTTGTGCCTGAACCAGCTTCTGTAAGTCGCATTTTGTAGGCAGCCTCGCCGCTGGCCGACAGGACATGAGCCGCCTCCAGCACCTCGTCTTTGCCAATGGTGTATGCAATTTGTCGGCCTTTCGATCCGGCAATGGCCGTCTTGAACAGCAAGGGCACAAATATCTCGGCGTTTCGCACCAAGTCGTTCACTTGCTCATCAAGCGGGGAAGCAGAAAAGTAGAGCGCCCCATCGCCAGCGGGATATTTGGCCATCATAGCCGAGCCGTCGCGATACGTCAGGATATGCTCGCCCCGGTTGGCTGCCAGTTTAAAATTGCCTTGTGTTCCGGGCAAACGCAGGTTGGAACCGGTATTTAGGTACACGTCGCGAAACACAAATTCTTCGGTGTTGATTTGGCTGGCCTGACGAGGTGTGGGGTCGTATGGCCCTAACGAGCCTGCCTCGAAATGTTGCAAAAAACCGTTGTAGGCGTTCAGATCGGTATTTTGAGCAGGGAAAACCAAAACATTGCCGCCATTTGAAGCAAATGTTTTCAGTTCCTGTGCAAGGCCGGATGTTACTTGAGTAGGTTCATTGAGGATGATGAGCTGGTAATTGGCAAATTTGGAGTAGTCCAGCGCCCGCATGTCGGCGTTGTCCAATTGAAAGTATTTAGCTCCGGCGAAAGCGTTGTTCAGGTACTTGTTCGGTTGAAGTCCGTTGATGGACAGGGCGTTGATGCGTTCTGCTACCAAAAATGACAGATAGAAATCGTCGTCAAACTGCACGGGATAATCTGTCACCGACAACATGGCTCGGTGCCAGCCGGGATGCAGTATGTTAAAACTAATGGTATCAAGGCTGCTGGCTCTTGCGGGGATGGTCAGCGAGCCTACAGGTTTTTCCTGACCATCATGGCGCAACGCTACGCGTACTTCCTCGGCTTCTTCGTCGCCTCGATTACTGATGCGTACTACGAGTTTAGCCGGTTGGTTGAGGATTTGTACCGGGCTGTCAAACCAGGCGGAGTCAATAGAAATATTGTTCTCGCGTACAGCCCGCATGGGCACGAGGTTTACTTCCAGGAGCGTGTCTTTGAAATTTTTCAGGTCGGCTATGTTATCCTGAAAATCGCTGACCAGGTAAGCGACCTGGTGTTGGGAGGTACCTGTACCGAGGCATTGTTTTTGGCGGAGCAGCACTTTGGACAAATCGCGAGTGGCCGGACTGGTGCGGATCTCCTCGATACGGGAAAGAGCGTCCTCCTTGCCTACAAGACGCTGGTCGCGGCCCTCGAAGTCGTTGGTCAGCACTTGAAAACGGTCGGCAGGGCCGTAGGCGGTCACGATGTCGCGCGCACGTTTTTTGGCCAGTTCGAGCAGGGGGGCGTCTTTGGACAAAGCGGACATACTGAATGAGTTGTCCACAAAAACGCTGACGGACTTTTCGCCTTGTTTGACCTCCGACGAACGCGGAATAAACGGCTGTGCAAAGGCCAATACCAAAAAGATGATCGCCAGACAGCGCATGAGCAGCACCAACAGGTTGCGCAGCTTGCGGCGGTTACTCGTGATGTCTTTCACCTCCTGTAAAAAACGCACATTGGTGAAATAGACCCGTTTAAACCGCCGAAAGTAAAACAGGTGGATGATGATCGGGATGGCTATAGCCGCAGCGGCAGAAAGAAAAAGCGGAAAAAGAAATTGCATATTTGAGCAGGTTTCTGGCTGGCAGGTTGGAAGGTTTCTGGTTGGCCGCGCAAAGGTAGGTTGGTTTTTGGGGAATTTCGGTGCACGGGAAATACCTTTGCTGCTCATGTCAGAACAGTTTTTTTTCCGCCGCCTGCCAGCCGAATGGGAGCCGCAGAGCGCCGTTCAACTCACCTTTCCGCATGCGGGCACCGATTGGGCCGATATGCTGGGTGAAGTGCTGCCTTGTTTTGTAGAAATCGCCGAAACGATCAGCCGATTTGAATCAGTGCTGATCGTTTGCCAAAATGCGGCCGAAACTGCAGCATTACTGCGAAACGCCGCGCAGGAGCGATTGATTTTTCTTGAAATCCCCTCCAACGATACCTGGGCACGCGACCACGGCGGCATTACAATTTTGGAAAATGAAGCCCCCATCCTGCTCGACTTTCAGTTCACCGGCTGGGGGTTGAAGTTTCCGGCAAACTTCGACAACCTGATCACGAGAAAACTTTGGGAAACAGGGCTGCTACACGGGGAGCACCGTTACCCCGGTCTCGTGCTCGAAGGTGGCGGCATCGAGAGCGACGGTCAGGGAACCCTGCTCACCACCACCGAGTGCCTGCTGTCGCCCAACCGAAACCCAAACCTGTCCCAAACTCAAATCGAAGCACAGCTGATCGACCTTTTCGGCCTCAACCGCGTACTCTGGCTGCACCACGGTGCCCTTGCAGGCGACGATACCGATGCGCACATAGACACACTGGCCCGGTTTTGCTCCCCTGATACGATCGCGTATGTCCGATGCTCTGACTCCGAGGACGAGCACTACCCTACCCTGCTGGCAATGGAACAGGAACTCCAAGCCTTCCGTACCGCTGCCGGTGAACCTTACCGGCTCGTGCCCCTGCCCTGGCCGGATGCCTGCCACGCTGCCGACGGGCACCGGCTGCCCGCTACTTACGCCAACTTTTTGATTATCAATGGCGCTGTGCTCGTGCCCACCTACCGTGTTGTTGAGGATGCCGAAGCCCTGCGAATCATAGCCGACCTGTTCCCCGACCGACAAACTATCGGTATTGACTGCCGCGCCCTCATCGAACAACACGGCTCCCTGCACTGCCTGACGATGCAATACCCCGCCTGTGTCGTCTAATTTATCATTCATCATTTATCATTCAACATTCCATGAACCTCGGTTTTGTCCAACAAGCCTGTTCCAGCGACAAGCAGGCGAATATCCAAAAATCCCTCGACGGCATCGCCGATTGTGCCCGACAAGGTGCTGAGTTGGTGGTGCTGCAGGAGTTGCACTGTGGCATCTATTTTTGCCAGGCAGAGGACACGGCTATGTTCGACCTGGCACAGCCCATTCCGGGGCCGGACACGGATGTCTTTTCGGCTGCGGCCCGCGAAAATGGCGTGGTACTGGTAACCTCGTTGTTCGAAAAACGCGCTCCGGGTATTTATCACAATACTGCTGTTGTTTTTGAAAAAGACGGAACCATAGCGGGCAAATACCGGAAAATGCACATCCCTGATGATCCGGCCTACTACGAAAAATTCTACTTCACACCTGGCGATCTGGGTTTCCAGCCAATACAAACCTCGGTCGGCAAACTCGGTGTACTCGTGTGCTGGGACCAATGGTACCCCGAGGCAGCCCGGCTCATGGCTCTTGCCGGGGCCGAAATGTTGATCTATCCCACCGCAATCGGCTGGGAAAGCACCGACTCAAAAGCCGAAAAAGAGCGCCAGCACGGGGCTTGGTTCACCATCCAGCGCGGCCATGCCGTGGCAAATGGTCTGCCCGTGATAACCGTTAACCGTGTAGGCCGAGAACCGGACTGGACGGGCGTGACCGGGGGTATTGAGTTTTGGGGACAAAGTTTCGTGGCTGGCCCACAGGGCGAGGTTTTGCACTTGTCCAGCACCGACAGGGAGGAAAACGTCGTGGTCGAAATTGACCGCCAACGCACCGAGGATGTGCGCCGAATCTGGCCATTTTTCCGTGACCGCCGAATTGATTTTTATGATGATTTGACTAAACGCTACCGCGACTAAGTGCCGCGGTTCTAAGCGACTTTTTACCTTTGCCTGTTCAATTTAAATCACAGCCCAACTATGAGCAACGTCACTGTTCACGACCTCAAACAAAAAATCAATTCCGGCGAACCGTTCACCCTTGTGGATGTCCGTGAAGGCTGGGAGCACGAAGCATTCAACATTGGCGGGCAGCTCATCCCAGTGGGCGAACTGATGAACCGCGCCTGGGAACTTGAAGACCACAAAGCCGATGAAATCGTGGTGTACTGCCGTTCCGGATCACGCAGCGGCATGGCTCAGGCCCTTTTGCAAGCACAAGGCTTTACAAAAGTTCACAATCTCAGCGGTGGTATGCTTGCCTGGCAGGAGGCTTTTGGCGAAACGCAACCTTGATTTCACCACAGATTCGCACAGATTAACACAGATTTTTCAGAACGCAACCTTAATTTTGCCATGAACCGCAGCGTATGGGCAGGTTTGGTAGTAATACTCGCACTGCTCGCGCTGGCATGTATGCCCCGTACCCGCACCCTTCGTTTTGTTTTGCCAACTACAATCCACTCAGGCGACGTTGCTGTAGGCCGCGCTTCCCCGACCGCAAACAACTGCGTTGACTGGCAAGGCTATGTGCCTGATCCCCGGTATCCTGACCACCTGCCCGTTCGCCTCTTGCGGGTAAACGTACATGTGCTGGACAACCGGGCTGGCAACGCACACCGCCCGAAAGATTCGGTGCTGGTTTTCGTGCGCGATCTCTTGCAACTCGCCAATGCCGCGCTCGACACCAATGAATACAGCTGGCGCTCGCCATCGGGCACACCCGTTTTGCCCAAGCGGTACCGCTATATGCTAACTCCCCAACCAGACAGCCCCGGCGATGAGGGCATTTATTTCCACTACGACGACGACCTGTATTACTTCGTTTCTATGGGGAAAAACCAAAACAACTACACCCGCCACGTCGTGGACCGCTACGGTATTGGTACGGATTCCATCATCAACATTTTCTTGCTCACGCACCATCCCGACAGCATGCGCTCACCCACCTACCGCGCCAACGGGCAGGGCATTGCGCTGGGTACGGCGCTAAAAATGGCTGGCGTGCTCGAAAGTCAGGAAGGCCCGAGCAGCTTCGACGGGCTGCTCAACCACGAGGTCGGCCACATACTCGGCCTTAACCACGCCTGGTCGTACGACGGCTGCGACGACACCAACGACCATCCGAACAAGTGCTGGAGCTGGACAACGGACCCGCCCTGCAACGAGCAGGCGACCAATAACATGATGGACTACAATGCCTACCAAATTGCCCTGTCTCCCTGCCAAATCGGGAAAGTGCAGGCGACATTTGCCAATGAAAAAAATACTGTGCGGCGCTGCCTCTTGCCCACATGGTGTACCTTACGCCCCGATCGGAAAATTGTGGTGACCGACTCGGTGGTCTGGGCGGGTGCCCGCGACCTCGAAGGCGACCTGACCATAGCTGCGGGAGGCAACCTTCGGGTGTCGTGCCGCGTTTCCATGCCGCCAGGCGCCAAAATCACGGTAAACCCTGGCGGTGTGCTTTGGCTCGACGGCTGCCGGTTGCACAATGCTTGCGGCAAAACATGGCAGGGCATTTTTGTAGAAGAAAAAAACGGTATCCGGGGCGAGGTACGCCTGATGCGCCAGCCAGTTTTGGATAATTTGGAGTGAACCATGCTCGAAAAGTTTGAAAAATATATCGCCGACCTAACGAGCCGAGCAAGCCTTTGGCCGCTGGCGGCACTGTTCGTCTTGATCTCCCTCGTCGTGTATTGGCCTACGCGGAATGCCGGGTTCGTGATGGACTGGCTCGGCTGGCAGTACGCCTACGACCGCGAAGGCTGGGCTGGAGTGCCGGGCAGTTTCGGTTACCCCGGCCTGCACCCCGTGTTGCACCTCGGCAACTACGCGCTGTACTGGCTGTTCGGGGCATACAATTCGATTTGGTATTGGTTTTTTGCCGGCCTGCACGGTCTGAACGCGGCGCTGTTAGCGCGGTTGGCATTGCGCTTGCCCTTGAACGCGACACCGGCGACACGGTTGACGATCGGTTTGGGCACTGCAGTGTTGTTCTTGCTCTCGCCGTATACTGCGGAAGTGGTGGTGTGGCGGGTTTGCCTGCACTACCTATTGGCGCTGTTGTTCGCCCTGCTGGCTATGCACCGCGTGCTGGATTATTTGGCTGCGCCAAATAAGCAGTTCTGGTGGCAAATACAGTTATTGGTCTTACTCGCCCTGTTTACGTTTGAGTGGTCGCTAGTGATTCCGGTATTGCTCTTGGCACTCGTGCTGGCGTATTTTTTTTCAAAAAAAACACTTCCCCCGCTGGCCGTGTTGCGCAACCTGTTCGCTCCTCAGGTGGGCCTTTGGGCTTTTTATTTTTTGCTGAACAAAATACGGATCGGCGACTGGGTGGGGCATTACGGCGCCGAAACGCACCTGAACTTCGATCCGCAGTACATCGCGGCCAATATGCTGCGGTACACGGTCAAACATTTTGCCTTCGCCCGCGACTGGGTACACGACGTAAAAACCCCGTTGTTCGAAGGTTTGGCTGGCGGTTGGACATTCTGGTTGGGCACAGGCATCGTGTTAGCCGCCGCCGCCGCGTGGCTGTTCTTTTTTCGCCGCTTGAATAGCCGCCTGCAGTGGGCCGGAGCGACGTTTGTATGGTTTTTCGTAGCCCTGCTGCCCGTCTCCAATTTATTCTTCTACTCCTTGCAATACTCCGAAAACGACCGCTACGGGTATTTCGCCAGCGGTTTCGGGTGGTTAGGCCTGGTGCTCCTGTTGTCGTTTTTGAACAAAATCCATTTTAGGGCGGCGTTGATTGTACTCGCCCTGCTTTCCGGCAAATTCTTGCTAAACATCAACCAGTGCTGGATCGAGTGTGAAAAAATAAGTGCGAGCCTTGTGGAGGATTTTCGATGGTACGACCGCGACGAAGTCGTCATTCTGGCTTCCCCGGACAACTACCAAGGCGTGTTCATGTTTCGCATCATCGGACAGATCAACGGGTTCAACGAAGCGCTTGAACTCCGGCGGCGTAAACCGTTCAAGGGTGCTATGTGGGAGGTGGTTCAGTTCAATGTGATACAGCCCGACTACGCCATTTCTGCAGAAAAAGACAGCACTGGCATGTTGTACAAGATCGGGTTCAGGCAGGACGGAAACTGGTGGTGGCGCAACGGCATCGGCGCATTGGATTATGAAAACGAGCGTTATGATTTCAAACTGAAACAATGGCACGCCGAAATCAAACTAAAGGAGAAGCGCGCAAACACTGCTGTCATTTATCCCGTGGGTGGCAAATGGCACGAAGTAGAATAACAGCACGTACAAAAAAACATATACCATGAACAAGTATCGCATCACCGTCCTGATTTGCCTGTTGTTTTTCGCCGTAGGCGCTTTGGCCCCGGCTTGCAGCACCAAATCCGGTTGTCAGGCAACCGAAAGCCTCCGCGCACCGGTGGACGGCAAAGGCAACGTCAAGTCGTCCAAGAGTTCCAAGTCCGGGCTTTTTCCCAAAAGCATGGAGAAAAAGATGAAGAAGGGGAAGTAACGCCCCTATGTTGTTCCTTACACGTTGAACCGGAAGTGCATGATATCGCCATCCGTCACGACGTATTCTTTCC
>JBJXEZ010000377.1:0-2785 GCA_046153695.1 Saprospiraceae bacterium
CGGCGGTTTCTTTCATGGTTTTGATAACGGCATCGAGGCTGACTTTGGCTTTGGCGGGGTCGCTCTCGAGGGCGATCTGAGCCGCAGTGATGGCCTTGATCGCGCCCATCGTATTGCGCTCGATACAGGGCACCTGCACCAGGCCGCCGATTGGGTCGCAGGTCATTCCCAAGTGATGTTCCATGGCTATTTCGGCGGCCATCATGGCTTGCCCCGGTGAGCCACCGAGGCACTCGGTGAGTGCTCCTGCAGCCATGGCCGACGACACGCCAATCTCGGCCTGGCATCCGCCCATGGCGGCGGAAATGGTTGCGCCTTTTTTGAACAAACTGCCGAATTCACCCGCCGTGAGCAGGAAGCGGACGATATCGTCGTCACCCCGAAATTCCGGGCAAAAGCAGGCGAAATACATCAGCACCGCCGGAATCACTCCCGCAGCGCCGTTGGTTGGTGCAGTGACAACCCGCCCAAACGCAGCGTTTTCCTCGTTTACGGCCAAAGCGAAACAGCTCACCCATTGGAGTATGAGCCGAAAGGTGGGGTCAGTTTGGCGTACCCGGGCCATCCATTCGTCCACATTGGCGTAGCTGCGGTCGGCGAGCAGAACGACGTTCATGTCGTGGGCGCGGCGAGCCACATCAAGGCCGCCGGGCAAAATGCCCGCTGTGTGGCAACCCTGATACATACACTGCCGCATGACCTGCCAAATGTTCAGCAGCCCGGAGCGTATCTCTTCGGGGGTACGCCAGATGCATTCGTTTTGAAAAACTATTTCGGAAATACTCCCACCCTGCTCGGTGCACCAGCGGGCCAGATCAACACCCTGATCAACGGGAAACGGCAGGGCGACTGACGAGGCGCTGTATTCCTCGCCCGCTTGCACCACGAACCCGCCGCCGATGGAGTAGTACGTTTGGCTGATGCCGGTGCCGTTTCGGAAAAAAGCCCGAAAAACCAGGCCGTTGGCGTGGAAAGGCAGGGTTTCGTTGTACAGGAAAAGGATGTCCCGATCGGGGTCGAACGGCAATTTGTGCCTACCGCCGAGGCGTATGGTCTTGTTTTGGGAAATTCGCTGAAGAGTAAGCTGCACAGCCTCCACCGGTATGGAAACCGGGTCGTCGCCGTTGAGGCCGAGTGCGACGGCGAGATCGGTGCCGTGGCCCTTGCCGGTCTTGGCCAAGGAGCCGTACAGGTCTACTTGTACAGAAGCAACATGGTCGAATGCATTTTCCCGCTCGATTTCGCGCAAAAACTGCTGGGCCGCTCGCCAAGGCCCCATCGTGTGCGAACTAGACGGACCGATGCCAATTTTGAAAATGTCGAAAACACTGATTCGTTCCATTGTGGGTGTAAAAACCTTCCAGAATTGGGTGATTAGGCCTGGTCGGTTTTGATTGCCGGATCGCCCGGCGGTGTTTCCGAAACAGGGCCGTCCTCGATTTTTTCCGAATCCTGCGGCACCTCGGCAGTCGACGTCTCCGGGGGCATCTCGCCCTCAACAGCCAGCGGTTCGATGTCGCCTTCCGGGTGATGGGTCATGCCTTCATTAAAAAAGCGGCGCTGGAACAAGAGTATACTGACCACACCTATAGTTATGGATGCGTCAGCGATGTTGAAAATGGGGCTGAAAAACAGGTACTCCTCGCCGCCTATCCAGGGGAGCCAGTCGGGCATATGGATCCAGGCCATAGGGAAGTAGAGCATGTCCACCACCTTGCCGTGCAGGAAGGTGCCGTAGCCTTCGCCGATGGCGGTGAGTTGTGCGGGCGTAGGGTCGTGGTAGGCAGAGGCTGTGAAGATGAGGCCGTAAAAAACGCTGTCAATAATATTGCCGAGGGCACCAGCGGTGATCAGACCTACACTGTGCAGAAACCCCGTGGGCGCATCGGCCTGTACGAGCAGGCGAATGTACCAGATGAGGGCGGTCACCATGAGGATACGGAAAATGCTGAGCAGCAGTTTGCCGTACTCCCAGCCGAACGTGATGCCAAAGGCCATGCCCTCGTTTTCCACGAAATGGAGCCGCGCCCAGTCCAGGCCGAGGATGGGTACGTCCTGGTTGTAATAAAAGTTGGTTTTGATATAAAACTTGAGCGCCTGATCGAGCAGGAGCACGAGGGCGATGACGAGGGCAACTTGGTACGAGCGTTTCAACAGCGCGTGGTTTTTGTGCGTGAAAAATGGTTGGAGGGTTTCTGGTTGGAAGGTTTTGGGTTAGAGGGTTTCTGGTTGGAAGGTTTCTGGTTGGAGAGTTGGAGGGTTTCTGGTTTTTGTGCCTGAAAAATGGCGGGTCGGTTTTTGGGCGGGCAAATATGCAGCGAAAAAGATGAAGGCCTGAGAGACTTATTGCTGTTTTCGCAATTGCTCGATTTCCGCTTCGGCGAGGCCGGTCAAGACGGAAATTTGAGAAACGGAAAGGCCTTGGAGCAAAGCCTTGCGGGCTATTTCCAATTTGCCCTCGGCGCGTCCTTCGGCCAAGCCCTCGGCGCGTCCTTCGGCCAAACCTTCGACGCGTCCCTCGGCCAAGCCTTCTCCATAAGAAGTGTCAATTACGTTTTTCATGTCCCGGTAGTATTTCAGGCTTTGTTCGTAGCCGAACATCTCTGCTGGCGTGAGTTTGGCCAGTTCGGCGGCTTCAAACAATTTTTTGAACCCAAAGTCCGTGAACGGGTTGACGTACTTCTCTTGAAGGTGGAAGGCCATGGTGCGGTTTTTATCAGCGGCAAAGGTAAACACCCAAATGTTAAAAATGTGAACGGTTAGCAGGCGCGGGGTATGTCCTTCG
>JBJXEZ010000379.1:0-15393 GCA_046153695.1 Saprospiraceae bacterium
GGCCGCCCGACCAAGTGACGGTACAGCCCGCGCAGGCATTTCCCGCCGTCAGCACGACGGAGGCGCCGGGACAAAGCGCTGTAGTGCTGCCAGCCGTAAGCGTCGGCGTTTCGGGAGAAGGAATGACCGTGCCCATCACAGCTACCCGGTCGCTTTCGCACCGTACTGTGGATTCTACCTCTATATCGTACAAATAGTAGTAGTAATCTATGCCCGCGCTCGACGAGGTGATTTGAATAAGCCCATTGATGGAATACGGGTACATGACACCCGAATTGTTGCGGTATAGGCTGGCCGAAGCGATGCAACCGATTTGCCAGTTTGCCCCCTGCGGTATGTCCATATCCAGCGTTATTCGGCTTTCACCATCGGCCACGAAGACGGTTTTTTCAAGCACAACTACTCCAGTAGCAGTTTTTAACTGAAATGTTCGATTTTGAGCGCCTTGCGCGTACACAACAGCGGTTTTTAGGCGGAGGGGTTTTACTGCGTCAAAAATCAGAAACTGGTCGCCGTTGTGGTTGCCGCCGTTGCCAATGGCATTGGATGCCGGGCCTACTCGCTGTACCGCCGCGTACGAATTGGATGCGGCTGCATAAAAAGTGGTGGTTTGGGATAACGCCGTAGAAAACGTGTCGCCGGAAAATATCGGTTGATCAGCCATTTCGGATGCGTACCAATTGAGCACTGTTCCGGCATTTGCCGAAGCACTGAAGGTTACTTCGCCGGGGTTGCAGCGCTTGGTGTTGGCCACTGTCGGTGCCACCGGATCAAACAACGTGATGTAGCCTGTCTTTTCGCTTGTGTTCTCTCCGGCGTTATTCGACGCTTTCAGCCGAACGGTATAGGTGCCCGCCGCACTGTAACTAACGGTGGGATTTTGGAGGGTCGACGTAGCGGGGGTTCCGCCCTCGAATGTCCATTCCCATGCGGTGGGGATGTTGGCGGATTCGTCCGAAAAATTGATCGTCAGCATTTCGCGGCAGCCTTGGGTCTTGTCAGCTCGGAATGCCGCTACCGGCGGCAAGGGCTGGTACAGGGGCGACTCCCACAAACCCCTGCCATATGTACAGGCGAAAATGGTGTTCGACACATAGTTGATTTCCAGTTCATAAACGCGCACGGTGGGCAGCCCTTCGAAAAACCCGACCCACTGCCCATTGAGGTCGTCATTGGTGTAGGCCACATATCCAAACCCGCCGACATAGATGCCGTTTTTGCCGGTGTTTTCCCAGGTTGCGCAGTACTTGGTACCCGACGGGAGGCCAGCTGCAATTGTGGTCCAGCTGCTGCCAGCATTCGTGGAATGAAACACCCCGTTTGATGTGACCACCAAGAGCCGCAACGGATTTTGCGGGTGTACGGCGATAAAACTGATGTTACTCGAACCCCATGATGTTGCGGTCGTTGACCAGGCGCTGCCGCCATTGGCCGTGGTGAATAACGTAGCGCCTCGGGCGACATAAATGCGCTGGTTGTTGGACGGGGCCAGTTTCATGTGGTTCATGTTTCCGTTGTCGAAGTTGGAGATTTTGGTCCAGCTCCCGCCGCTGTTGCTACTTTTCCACACATCGGCGAAAGCGACGTAGATGGTGGTGGAAACTTGGGGATCCTGCTCAAAGGGTGTTATCCAGGCACCGTCTTCTACGTTGGGCGGTTTGGAAATGGACGTTCGCGTGGTTCCCTGATCGGTAGAGCGGTACATGCTCCCGTTTTGCGAGGTGCCGTACAGGATGTTGGTATTGTTCCAATCCACGAAAGTCTCCATACCGTCGGCTCCGAGCCAATCCACCCAGGCCCGGTTGGTGCCGCGCATGACGCTGGTGCCGTTGTCCTGTGAGCCGCCGGACACTAGGTTGGGGTTGGTTTTGGATACGCCTATTTTGTAAAACTCCCGGATGCCAAGGCCCGGGGTACGGTCCACGAAAGCTTGTGCGCCGTTGGTATTTCGGTAAATACCGCCGTCGGTAGCAACATAAAGCGTGTCATTGGCAAATTTCATAATATTCACGTCAGCGTGGTTGTAACCGACACCAAGGGAAGCAGCAGTGCTCGGCACCCAGTGGGAGGTGAGCGAAAACGAGGCCCCGGCATTGGTGGATTTCCAGGTATGGATGCCTGCAATATGTACTTCGTTGGCGTTGGAGGGGCTTACCACGATCTCCATGTTTCGCGGTGCCTGGCCCTTGTCGTCGTCACCCGTGGCGCTGTAGCCGAAGTAGTTGATATCGGCGCCGTCAATAAGTTTGGTAAACGAGGTCCCGCTGTCTGTGGATTTGTAAAACGCGCCGAAAACGCCGCCGTTTGCCTCCACAAGGTAGACCACATTGGGGTTGGCGGGTGTCACGCCCATCATTTTGATATTGCCGTTAGCAGTTCCCAGGCCGCTGATCTGGGCGAACGACGCGCCGCCGTCCGTGGAGCGGTAAAGCGATTTTCCGGAAACGTAAATCGTATTGGGGGTTCCTGGTTTGAACTCGATATCGTAGCAAGACACGCCCGAACCGCTTGCACCCGACACCGCGCTCCAAGTGCTGCCGCCATTAATGGAGCGGTACAGGCCATTGGATTCTGAACCGGCATAAACGACGTTGGGGTCTGTGGGGTGAAAGGCGATGCGGCTGATAGTGCCGGTTGCGTTTCCGGTGCTCGCCCACGTCGTGCCGCCATCGGTGGAGCGAAAAATCCGGCCCGAAGTGCTGCCCCAGAGGTACACATTGCTGTTGTACGGCGAAATTTCCAGGGAGTAAACATCTACGGTTGAAAAATCATCGGTGAGGGGTACCCAGGTATTTCCGCCGTTGAGGGTTTTCCAGACTCCGCCCGTGGGGCTGCCGACAATCATGTGTTTACTGTTGGCGAGGTCAATGCCGATGGAGGTGATGCGCCCCACCCCGGGACTCCAGGCTGAGGTGGCGTTCCAGTATGTCGGGCCCAGTTGTTTCCAGTTGCCAGCCGCTGCGCTTCCCGATTCCGCCTGTCGCTGCCGTTCGGCACGGCGGTATTGGCGAGCGAATTGGGCCAGGTTGGTGTTAGCGATTTTGATACCCGCTTCGTCCAGTTCCATCTGGGCAACATACTCCCAGCGTTTGTACGGCTTGTACCCACTGCCCTGCCCACGTCCTATCACGTCGAAGTAAGCCTCGGCTTCTTGTTGAATTTCTGAAAGGGTGTATGTTCCGGCATCAATCATTTCGGCGTATTTCTGGGAAAAAACAGAACCGAAAGACAGCAGTAAAACCAGAAGCGGAAGCAGGCGATTTTGCATGGCGATTGTTTGATATGACGTACCATTTTTGAAAAAAAACGCCTAAAAATAACGCTCGTTCGGTGGCATGGCCAAACGAACGAGCGTTATTTTATTTCAGGTTAAATATGCCCAATTGCCAGCAGTTGGCAGTTCGGCTCGGGACAATCTTGAGGTTATTATTTCATCGGTACTTACTTAAAAATCTTCTTCAACCGATCCAACTGCCGCTTGTCATCCCGCTGCTTGATGGTCTCGCGCTTGTCGAACGATTTTTTACCCGTGGCCAGGGCGATGTGTATTTTGACAAAACCGCGCTCGCTGAGGTGGACTTGGTAGGGTACAATGGTAAAACCCTTTTCGCGGGTGCGGCGCTCGAGTTTGCGCAGCTCGGTTTTGCGCAGCAGCAACTTGCGGGTACGGCGCGGCTCGTGGTTTTCGGTGGTACCGTACTCGTATTCGGCGACGTACATGTTTCGAATCCAGAGTTCGCCGTTTTCGACGGTACAATAGGCATCGTTGATGTTAGCGTTTCCGGCGCGCAGGCTCTTGATTTCCGTGCCGGTCAAAACAATACCTGCGTCGTACTCCTGCACGAAGCTATATTCGAACTTGGCTTTGCGGTTAGTGATCTCCAGTTTCGAGGCCTTGGTTGGTTTGTTTGCCATGGCGGTCAGGTTTTTAGGGTAGGCAGCCCGACGATCTCGCGGACTTCCTTCAGGGTTTGTTGTGCGCGTTTACGGATGACGGCGCTGCTGTCCTGAATTTGTGTTTTCACGGCTTTTTTGTCGCCTTGCAGCGTGTGCAGGCGCTCGCGGAAAGCCGAGGTGAGGGCGGCCACAGCATTGGCTACGGTTTCTTTCAGGTCGCTATACCGGAGGGAACCGTTTTGGTGGTCGGTCATCAGCGCGTTGTGGGCATCGGTTTGGCCGCAGGCTCGCAGAATTTCAAAGAGGTTGGTCACGCCCGCACTCATCTCGCCAGCCGGTGTGTCACCCGTGTCTGTCACGGCTGATTTGATCTGCTTGCGGATGCGGTCTTCCTCACCGAACAGGTTGACGTAGTGTTTTTCGCCAAGGCTTTTGCTCATCTTGCGGGAAGGGTCTGCCAGCGACAAGATTTTGGGCGTTTCGGTGAACAGTGGTTCCGGGTGGCGAAAATATTCTTTCCCAAACTGGTGATTGAACCGCTGTGCGATGTTTCGCGAGAGTTCCAGGTGTTGCTCCTGGTCTTTGCCCACCGGCACATAATCGGCGTGGTAGATCAAAATATCCGCAGCCTGCAACACCGGGTAAGTGAACAACCCGGTACTGACGAACGCGTCTTTGTCGGCCTCCTTCAATTGATCCGATTTGTCTTTGAACTGCGTCATGCGGGCGAGTTCGCCGTATGATGCCACGCAGCCGAGTACCCAGCCGAGTTCGACGTGCTCTGGCACAAGGCTTTGCAAAAACAAAGACTCCGGTTTGATGCCACAGGCCAGCAGGTAAAAAACCATTTTCCAGGTGTTTTCACGCAGCGTATCGGCCTTGTAGGGCATGGTCATGGAGTGGTAATCTACCACGCAATACAGGCAGCGGTAGTCGTCCTGCAGGCGCACCCAGTTTTGCACGGCACCGAAGTAGTTACCGAGGTGGAGGTCGCCTGTGGGCTGAATGCCGGAGAGGATATTTTTCATATTTTGGCTTGACCAGTTTATTTCCGGACGATGCAGAACGTGCTGACTCCGAAGGGAAAGCGAACAAAATTCATGAGGGTGTTTTCGATGCCCAGAACGCCGCGTAGCAGGCCATTGACGGGTCCAGCAGTGGGGTGCAGGTCGGCGGAGGCTTCTTTTTCGCCAAACCCGAATTTTCGGAGAAAATTCCGAAGCAGGCGGAAAAGTGCTATGGGAAAAAAAAGCGCGAAGTTCCAATAGCCACCGCGCTCGACCTTGAACCGGGCCTGCCGCATTTTGTGGGCCAGTTCAGGATTGGTGTAGCGGCGAAAGTGGTGGTTGACCACATCGTGCGGACTCCAGAGGAACATAAACGCTGGCACGAAGACAATGAGCGTGCCGCCCGGCTTGAGCAGGCGGTACCAATTTTGCAGGGCCGTCTCGTCCTGTTGGATATGTTCGAGGCAATCGGAGGCGACCAGAACGTCGAAGTGGTTTTCGGGCAGGTCAATGTGGGTAGCATCCATCTCGAACGTATTGGCAAGGCCCTTAGCCTGGCACTCGCGAATGCCTTCGGGGCTGATGTCCACGCCATAAACCTTGGCCGGGTCGGCACCCTTTTCGATGAGCTCCTGCAGCAGGTAGCCCGACGAACAGCCGATGTCGAGGTAGGTTTTGTCGGCGCTAACATCCAAAAGACTCAGCACTTTGCGCCGCCTCGATACAAACCACCAGTGTACTTTTTCGAGCTCGTGGTACTGTTTTTCGTAAATCTTGTCCATGATTTTGAAAATTACAGGGCTGGTGGTTACAACGCAGCGATGACGGAAATTTCGATGTTAACAAACTTGGGCAGTTCGGACACCTGGACGAGTTCGCGGGCCGGCGCGAATTCCGGCTTGAAATACTCGCCGTACACGGCGTTGATTCGGCCAAACAGGTTCATGTCCTTCACAAAAACAGTAGCCTTCAGCACCTTTTCGAAACCGGAACCGGCAGCTTCAAGGATGGCCTGCAGGTTTTGCAAAACCCGGTGCGTTTCCGATTCGATGTTGTCGAGTACGAGGTCACCCGTCTGCGGGTTAATGGCGATCTGGCCCGAGACGAACAGCATACCGTTGAACGCTACCGATTGGTTGTACGGACCGATGGGAGCCGGGGCATTGGGGGAATTGATGATTTGTTTCATAAAAAAAGTTGGTTGTGTGTGCGTGTGGCGACAGACCCTCCAGATTTTGAAATCCTGGAACGTCGGGGCATCAATACGCTTTTGCAAACAACACCCGCTGCTTGCTCGGCTTTCCGGTCAAAATGCAAACACCAGGTTCCTCCGCATTGCCAACGGGGATGCATCGGATGGTGGCTTTTGTTTTTTCCTTGATTTCCAGCTCCGTTTCGGTGGTGCCGTCCCAGTGTGCGGATGCGAAACCGCCCTTGTTCTCCAGCACATCCTCGAACTCGGCCCAGGAATTTACTGGCGTGATGTGTGCATCGCGGTAGGCTTTGGCGCGGTTGAACAGGTTGGTTTGAATATCGTCGAGCAATTGGGCGACGTGATCGGCTACAGTATCGAAGGGGACGCTGTATTTTTCTTTGGTGTCGCGGCGAGCCACTTCCACCTGGCCGGCATCGAGGTCGCGTTGGCCGAGGCCGAGGCGAACGGGCACGCCGATCATTTCATATTCCGCAAACTTGAAACCGGGGCGGTTCTGGTCGTCGTCATCCACTTTGACTGATATACCCCGGGCACGCAGTTGAGCGGCGACTTTTTCTGCTACCTCGAGCAGTTCGGGCACGGGTTTGGGGATAGGCACGATCGCAACTTGAATGGGTGCCAGTTTTGGAGGCAGCACGAGGCCGTCGTCGTCGGAGTGCGTCATGATGAGGCCGCCGATGAGGCGTGTGGACACGCCCCATGATGTGGCCCAAACGTGCTCCTGTTGGTTGTCTTTGTTGAGAAACAGCACGTCGAAGGCTTTGGCAAAATTCTGGCCCAGGAAGTGCGAAGTGCCTGCTTGCAGTGCCTTGCCATCCTGCATGAGTGCTTCGATGCAAAACGTTTCGTCAGCTCCTGCAAAGCGTTCGTTCGGGGTTTTTATTCCCTTGATGACCGGCATAGCCATGTATTCTTCAGCGAATCGGGCATAGATGTCGAGGATTTTCAGGGTTTCCTCCATAGCCTCTTCCTGGCTGGCGTGGGCGGTGTGTCCCTCCTGCCAGAGGAACTCCGTAGTGCGCAAAAAAGGTCGTGTCCGCATTTCCCAGCGCACAACGTTTGCCCATTGGTTGATGAGCAGGGGTAGATCGCGGTAGCTCTGTATCCAGTCGCGGTAGGTGTTCCAGATGATGGTTTCTGATGTGGGACGCACGATCAGCTCCTCCTCCAGTTTGGCTTCGGGGTCTACGATGACACCGTTACCGTTAGGGTCATTTTTGAGGCGATAGTGCGTCACCACGGCGCATTCCTTAGCAAAACCCTCCACGTGGGCGGCTTCTTTGCTGAGGAAACTTTTGGGGATAAACAAGGGAAAGTATGCGTTTACATGGCCCGTCTGTTTGAACATGGCGTCCAGGGCGTCGTGCATTTTTTCCCAAATAGCAAACCCGTGTGGCCGAATGACCATGCAGCCCCGGACCGGGGAGTTGTCGGCCAAACGGGCTTTGTGAACAATGTCGAGGTACCACTGCGAGTAGTCTTCCGTGCGAGGTGTAATTTCTTTTGCCATGCTGTTGAGTGCTTGATCGATTGTATGATTTTGAGGTGGCGGTTGTCACCTTTCGGTGCTATTTTGGTCTAATCTGAAATTTTTTAACAAAAGCAACCGGGTAATAGGTTCGTTTAAGCCAACTTTAACGGCCCCGACCTGTTCAATTAAAGCGGTTTTAACCAAAAAAAGCGGGCAAAGGTAATACTTTTGGGCCTGCAATCGCTTGACGCGCTATCATTCAAATTCTAAAATTGACAGCCATGAAAAATATGAAGTCACTGATCGAAACGCTCGCCTTCGCGGCCGCCTTATTGTTCGTTTTGCCCGCACAGGCTCAAGACGACCTGTACTACGACCCGGCCACAGATGGCACTACCCGCCCGCAAAACGACTCCGACAATTACCCTCGGGAAGACAGCAAGATCACCCAAAGGTACGACGACGAGTACTACGAAGAGGATGACTACGCCTACGAGTATTCCTCCCGCATACGCCGTTTTCACCGCCCGGCACGTGTCGTGGACTACTATGATCCGTTTTTTGTAGATATGTGGATGTACGATCCGTTCTACTCCCCCGGCACCACGATTTACCTGGGTGGATTCAACGACTACGGACGCTGGAACCGTTGGAACCGCTGGAACCGCCGGAACACATGGGCACTGTACAATCCCTACTGGGGCAGCGGTTTCAATAACTGGGGCGGCGGTTTTAACAACTGGGGCTGGAGTGTTTCTTTCGGCAACCCTTGGGGTTGGAACACGTGGGGCAATCCAAATGTGTGGAACAACTATTACTATGACCCGTACTGGGTGTGGAACGGCTACAACCCGTACTACTGTCCCCAAAACGTTTGGGCAAACAATAATTACTACTGGAACAACAACGGCGGCTACAACGACGGCGGTTATTCCCCCAAAACGTACTCCGGCGGCGTTCGGCGCACGGGCACTACGGTCAACCCCGGTTACGCACGTATGGTCAGCAACAACAACAGCGAGAAAGGCGATCGCCTGGCTCCGGTCAAAGCAGCTCCCACGATTGACGTGGGCAGCCGGCCCAACGGTCGTTTTGAATCCACGCCTGGCGAGCGCCGCCCCATTGACGGTATCCGCGACGTTACGCCCGACCGCGATGGCCGTCGCACCCGCGAAATCGCGCCGGACCCAAACACCCGCCGCGAACGCGACGTGACTCCTCAACGGGAAACCAGACCGGTACGCGAGGCACGTGAGGCCGCGCCGGAACGCGAACGTCCCACACGCGACGTTTCGCCGGACCCCAATACACGCCGCGAACGCGAAGTGACGCCTGAACGTGAAGCCCGCCCGATACGCGAGGCCGCGCCGGAACCCAACACACGCCGCGAACGCGAAGTGACGCCCCCCGTTCGCGAAACCCGTCCGACACGACGCGACGATTCCTCCTACGAACCTACACCCAACCGCCGGGAAATGCGCGAAAGCAGAAATGAAGAGCGCCCCAGCAGGAGTGCCGAACCGAGCTACGAGCGCCAATCCCGCTCGTTCGACAACGACCGCGGCGATTCTCAGCCCAGCCGTAGCACTGAACGTTCTTCGTCCGGTAGCATACGCAGCGGAGGAGGAAACGACAGCGGAAGCAGTCGTAGCGCAGCCCCGGCCTCTGGCGGTGGCAGCGGTCGGAGCCGCCGAGGCAATTAATTAATCAGAAGAACTAGCCTAAACTGTAAACAAGTGGGCGGAAACCGGTACTGTCACCTATTTCCGCCCACTTCTATTTTCCAAATTCCCGCCCGAAATATTTCTTTTGTTATCAACAAACTAAGCCTGACACTATGAAACATTACATCCTGCTGCTCTTGTCCCTTTTTGCAGTAACGGCCTTTTCTCAAACCGCCCCTGATGTACTCAAGTTTTCTTACCTAAACCCTGGCGGAACGGCGCGTTTTGTTGGCGCTGGCGGTACTTTCGGGGCGCTCGGAGCCGAATTTGGCGGCCTGAGCCAAAATCCCGCCGGTCTGGCGATGTATCGAACAAGTGAATTGGTGGTAACGCCCGGCCTGCGTTTCGCCAATACCGATGCGACGCTTCAGGGCAACAACAACCTTACATTCGACGAAAGCAAGACCCATTTTCGTTTCGATAACCTTGGCATCGTATTCAATACAACGCCTGTGAGCGGCAAATGGAAAACGTTCAACGTCGGTATCGGATACAACCAACAGGCCAACTACAACCAGGGAATTTATTACGCCGGAAACGCCGCCGGTTCGATCCTCAACAACTGGTACACCAATGCCCGGTCAGTACTCGCTAGCGGAGGCACAACTGACGACTTCGACGAGTTTACCGGCAAACTCGCTTACCAGACGGAGGCCATTTATGGCAGTACGGCAGCCAACCTGACGTACGATTTTGTCAACACCCCCAACGCCGTCGTCGAGCATTCTCAATCTGTCACCCAGTCGGGCACTTACAATGAGATGGTGCTTTCTCTTGCAGGGAATTACGACGAAAAACTGCTCGTCGGTGCCACACTTGGCATCCCGTTCGTGCGCTACCGCATCAGCACCGAATACCGGGAAAAAGACATCAATAACGCCGTGGATGCCTTTGAAAACCTTGCCTATTCCGAGTTTTTGAATACCGATGGCTATGGTATTAACATCAAGTTTGGCGTGATTTATCGCGCCAGCCAGGCCGTCCGTATCGGTGCACATATTCACTCGCCAACCTGGATGAGCCTGACTGACGATTACAGCACGTCACTGACTTATGTGTACAATCCTGGCAATCCAACTCCGGTGAGCGCGACAAAAAATTCCGGCAGTTTCCCGTTCGACTACAAACTGACCACTCCGTGGAGGGCTGGTGTGAGCGGCGCTGTTCTTTTGCAAAAACATGGATTTCTCAGTGCCGAGGTAGAGTGGGTAGATTACAGTGCCAATGCCTACAATTTCACCGCCGACGTGGCCAACACCGAAAACCAGTTGGCCGAACGCCAGGTGAACGCCGACATCCAGCGCCTCTTCGAGCCGCGCATGAACATTCGTGTAGGTGGCGAACTGGCACTCTCCGAATTCCGCCTGCGTGGCGGAGTCAACCTGCTCGGCAAACCCTACGCCACCGACGATGGGTTTAACACGGGCTACACAGCTGGTGCCGGTGTGCGTAGCGAATCGTTTTTCCTCGATTTTGGTGTACGGATAGGGTCCGGCACCGGTTCCGTCATTGCGTATTCCGAAGGGCCGAAAGCCGATACGAAAAACAATGTCACCGATGTGTTGATGACCGTTGGGTTCAAGTTTTGATTTCGCGCCGCATCTTTGCGCCTGCAAAACAAAACTGTCATGGCCTTCATTGAGACCCCGATTCCCGGGCTGATCATTTTCGAACCAACCGTTTTCCACGACGAGCGCGGTTATTTTTTTGAAAGTTACAACCGCCGCGCGTGGGCTGAAATTGGCGTGACAGCCGATTTCATGCAAATGAATCAAGCCCGCAGCACACGCGGGGTATTGCGGGGCCTGCACTACCAGGTTGGTGAAATGGCTCAGGCCAAGCTCGTGCGCGTCGTGGAGGGCGAGGTGCTGGATGTGGCTGTGGACGTGCGCGATGACTCGCCCAGCTATGGCCAGTGGTATAGTATCCGGCTAAGCGCGGAAAACAATCGTCAATTGTTTGTGCCTCGCGGTTTTGCACACGGCTATGTGGTGCTGAGCGATACGGCTGAGTTCGTGTATCAGTGCGACAATTTTTATTCCAAAGCCCACGAAGGCGGTATCCGATACGACGACCCTAACCTGCGCATTAACTGGGCTTTCGACCTCGAACAGGCAGTGGTTTCCGAAAAAGATTTGGGCTTGCCATTTTTGGGAGAGCACCGTCGAAGTGCATGAGGAAAACACGCGCTGATTTTCAGGATAGGAATGCCGCAGTTTTGCCGACTTTTACGCCCTGAAGCAACGAAGTTACCTTCCGATACGGCAACCGATATCCGCATGCTCAACGACATTTCCCGCACCCTTAGCCCCGAATTGCCGCAAGACCTCGGCACGATGGACCAGCACCTGGATTTCATCCTGCCCAAGGTCATTCCATTCGGCGAAGACCTAAACGAGGAACATTTCTGGCTTACCAAGCGCTGGAAAGAAGTGCGCGACGACGAGGGTTTTCATGAAGCAATCCTGCACATATTCAACCCTGGCGGCGAGTACCTGCTGGTGCTGGACGGCAATCTCATCAAAGGGGCCTGGCGCAAACTGGGGCAGGAAAACTCGCTCATCATCGAGGTGGCCGGGCGTAGCGAACTGTTCGACCTGCGTTTTTTGAACAACGATTTTATCATCCTGACCAAACACGGCGATCAGGGTCGCAAGGGCCAACGCAAGTATTTTTGCCTCATCTACGAGCGTGCAGCCCGCGGGCGCGGCGGTGATCTAGACTGGCGGAATATCATGGAAAAACTGTTCAATATCTGGCGCGAAAACAGCCTCGGGCTTTGGGCCTGGTTTACCCTTATCGCCGTCATCGGCCTCATCGTTTATTTATCCGTGAAATAATTATGGCTGTTCTGGACTGGGTCGTATTGCTGGTGTCGCTAGTATCCGTTGTTTTGTATGGCCTTTGGAAAAGCCGAAATGTCCATAGCAGTGACAACTTTCTCGCTGGCAAGCGCGACCTGCCGTGGTGGACTATCGGCCTGAGTATCATGGCCACACAAGCCAGCGCAATCACCTTTCTGAGCACGCCCGGGCAAGGTTTTTTCGACGGTATGGAGTTCGTCCAGTTTTACTTCGGCATGCCAATAGCCATGATTTTTCTGGCGATTTTTGTCCTCCCCGTCTATTACCGGTTGAAGGTGACTACCGCATACGAGTTTCTGGAGCAACGCTTCGACTTGCGCATGCGCACGCTGACGGCAGTTTTGTTCCTCATCCAGCGCGGGGTAGCTGCGGCTATCAGCATCTACGCCCCGAGCATCATTTTGTGCGCAGTGTTTGGCTGGAACTTAGCCTTGACAAATTTAGTGATGGCCTTGTTTGTGGTCATTTACACCACATCTGGCGGCAGTGCTGCCGTAAGTCGTACGCAAGAGTTGCAAATGTCGATCATGCTGGGTGGTCTTGTGCTGGCGTTTGTGCTTGTGCTGTTTCAACTGCCCGACGGCGTGGGCCTCACCGAGGCCTGGCAAATAGCCAGCAGCACAGGGAAAACCAAGGTATTCGATTGGTCCTTCGACATCCACGACCGGTACAACGTGTGGTCGGGCGTTTTGGGCGCCACGTTTCTTTTCCTGTCCTATTTTGGTACCGACCAAAGCCAGGTGGGGCGTTACCTCTCGGGCAAATCGCTCCGGGAAAGCCGGGTGGGGCTGTTGTTCAACGGTTTTGTAAAAATTCCAATGCAGTTTTTGGTCTTGTCGGTCGGGGTCATGGTGTATGTTTTTTACCAGTTCAACGCTGCTCCCCTGCATTTCAACCAAGTAAACCGGGCCAAGGTGGCGGCTACGGAGCACGAAACCGCTTTCCGGCAGCTGGAGGCCCGCGATGACAGTCTTTTTTTGTTGAAAAAAAACCTGCTCACCGCGGCGGCAGCTGAAGGGCAAAACAGTGGTACCGCTCTGCTCACAGAAGAACGGCAGGCGCAGGTACGAACTTGGGATGCCGGGCGCAAGGCACTACGTTCAGAAGCGGAGGTACTGATTAAAAAAGCCGATCCCGATAGCGATGCCAAGGACAAGGACTTTGTTTTCATCAATTTTATTCTCGGGCACATACCCGTTGGCCTCGTCGGGCTGATGCTCGCCATGATCTTTTGCGCCTCCTGGAGCACTACCGCTTCTGAACTGAGCGCCCTAACGGCCACTTCGGTATCGGATATCTATCGGCGGTCGTTTGTGAAAAACCGCGACGACACCCACTATTTTCGCATGTCGCGCTGGTTTACGGTGGGCTGGGGAGCCTTTATCGTGGTGTTCGCCACCTACGCGGATTTGTTTGAAAACCTGATTCAGGCCGTTAATATGGTCGGCTCCGTGTTTTACGGTACCATACTCGGCATTTTTTTCACAGCGTTTTTTCTGAAAAGTGTACACGGGCGGGCCGTATTTTGGGCGGCGTTGTGTACGCAGGCCATAATTTTTTACCTGTTTTTTTTCGTGGACAAGGATGCCTACCTGTGGTACAATCCGCTGGGTTGCGGCCTGGTCATGGGCTTGGGTTGGCTGTTGCAGCGGGTGTGGCGCTGAGTGCTCGAAAACATGTTTTGCATTTCGTTAACGAACCTTAACAGAATGCGGCCCCGTTTTTGGGTTGATACAGCGTTCTCATCTTCGACAAGGTTAACGGACATCTGTCCACTACACCCAAATCTATTCACGAAAAAAACTTAATCCAATGCTGATCCTCACCTGTCTCTTGCTCGTTCTTATGGTCTTTGGCAACAAAATGCTGAAGGAAGCCTAAACAGAATCGGCGACAAAAACCCGCTTGAAGCGAAATCGTTTGTTGCCCTAAATCACACAAACCGGAGCTGTTTCTTAATTGAGGCAGCTCCGGTTTGCATTTTTGCTCCGGCACTGTTCCCGCCCATCATTCCCACCCATCTCTTTGGGGCGCTCTGACAACACTCATTGGCTGTCCTGATACTGGTCATCCGCCGAGTTGGTTGGGTACAAGTAGTTTTGAGCCGTCAAACTACTTGATTCATGAAAAAGATATTGGTTCCTACGGATTTTTCCGCCAACGCCAGACACGCCTTGGGCGTAGCAGCCACAATCGCCCGGTCGGCTGGCGTGAACGTGGAAATATTGCACGCCAACACAGCCGTCGCGTACGCGCCTCCACTACCGGACTATTACTTGCCCGAGGCATACGACATGACCGAGTACTACGAAAATGCAGCCGAGGCCCTGTACAAGTTGAAAAAGGAGATGGCAGACACGGGCCAGTACGAGGGCGTAACATTTGAAACGGTAGTGGAAGAGGGGTTTTTGCACAGCGCCTTGAAGCGCATCGCCGAGGAAGACCGCGCCGACCTGATTGTCATGGGCACAAAAGGTGCTACCGGTGCCACGGAGTTTTTTGTCGGCTCCAACACAGAAAAAGTGATCCGGACTGCCCCATGCCCGGTATTAGCCGTACCGGAACAATCCGGCGCGTTTGCCCCCCAGGTGGTCGTACTTCCTACAACGCTGCGAAATGATCAGGCTGCCGTTTTTCAGACCGTCGCCGATTGGCAAAAACATTTCCGCTTTGAAGTGAAAATCTTGTACCTGAACAACCCGGGAGATTTTGACTCCAATGCCGAGATCGAAGCAGCAATTAACGCTTTTTGCTCAACAGCAAACCTGGAAAATACCACCCCGTACATCAGCGGAAATACGTTCAACGAAGAAATCAGTATCCTCCAGTTTGCCCGCGAGCATAGTGGCGACCTGATCGCGATGGGCACCCACCAGCGGCAGGGCCTTTCGCACCTGCTTTTTGGCAGTCTGACGGAGGATACGGCCAACCATTCGGATATCCCGGTACTGTCAGTACCCCTTCATTGAGTGATTGCGTGCTTAGTTTCCAGCGCTTGCCCATCACTCAATGACATGACAGGGTAGTTTTCCATGCGGCGGCAGCAACCTGTAAAGGCCTGCCGCCGCTTTTCTTTTCGGTGTCTTAGCTCGACTTTAGCCATTTGGGAAATTGATAATGCCGTTTCAAGTCAGTGCGATATGGCGACTGAAATAATTTTTGAACATCGCTGTAAAACGGGGACATTCATAAATTCAAAGTAACTGTTTAGCCT
>JBJXEZ010000001.1:0-7361 GCA_046153695.1 Saprospiraceae bacterium
CGCAAAAAAATGTGCTGAACCGACTGGTGAGCGTGAAATCGGCCTGGCCAGCCTTGTCGTACACCACCATCACAGCATCCTGGAACACATCCTTGGCATCGTCCTCCGTGCCGCTGTTTTTCAGCACTAATCCCCGTACGAACGGGTACAGCTCGTCTCGCAGCTGCCGGAGCAGGGCGCGGTCGCCGGAGCGGACGGCGGTGAGGTACGGGTGCGTGGCGGCGGTTGGTTCCATCCGAAAATAGGGTAGGGTAGCGTTGGCGGCGACAAATGTAGCGCGACCGCTGCGAAACGCGTACAGGATAGGGCGGTGAAAAAAAATTTGAAAAAAATGGAGCATGCCGGGTAATGACCGGGAATGCGGAGAAATAGACGGGCAGATCACAGGAGCCAACGCCAATTATTTCACAACTTAAAAAACGCTTGTTTCCATGAAAAGTACATCATTCCTGTTCGCCAAGGTTTTATTTTCCAATGCTGTATCCTGCAGCCAATTTCGCCCAGTTGCAGTTGGTATTTTACTTTTGTCAGCCATTGCCTTTGCCACCAATGCCAATGCACAGGACCGCTTCGGCCTGCTCGCTGGACAAAACATCAGCAGCTTCCGCCTTGACCCTGACCAAGGCACTAAAGTGACAGAAAGTGGCGGATTCACAGCCGGTTTTTTCTACGAAAAAGGCTTTTATGATTCCCCTGCGGGCATTCATTTCTCCACCATGTATATAAAAAAAGGAGGGATCGCCCAAGATGCCTATTACGGTTCAATAGACATCAAACTTGACTACATTGAGCAGCAAGTGTTGCTGAAGGTAGGCCGCGGCTTGTTTGTAGAGGGCGGCTTCTCGCTCGGAGCGCTGCTCTCTGCACGGGGCAAGGTATTTGGCCAAAACGAAGATATCCGCGAGTCGTTCTCAGGTATGGATTTTGGTTTTGTGGCAGGAGCTGGTTTTCGCATCGGCATTATCAACATAGAAGCCCGGTATAGCGGCAGTTTGATTTCGGCTTTGAACGAGGACTTCGAAGGCCAAATCTTTAACAATGGCATCCAACTGTTGGCTGGTTTTTCCATTCCTATGAATTGAGTGCCTCACAGCACTTAACACTGCCTGTACTCAGATCAAAGCGCCAAACACATCTTTTTCACTCCACATCATTTCTCTGCCATGAAACATATACTGTGCATCGCCACGGCCCTTGCTGCCATTTTTCTGCTCGACAGTTGCGCAACTGTCCCGATGACGGGTCGCCAGCAAGCTCGCCTGAGCTCCGAAAAACGGCTCGCCGCAATGGCCGAATCCGAGTACCGCAATTTCATCTCCCAACAAACACTTAGCCAGGACACGGCCCAAGTTCTTCTCGTGCGCGACGTGTCATACCGCATTATTCACGCCGCCCGTCGCTATTATGCCAAAAACAATATCGGCAAACAATTTGACCATTTCCGATGGGAAGTCAACCTCGTGGAAAGCGACGACGTGAACGCATTTTGTATGCCTGGCGGCAAAATAGCCGTGATGACCGGCATGCTGGCCGTCACCGAAAACGAAGACCAGTTGGCAACCGTCATCGGGCACGAGGTGGCGCATGCGCTGGCACGACACGCTCAGGAAAAGATGAGCCACGGGTTGTTGGCTCAAATCGGGCATGTCGGCGTGCAAGTGGCCACGGTCAATTCCTCCTCAGATGTACAACAGGCGGCAAGCCTCGGGTACGTCGTGGGTGCTGCATTCGGGTTCATGTTGCCTTACAGCCGGAAATTGGAAAAAGAGGCTGACAATATCGGCCTGCGCCTGATGATTATGGCTGGCTATG
The DNA here is from genome assembly GCA_046153695.1 of Saprospiraceae bacterium. GTDB lineage: Bacteria > Bacteroidota > Bacteroidia > Chitinophagales > Saprospiraceae > M3007. The sequence goes on from JBJXEZ010000001.1 coordinate 1,813, forward strand.
ACCCGACCGAGGCACCCAAACTATGGGAACGGATGACCGAAAAGTTCGGCGACTCCAAAACAGCATTTTTCCAGACCCACCCGACCAACAAGTCGCGCAAAAACGAATTGGAAGCGCAAATCCCTGCGGCTATCGCCTTCGCAGCACCGTATATGGAAAAACTCGAACAGCAACCGGAAGCAGCGCCAGCGCCCAAGCCGGTGATCGCCGCAGCGCCATTGCCTGCTTCGGAGCCGGCTCGAGCCAACAAAGCGCCAGTGTCGACGACTCCCTCATCCACGGCCTCCGCCTTCCAGGGTGCCGGGAAAAAAGCCACCGACGAGCCTGCGGCGGGCAGTTACATTGTTGTGCAAGTGGAAGCCGTGAATAGCCAATCATTGGTCCCGGACAAATACGAGGCACTGAAAAACCTCGGCTCGCTTGACTTTGAACCGGCAACCCTGGAAGGCACGTCCATCAAACGAGTACTGCTGGGTCAGTTTGCCGATGCAAACAAGGCACGCGCCGCTCTCGAATCCGTGCGGAAACAGGGCTTCAGGAACGCCTATCTGGTGGAGTACCTCAATGGCGTGCGAGGAAAGTCAATCCTTTGAAGTTCCAACCACTACGCCGAGTCACAGACTATCCTATAGTCCATCGTTCACGTCAAATTTCTTTTTACAACATGAAAAATTCCTTCTTTTTCTTAGCAACTCCTCTACTCCTGTCCGCTTATCTTTTACTCAGCGCATTCACCGGCCGTCCGATGCAGGCTTGGACCAAGCAACCAAATTCGCAAGCAGGACTTGACGAAAACTGCAACACCGTACAAGTATACTCGACAGTGTGTATAGCCAATACCCTGGATCAAGAAATCGTCTACCGATTTCGTTGGGGGAACGGCAGGTGGGAAGATGCCCGCCTAGGACCAAATCGATGCATCACGCATTGGACTGGAGACCGATACCGGTCTGCCCAAATCGAATTTGACAGCGACTTCAATTCAAGGAATGTCTGGAAATCGTACGACCTGAACTTTCAATTTTCCCATGACGCATCCTGTTCAGGAGCCACACAATACCAGTTTCAGTGGAACGGAGGCTACAACACATTCGACCTGTTCCGTACACCTGGGGAAAACTACTGTCCATGATGGGCACCATGTCCATTGCTTTCCATCAATTCATTCCGTTCCAGCACTTAGTTGAGGATTTTTCGGGGGTGTAGGCTTTCCAGGCTTTCAAAACTGATGGGCCTGGGAATTCGAGCAGAAATACCCGGCAGAGTGTATCAACCCCGGCCATTTCGGTGCGGTTCTTGCTGCCCCAAATGACCTATGCCACGCCTTTTTCTCCCGCTCCTTCTGCTCTGCCTCGCCTCGGCGACCATTTCCGCCCAGCGCCCGCACCTACTTTCTCTCCAACCCGCCGACACCCTGCACAAACCCCGCCTTTGGGCAGCGGTCGGCACAGGCACGGTGGCCTACGGCGCCGCAATGGTGTCGTTGCATCGCTCCTGGTACGCCAACTACCCGTCCAAACGGTTCCACTCCTTCGACGACCTCGGGGAGTGGAACCAGATGGACAAAATGGGCCACTGGCTCATGTCGTACAACGAAAGCCGGTGGTTGTTCGCCGGGGCACGCTGGGCAGGCATCAAGCCACGCACATCGGCCTGGCTCGGCTTCGCGGGCAGCCAGTTGATCATGACCTCGTTGGAGGTATTCGACGGGTTTTCCTCCCAATGGGGCTATTCGTGGAGCGACATGGGCTTCAACCTGCTCGGCTCCGGCATGTTTCTGGCGCAGGAACTGGGGTGGGGTGAGCAGCGCATCATCATGAAAATGAGCGCCTCGCCGAATGACTACCCGGCGGAACCGATTTTTCCCGTCAGCCCTGTTGGCAGCGACGGCTCCACCACGCTGCAGCAGCGTTCCGATGCGCTGTACGGTACCGGCCCGGTCAGCCTTTTTTTAAAAAACTACAACGCGCTCACCGTTTGGGCTTCCGTCAATCCGCGCTCTTTCATGCCCGAACGCGCTGCCTGGCTGCCCCGATGGCTGAACGTGGCCGTGGGTATGGGTGCCGACAACATCTTTGTCGGCCAGGGCTACGAGTGGAAGGGCAACCGCAACTGCGAAGGCCCCGACTGCGACGTTTACCGCCTCGACCCGGAGCAGTACCCGCGCACCCGGCAGTTTTATCTTTCGCTCGATATTGACCTTACCCGCCTCGGTATCCGGAGCCGCTTCCTGCGAACCATCGCCGGAGCCATCAACATTATCAAGATACCCGCGCCCACGCTGGAGTTCACCGACCGGGGCAGTGTTCGATTCCATCCCCTGTTTTTTTGACCAATAGCGGCAATTTGACAAAAATTTAAACAATTTCAGCCGCCAAAGAAGCGTACTTTCGTGCCGCTGTATCATACGGCAGGTTTAATCCACCGATTTCCTACTTTCTGTTCATCAACCCAATTGCATGCACTATGCGCATCCCGATTTTTCTCTTATCCATCCTGCTGCTGGCCTTCGCGTCTCCGTTGGCCGCACAAGCACCGCCCTGCGAAATCTACGACCTCGTCGTTGAACCGGGCGATTGTACCTCCGACTCCACCTACACGATTGACGTGGAGTTCAAAGTCAAAAACCCCACTTCCGACTTGTTCGATCTTTGGGGCAACGGTGTGCCGCTCGGCACCTACAAGATGAGCGACCTTCCGCTCACGATCCCCAATTTCCCCAGTACGACGGGCATCGGCGGCTATGTGAAAGTTTGTATGAAGCCCAACTCCCCGGCCAATACGCCGCCGTGTTGTGCTATCAAACAGTTCATCGCGCCCAACTGCAGCCAGCCCACCCCCTGCGAAATTTATGACGTGCAAGTCGGTGTGGGCGATTGCATCCCCGGCACCAACAAGTACCAGATCAAGTTGAACTTCAAAGTCACGGGCGCTACCAATACCCAGTTCGAGATGTGGGCTGGCAACGGCCAGTACCTCGGCCACTTCCCGCTTACCTCCGTCCCGATGACCCTCGATTTTCCCGGCAGCGGCGGACCAGTAGACAAACTTAGAATCTGCATCAACGACAACCCGAACTGCTGCCGTACGGTCGAATTTCAGGCCCCTGCCTGCCCGCCCGTGCCCTGTGTTATTGAGAACCTGCGCGTAGAAACCGGCGAATGCACCTCCGACAGCACCTACAAATTACAGATCTATTTCAAAGCGTCCGGCGTTTCCACTACCGACTCGTTTAATGTGTACGCCGCCAACGGCCAGTTCCTAGGCCGTTTTGCCTACTCCAGCCTGCCCATCAGCATCCCGAACTACCCGTGGGGTGGTAACAACGTGGATGCCGTCAAAATTTGCATCAGCAACACCTGCTGCAAAACCAGGGAGTTCAATGTGCCTGATTGTTTGTACAAACCCTGCGGTATCGGCGACATGAAAGTAGACGTAGGCGACTGCATCACGCAGAAAACCTACCGGATCACGCTCAACTTCAACGTCATCCTGCCAACACCCGGCACTGATATCAAATTCGGTGTTTGGGCTGGCAACGGCAATTTCCTAGGCACCTATGGCCTTGGCGACCTGCCGCTCAAACTCGATTTTCCGCGCAGCGGCGATGTCCACGATCAGGTCAAGGTTTGCCTGCTGAACGCTGCGGGCGACAAAATTTGCTGCAAAATTATCGAGTTCAAGCCACCCGTTTGCCCCGATCCATGCCCAATTTCCGACCTGAAAGTAGAGGTCGGCCCCTGCAACCCCGACGGCACATACACCATCAGAATCAATTTTAAAAACTCGTCCAGCACTCCGGGCGCATTCGGTGTTTGGGCTGGCAATGGCAAGTTTTTGGGCATATTCCCGCTCAGCGCCCTGCCGCTCAAAATTGCCAAATTCCCCGCCAGCGGCAATCCGAAAGACGTTGTAAAAGTCTGTCTGATCGGTACTACCAACGCCACACCGGTATGCTGCCTGACCGCCGAATTCGAGGCGCCCGACTGCAGCAACCCTTGCAATATTTTCGACTTGAATGTGGAAGTAGGCCCGTGCAACAACGACGGCACCTACGCCATCCGCCTGAAGTTTGGTACCACCAACACCACGGGCCAGTTCGGCGTTTGGGCCGGCAACGGCCAGTACCTCGGCCTGTTCCCCTTCAGCGCACTGCCGCTCTATATCCCCAATTTCCCCGCCAGCGGCAATCCCAACGACGTGGTGAAAGTGTGCGTGTTCCTGAGCAACGCCCCGGCCACGACCTGCTGCCTGAGCAAGGAGTTTAAAGCGCCCGACTGCGGCCAGTTGGACTGCGAGATTTACGACCTGAAAGTGGAAACCGGCCCGTGTAACCCCGACGGTACATACAAAGCCGTCATCAATTTCAAGGTGCATAACCCCGGCCTCGGTACGCACTTCGTCCTGTGGGCCAACGGCACCCAACTTGGCGTGTACCCGCTGACGATCCTTCCGCTGGTCATTCCGAACTTCCCCACCGACGGCGGACCTAACGACTACATCAAAGTTTGCCTCATCAACCCCACCTCGAATATTCCGTCCAATTGCTGCCGGTCGCTGGAATTTCATGTGCCCGACTGCGCCGACAAGCCCTGCGAGATTTACGACCTCAAGGTGGATGTCGGCCCCTGCAACGCTGACGGCACGTTCAAGGTGTTGGTCAATTTCAAAGTGGAAAACCCCACCAGCGATCACTTTATGCTGTGGGCAAACGGTGTGCTTCAGGGTACCTACAAACTCAGCGACCTGCCGCTGACCATCGCGCCATTCCCCACCAACGGCGGGCCCAACGACTACATTAAAGTCTGCATGGTGAATGCCGCCGGTGTCCCGGGAGACTGCTGCCGCGTCATCGAGTTTGCCGTACCCGACTGCAACAACACGCCCTGCGAAATTTACGACCTGAAAGTAGAAACCGCCTGCAACGCCGACGGCACATACAAAGCCGTGGTCAATTTCAAGGTGAGCAGCACCACGCCAGCGGGCATGTTCTTTAGCTTGTGGGCCAACGGTCATTTCATCGGCAGTTTCCCGCTGACAGCCCTCCCCTTTGTCATCCCGAACTTCCCCAGCGACGGCGGCCCAAATGATTATGTGAAAGTCTGCATCGTCACGCCCAACTCCTCGCAACCGCTTTGCTGCAAATCGCTGGAGTTTCCGGTGCCCAATTGCAACAACCATCCCTGCGAAATTTACGACCTGAAAGCGGAGGCTGGCCCCTGCAACAGCGACGGCAAGTTCAAGGTGATCGTCAATTTCAAGGTGGAAAAACCCACCAGCGACCGCTTCATGCTGTGGGCAAACGGCGTATTGGTAGGAACCTATAAACTCAGCGAACTGCCGCTGACCATCTCGCCCTTCCCCACCAATGGTGGTCCGAACGACGTGATCAAGGTCTGCATGTTGAACGCCGCCGGCGCCCCGGGCGACTGCTGCCGCACCATTGAGTTCGCGGTACCCGACTGCAACAACCATCCCTGCGAAATTTACGACCTGAAAGCGGAGGCTGGCCCCTGCAACAGCGACGGCAAGTTCAAGGTGATCGTCAA
>JBJXEZ010000383.1:0-11650 GCA_046153695.1 Saprospiraceae bacterium
TGTGCAAGCCGAAGAACAACTCCTCGTAGTGGTTATCTTTGGCCACACAAAAGTGTTGCTTGAAGTACTCGGCAAATTCCCTGTCCGCAAAGGCCCTGGCCACCGTTTTGGCGAAGCCGAGCCGCAGTTGGAACATCAACTTCTTGTCCGTGTCGCTGTCCCAGTAGGCCGACATCCGCTCAATGGAGTATGAGGGCAGGAGGCCGTCCTTGAAGCACGACAAAGAGGGAAAGAGCAGAGCCAGGGTCAGGGCTAAAAGCAAGATAGGACGGGTGGTGGGCATAGTTCTGTGTCCATTAAAGTTTAGGAAAGAGTCGCATTGCAACACAAAGGAAGCCATTTTCGGTAAAAAAACGATTCGCTTTGGATTGCAATGCAACCAATGTGAAGAAATTGAGTATCCGGCTAACAGATTTAATTGTACCACGGACAGTCAAAAAGCAATGTGACCGTACCCGTACTGTTGCTTTGGGACCATTTCGTTGGATTGTCATAAGGTTGGCAATACTCCAGTTTCGTGTTGCCAAGGAAATAGTTTGCTCCGGCAGTGATCTGATAGGTAACGGTTTTTTGAACCGTATTAGTGGTTTGCCAACTCAGGTTGCCTTCGGTATCAATAAGCGGAATCTTGAATTTAAATCCGCCTCCAATCTGATACTGCTGGGTAGTCACGGTAGAGTTAGTGGCCGTACAAGGTCCGAAATGCACCAGGTGAGCATCGAACCAAACAACATCTCCATTTGAGTTGGGCTTCCAATGGTTATTTTCTTCTGACCTTGAAAAAACGGGTAGTGGGCTTGGTTCAGGGAAAGCGAAGGTTCTCAGTTCACGTGTGACTTCCTTCTTCTTGTACAACAACTTTTTTATTGGAGGGCCCACAGGCATGCCAATTGAATAATTTTGATGATAATAGTAAACCGGGATAAACGTAACGGTAATTTTGATCAGGTCTGATTGATAACAATGCACTAAGTGTTCTCTCGCCACATCCTCCACTTGTCCATCTATAGCTACAAGCCACTTGAACATGAATGCCCGCACCCCTTGCGCGTTCCATCCGTTGCAGGGGTGGGCATTGATTTGGTCAAAGGCTGCGAGGTTGTTCAGCCTGAACCCCGTGAAGAAGTTGGCGTGTTTGTCATAGTTGCCTTTTAGTTTGAGTTCGTATTCGCCCCTCGGGCAGGCATAGTCCGGCCCATTTCGGTCAGAAACCTGGGTTGGCACATCCGGATTCACACAGTTGTTGGCGTATGGGGCTTGTATATCCTCAAGGATATTGACCACTTTGTAGCCGGGTTGCAACTCGTATTCAGGTAAGTTGGCCAGGATACTGGCCACCTGCGTGCAGGAATTTGCTTGAAAGCCGTGCATCTCGGCGAAGGGAATGCTGCCATTGTAGTAGGTCTGGGTTGTAGGGTTGTACAACAAATTGACCTGTGCTTCGGAGACGTGGAGGCCCATGTAAGCATCGCTTTCAGTTATTTCGCCTTTCTTTTTTCCGAGGAACATCAGATTGGCGTTGTTCTCGGAGGTAATGACTGGCATCGCATCCTGAAACATGTTAGGTACATCCGAGTTGATGTACTCGTTCGGGAACCACAAGCAAACCATTTTGTCTTGAGCCAGCAATACGCCGAGCGGGTTGAGCGTAGTGGCGAACGCTTCTAACTGAATCAACCTGTCGTTAAGGAGTTCCTGAACGGTTTTGTTCACAGTAGCACCGCTGGTTTCACAAGCGATTACTTGATTTTTAAATGTTCCGAGAAGGATTTCTTTGTAACGGACTTGATTGGGTGACAAAAGGCCGTACAGGGCTGTTCGGAAGTTCGGGTTGGCCAGCATTTCGGCGGATACCGCATAGGCCAATGCCTTGCGCCCTTCCTTTACTGAAAGTGGCGTGGACGCAGAGAGGGTGTAGTCCGTGAGTGGAATGTCCAACTCAGTTGCCTCTTCAGATCGGGCAGACGTGGAGCTGTCGTTACCGCTGCCGAAGCGGTCGAGAATACTATCTTTGTTGCAAGCCGCAACAGCCAACAAAGAAAGCAGTGTGGCGATCAGGAAAATTTTTTGCTTTTGCATAACACCTTTTTTTGAGTTATAGAATAGGGTTAAGATTCCGCCTACTCTGTTCGCTTTTCGGCACCCGCATCCGGACTCTCAGGGTTTTCCGGCCACCCCCGCATGCAACCCGGCAACCAACAGGCTTCACGCCCCACGAAGGTGGCGCTCAGTGGTGATAAATGGCAAGCCCTGAAACACATTGATTAAAATTTAATATCTTAGATTTAACCTGAAAATCAACGAGTTGACCCTTGATTTTTGCAAATAAAATGGCCCTCCCGATGACAAACCGGAAGGGCCAACTCAATTTTCTAATCGCTAATCCGCCTCAAGGCGTAATCGCCGTCATCTTCTTCGCCAACACGCCGTAAGGCGTTCTCAGTTCGTAGTACAAAACACCGGTCGCGTGCAGGCTGCAGAGCGGGGATGTTCTGTCCGCAGGGGTAGTTTGCTCCCTCACAGTCTGCGCAAGTCAGTTCTTGGTACCGCTGGAGCAGCATGTATTGAGTCGGCAATGGCAACCCTCCAAGACCATGTCAGCGCAACAGGCGAAACGATCAGAATTGCACGAGACAGAGCATTCCGCAGGCCCCAGTGTCCTTGAGCATTGGGTGGATCCACAGCCGCCAGCAATGCAGCCTTTGTCGCAGCCCGCTGGTTCCGCCGTGCCGCCACTAAGCCTGAAAGCGATGGATTCAGCAGTGGCTAACGGCGCACCATCAGACGACAAAAACCTATAACGAGCGATTCCATGTACAGGGTTGGTCCGAACGTTTCCTTCATGGGATGTCCCTGCGGCAACTACACTGAAATGGTACCGCTGATTGTTCTCCCCGACCAATTGGATATCCGAGCTTTCGTAGTACTCCGCTGAGGCAATTGATGTGGTTTGAATGTCCCAATTCGAGCCTTGCACGAGAAAATATTCGGACACGTTGCCATTTGCTTGAATCTTGAAAACCGCGAATTCATCAGCATGACGCTTCAGTGTGTAGGTGTTTTGCGGCTTGACAGACTGTTTACAGCCTTCAGTAATAATAAAACTTTGGGCGTTCGAGAAGATCACGATTGTGCCCAAGGCAAATGAGGAAAATAGGAACACGCTTTTCATTTCAGTGCATTTTTTTGTTCGCCTACTCTATTCGCTTTTCGGCATCCGAGTCCGTACTCTCAGGGCTTTCCGGCCACCCCCGCATATAACCCGGCAAGCAACCGGCTTCATGCCCTACAAAGGTGATGGTCAGAGGTGATACAAGGCAAGCCGCAAAACACATTGATTGAAATTTAATATCTTAGGTTTAACCTGAATATCAACGAGTTGGCCCTTGTTTTTTGCCACTAAAATAGCCCTCCCGGTAACAAACCGGAAGGGCTAACGTGTTGTTAACAGCACAACATCAGTATAACTGCTCGTCAAATACAACAATTGGATATGACATCACAAAACAACCTAAGCTACGCCATCATCGGATGTGCGTTCAAGGTACACACCCAACTTGGGCCGGGGCTACTTGAGTCTACTTACGAGATTTGCCTGCTGCATGAATTATCAAGAGCAAGCCTGACAGCCATCCGCCAAGTGCCCTTACCCGTGATTTATGATGGTATCAAATTAGATGCCGGGTACCGGATTGACCTGCTGGTTGAGGACAAAATCATTGTTGAGGTAAAGTCTGTGGATCAGCTGATTCCAATTCATCAAGCGCAATTGGTGACTTACCTGAAACTCTCTGGAAAACAATTAGGCTTGCTGATCAATTTCAATGTGCAAGACTTGAAGACCGGGATCAAACGCTTCGTGCTTTGATAATTAACCACAGATTTACACAGATATTCTTCTCAAGAAATCTGTGTAAATCTGTGTGAATCTGTGGTGCATCTCCTTAAGGCGTAATCGCCGTCATCTTCTTCGCCAACACGCCGTAAGGCGTTCTCAGTTCGTAGTACAAAACACCGGTCGCGTACAGGTCGCGCAGGAGAACAGTCTCCTCGTGGTAACCCGCCGGGTAGGCCTTGTTCGTGCGGTACAGCTCACGGCCCGAAGCGTCGAGAATGCGCAGCTGCGCGTCGCAGCCCCGTTCGAGCGAGAAACCAATGACGGTGCGCTCTGTGAACGGATTCGGGCGGTTTTGCAGCAGTTTCATACCGGGTGCTTCTGTCGGATCGGAAACAGCGGTCGTTTGCTCGTTGTAAAACTCCAGTTTGATGTCCGCCACCTGGTGGTCCATGTTGTACGCCTCGGCGCTGAGCACGTTGGCATTCAAGTTTAGTACCTCACTGAGTTTGGTACCACTTTGTTTCACAGCAAAACGCAGGGCAAACACCGGCATCTCGGCAGCAATGGTCTGACCGTATGGGTCAATCCAGGCACTTCGAATTTCGCCCTCGGCGGCTTTGTACAAACCAAAGTGCCCGGCGGGCGTGAGGCCCAGTTGCGACGAGATCGGCTCTACCGACAGCAGTTCAAGCACATCGGTATCGAAACCAAGGGCCAACTGGTAGCCCGCGAGGTTGTCGAAGGCTGCCATTCGCACCGGAACGAAGATGTTCTGGCCAGCCTCCAGCACCCGATCCAGTACGCGCAGGCGCAGCGGGTCGAGGTTTTCAGGCTTGTTGGCGGGGTTCCCCGTAGCATTCACATCACCCGTTTTGATGCCGTAGAAGTCCTCCCCTACCGCATCGGCGGCCACAGCGGTCAACACACGGGTACTCGGTATCGGGTTGGCAAACGGATTGCTGCCCGGATCGTAACCCGTCGAGTACGGCGTGTTCAACTTGGTCGGAACGAAACGCCACGGCTTGTTCAGGAAGTAAGCCATAGCACCCGAACTGCCAAGAATGGCCTGCCGGATGATGGACGCGTCAAGCGTCGTGATGGCGTTGCTCATGTTCACGTCAGCAGCAATCATTTTGTAGCCGTCGGGGAACGTGTGCAAGCCCACGATGTACTGCTGCACCAACAACGCGTCCAGCACGGATACGCCGTTGAGCGGCAGGGCGGGCGGACTGGTCTTGGTCGGTGTTACCACGAAGTTGCCGCCGCCGCCGGAAATCAGCTCGTATTTGCCGTCGGCAAGCGTCGGACCGTCTGTATCAGTTCCGTCGCCGCTGAGATCTGCCATTGCCTGCGCCACGCCGGTCATGTCGGAATCGTCGCCCTCCCAGATGAGCGTGCCGCTGATCTGGATACACTCGGTGACGATCACCGTAAACGAGCAAGTAGCGCTATTACCGTTTCCGTCAAATACCGTCCACGTGACAGTGGTGGTGCCTTCGTTGAAAGCCACGCCGTCGAGCGAGCCAGTGCCGCTAATTTCGGTATCACCGTCGAGAACGTAGGTGATCCGGATACTGTCGCAATTGTCGGTCGGGTCATCCGGATCGAGGTCGGCACCGTCTACCACATAGGTGCAACCGGCACTGTTGGGCGCGATTTCGATACTGCTCGGGCAGCCAAAGTCCGGCTTGATCGTGTCGAGCACAGTGATGAACTGGACTTGCGCCGAAGCTGTGTTACCGCAGCCGTCGGTCAGCGTCCAGGTGCGCTCGATAATGTACTCCGAGGCACCTTGACCCTGAATCTGTTCGTCTGTGTAGGTCGCATTCAGGCCCGTCTGGCAGTTGTCCTGTTCGTTGGTCACGTCGCCGGTTCCACTGAGGTCGGCATCACAGTTTTCGTCGAGGTAAACCGTGATGTTGGCAGGCGCGGTAAAGGTCGGTGCCGAGTCGTCGGCCACTTCCACCAGGTAGCTCAGCGTGTCTGCGCTTTGGTTGTTACAGCCATCCACGATTACCATACGAATATCGAACGCCTTGATGCAATTATCGCCGGATGTGACGATAGCCACCACGCGGGCTTTCAGGTCGGCGGAAGACGTGCAGTTGTCCGTCAGGCAACCGAGGATGCCCGGCACGGGAATGCCGCCTACTTTGATCTGGAAGGTATCCGAAATCATTTGTCCAACGTTCAGGTTCACTGTCGCGGCACTCGGGCAAACCGAGCCACCGGATGTTACCACGACATACGTCGCCGCATCGGAATTGTTACCGTACTGGGCGAGCAGCGCACAATCGCCGTTGAACGTCGGTGCCTGCGTGTCGAGGACGTGGATCGAAGCCGAGCAGACAGCGGTGTTGCCGCAGTTGTCCGAAACGGTGAAAAGCACGGTCAGCCCCTGCGACAGGTCACAAGCCACCGGCGGGATGGAATCGCCGTCATAGTTGTTGTCATGCATCAGGGTACCGCCGCAGTTGTCGGTGGCCGAAACCGAACCGAGCCAATCGGCAATTTTCACCATTTTTTCCTCGTCATCGCATTCCAGCGTGAGGTTGGCCGGGCAGGTCAGCACGGGTTTCGTCGTGTCGGCTATCGTGATGGTTTGAACAAACGCCGAAGTCGAATTACCGGAACCGTCCATGACCGTCCAGGTATTGGTGAATGTACCCACAGGCGGACAGGATGTTGTCGGTATAAACGTGCCAGCGGATTTCACCGGAGTCACCGGGCCGCAGTTGTCCGTGGCCGTCGGCGCAAGCGATTGGGCTTCCGCCAAACCTGCGGCATCGCCGCACTCCACGGTGCGGTCGAGTGTACCAGGCTGGGTTGCCCAAACGGGCGGGATCAGGTCACGCACCAAAACAGTGGCAGTACATATCGCCGACAAGCCGCAGCCATCGGTGACAGTTAGCGTGACGGTGTTGGCACCGAGGTTGGCGCAGGTGAACGTCGTTTGCGAAGTCGAAACGGTCACGGGACCGCATACGTCGCTGGAGCCGTTGTTCACCGCGTCGTCGGCTATTGTCGCCGAGCCGTTCTGTCCGAGTTCGACCGTGATATTCTGGCACACAGCCGTCGGTGGCGTGGTATCAGTCACCGTGATGGTCTGCGTATGCACGATGTTGTTGCTGCAATTGTCCGAAGCCATCCACGTGCGGGTGAGCACATACCGGATCGGGCAGGTGCCGTCAACCCGCGTTTCGCCGAATGTCACCTCTACATCGGTATCGCAGTTATCTTCGGCTTCCAGCACAGCGGGCGACGGTACTTGGTTGCATTCTACCGTAATATCGCCGGGCAGAGCACTTTCCCAAGTCGGCACCGACATGTCTTGCACCACAATAGTTTGGACATGCTGGGTGGAGTTGTTGCAGTTATCTACGGCGGTCCAGGTACGAATCAGGGCGTAGTAATCCGGGCATTCACCGCCTACGCGCTCTTGCCCGTCGTAGGTCACGGTCACGCTGGCATCGCAGACATCCGTCGCCGTCGGGTCGGCCACATCTGGAATGGCATCACATTCCACGGTCACGTCGGCGGGCACATCGGTCCAGGTTGGCGCTAGAGTATCCTGCACAGTGATCGTTTGCACAAACACCGTCGAGTTGCCACAGGCATCACCCAAGGCCCAGGAGCGCAGGATGGTGTAACTGTTGGGACACTGGCCCGGGATGGAATCCTGGCCGATGTAGTTCATCGTCGGATTGGCATCGCAGTTGTCCGAAACCGTCGGCGAACCGACGGGCGGCACCACATCGCCGCATTGCAGCGTGATGTCGGGCACGCCCGCCAAAGTAGGCGGCTCCGAGTCCGTGATCGTGATGACTTGCGAGCAAGCGGCAGCGTTGTTACAGTCATCGGCAGTGATCCAGTTGCGCAGCAGAATCTGGGTGCAGCCGTTGGGCGGAAGCAGGTTGTCAATCTTGTTGCTGGCCAGCATCTGGTCGCAGTTGTCCGAAAGCGTCGGCTCGCCGGTGTTCGACGGGTCGGTACTCTCGTTGCACTGTACCGTCACGTCAACCGGGCACACAATGACCGGTCGAGTGGTATCCTGCATCGTGATCGTTTGCACGCAAATGGCCGAATTGCCGCAGGCATCCACAGCCATCCAGGTACGGGAGATAACTTTTATGACCGGACAAGCGCCCGTCGTGCTGACATCGCTGTGGGTCACCGTTGGGTTGCCATCGCACAGGTCAGTTGCCGTAGCCACGCCCGTAATCGTCACTACCGGGTCAATTTCGCAATTGATGACCGTGTCTTTCGGGCAGGTAATTGCTGGCGGCGTGTCGTCCACAACATAGATCGTCTGCGTGCAGGCGGCCGGGTTGTTGCAATTATCCACCGTCAGCCATGTGCGCAGGATGGTGCGCTCGTTGGGGCAATTGCCCGCCGTGGCAAAGTCGGTGAATGTCACACCCGGGTCGGGATCACAGTTATCATCGGAAGTAGCCGTGCCGAGGGATGTGTTCACCGCCGGATTCAGGCTTTCCTCGCAGTTCACCGTTTTGTCCGTCGGACACGTAATGACCGGCGCGACGATGTCCTGCACAAATATGCTCTGCGAACACGGGATCGCCTGGTTGCCGCAGGCATCAAAAGCGGTCCACGTGCGGATAATCGAGTACGTCTGGTCGGAGCACAAGCCGAGGTTGGTCTGCGTGCTCTGATCGTTGAAATTGACCGTCGGTGCCGTGTCGCAGTTGTCCGAAACCATCGGCGAGCCAGCCGCCGTGGGCGACGGGTCGTCGCAGCTCACGGTCGCGTTCGGCGGGCAAACGAGGGTGGGTGCGCTGTCGTCCACCACGGTGATCGTCTGCGAGCACTGGGTACTGTTGCCGCAGTTGTCCGTGGCTGTCCAGATGCGCACTATGGTGTATTCGTGCAGGCAAGTGCCATCGGTGGAAATGCCCGAATGGGTCACCACCGGCATCGGGTCACAGTTGTCAGTAGCAGTTGCCAAGCCCGTGGCGGTCGGAGCCGTACTCTCGTTGCAATTCACCGTCAGCGACGGCGGGCAGAACGTGATGTCTGGAGCCTTGTTTTCAAAAATCACAAACTGCTGTTCCTGCTCGACGAGATTGCCGCAATCGTCGTATACCCGCCACAGCACCCGGATGAGGCGGTAGCAGGAGTCGGCGTTGCCGTCGAAATCGGTCTGGATGTTCCAAACAAACAATTTCAGGCTGTCGCCAAACGAACAGTTGTCGCTGTAAACCGTGGGGCCGTTTTGCAAAACGCCGTGTACGGTGAACGTAAACGCTGCATTACCCACAGCCACCGGCACACTCTGGCTGACCGCCAGGCTGATGTCGGCGTTTGCCGGGCAGGTGGCACCCGCATCGGTCGTCAGCGTCACGTCCGCCGGTTTCGGGAACGTGGGCGGGAGCGTGTCCAAAACGGTGATAATCTGGTCGTGCGTGGTCAGGTTGCCACAACCGTCGTTCAGGCTCCAGGTGCGGGTGATGATTTTGCTGCCCAAACACGGGCCGTCGGCGGTTGCGTCACTGAACACAGCGTTCAGGTTCGCGCCACAGTTGTCGTTTTCGTTCGTCACATCGCCAGCCACGGTCGTGCTCGCATCGTAGCCGCAGTTGGCACTGGCATACACCGTGATGTCGGCAGGTTCGGTAAACGTTGGTGCCATGCTGTCGTCCACCGAGATCGTTTGCACGCAGGTGCCCACGTTGCCGCAGTTGTCCACGGAGGTCCAGGTGCGGGTGATGGTATACTCCTGCGGGCAGTTGCCAGGTGTCACCACATCGCTGCGCGTCGGCGTGGTAGCCGAGCCGCAGTTGTCCATTGCTGTCGCAAACCCGAGAGCGGTGGCGCTGGTGTCGCTGCCGCATTCCAACAGGATCGTGTTCGGCAAACAGGTGATCACCGGCCCTACCGTATCCAAGATGGTGATCGTTTGCACACACAGTGCGCCATTGTCGCAAGCATCGCCAGCCAGCCAGACGCGCTTGAACTCGCGGTTGGCCGGACAGCCGCCGAGCGGGACGGCAGGCAAGTTGGTGTGGGTGATCACCGGTGCCGCGTCGCAATTGTCCGTGGCGGTCGCCGTTCCCGTGTTGGACGGGTCGGTGCTGTCGTCGCACTCGATGGTGATGTTTGCCGGGCAAACGATGACCGGGTGTGTCGTGTCCTGCACCATGATGGTTTGCACACACGTGCTTGTGTTGCCGCAGTGGTCAGTTACCAGAAATGTACGACTGATCGTCTTGGCCTGCGGGCACAACGGGTGTTGAACAGTATTGTCGTTCAGCACCGACACCACCGGAGCGGCATCGCAGTTGTCCGAAACTGTGGGTGTTCCGGTGTTGGCCGGTATCGGGTTCACTTCGCAGTTGATCACCGTGTCCGCCGGGCAAGTGATCGCCGGGGCAACGTTGTCAATCAATGCAATGACCTGATGGCAAACCGCCACGTTGCCACAAACATCGAAGGCAAACCAGGTGCGGGTGATAGCCGAGAGCGTGTCGTTCAGGCACGGAGCGGTCGTTTCGGCATCGTCCCAAACGACGGTAGGCATCGGGTCGCAGGCATCGGTCGCCGTAGCGTGCAGCATCAACGAATCGGGATGCGTAGCCACGTCGCAGGCCACCGTGATATCCGCCGGACATGTGATTTGCGGAGCGGTAAAGTCGAATACGAGAATAGTTTGCAAACAAACACTGGTGAGGCTGTTGCCGCAATCATCGGTAATCGTCCATGTGCGGGTGATGCGGCGCATAAGCGGGCATTGGCCCGTGAGGTTCACCACCTGATCGTCGTGATCGTAGGAAACACCCGGGTCGCAGTTGTCCGAAGCCGTGGGCACGCCCGTGTTCATCGGGCTTTCGTCCGCGCCGCATTCGAGGGTGATGTCCGACGGCGGGCAGTCCAACAGTTCGGGTTCTGTTGTGTCCTGCACGGTGATCGTTTGCAAACAGGTTGCCTCGTTGCCACAGGCATCGGTGGCCCGCCAGGTGCGGTTTATTTTGTAGTTCGCGGGGCAATTGCCCGGAACGGTACCGTCGAAAGAGTCAACCACCGGATCGGCATCGCAGTTGTCCTGAGCCGCGGCCGAACCCGTTTCCGTTGGTTCAGTAGACTCGTCGCACTCGACCACCACATCAACCGGACAGAAAATAACCGGGCGGGTCGTATCCTGCGCCACCACAATTTGTTCACATGTAGCCGAGTTGCCGCAGTAGTCTGCGGTAACCCACGTCAGCGTGTACGTGATCATTTGCGGGCAATCAATATCCGCCACTCCGATTTGGGTCATCAATATTACCGGCGGTGCCGGGTCACAGTTGTCCGACGCAGTCGGCGTACCGGTCATGGACGGGATGGCCGTAAACCGGTCTTCGCAATTGATCGTAGTGTTCGCCGGGCAGGTAATCGTCGGTGCCTCGGTGTCCTCCACTTCGATTATCTGAACGCAGGTCGTGCTGTTGCCGCAAGCATCGGTGGCCAGCCAGGTGCGCGTAATCGTGTAGGTGTAGAACGGACAAGATGCGGTGCTGGCTTGTGTGCTGACATCGCTGTGGTCAATGGCCGGGCTGCCGTCGCAGTTGTCTGTTGCGGTAGCGCTTCCGGTATTCATCGGGTCGGTACTTTCGTCGCACTGCACGGTCACGCCGACCGGGCAGGTGATCGTCGGCACCATGGTGTCGTCCACGATGATCGTTTGCACGCAAGTGCCAACATTACCGCAGTTGTCCGAGGACGTCCAGGTGCGGGTAATGACGTATTCCTGCGGGCAATTGCCGGGTTGAACCGTGCTGCTGTGCGCGGGCGCCGAGGCCGTGCCGCAGTTGTCCG
>JBJXEZ010000016.1:0-19503 GCA_046153695.1 Saprospiraceae bacterium
GGCTCGCCGGCAACCTGCCCGCCGCCGAAGCCCACGCCTTCGAGGCCGAGGTCGCTGCCGACCCCCTTCTCGCTGCCGAGGTGCAAAGCCACCGAACCGCCCACGAGGCACTCGACCGGCTGGCCGAGCTGCAGATGCGGCAAAACATCGAGACCTGGCTCAGTTCCACCGATCCGTTGCCCAAGCCCCCGCCCGAACCGTTCTGGAAATGGTGGATGACGATACCGTTGGCGCTCGTGGCAGCGCTGGCGGTTTGGTGTTTTTGGCCCACTACCCCACCCCGCCTCGCTCCCCCACCGGAACAAACGACAACACCGCCAACAAGCCCGATACCACCCAAAGGTGACCCCAAACCGCCAACCAGCCAGCCAGCCGCCCAACCAGCGGCCCACCCCAAATACATCGCTCTAGTAGAAAACGGCCTGCTGCGCCTCCAGGAGAACATCGCGCTCAAGTACGGCCAGACCATGGGCGGCGACGGCGGCACGGGAAGCGCTGCCTTTGAACAAGGCGCTAAGGCATTCAGGGAAAAAAACTGGAAAACGGCCCAAAAAACGCTGCGGCAAGTGTCAGGCACCGACGGCACCCGCTTCGCAGCTGCTCAAGAAATGCTGGCCTGCCTGTATTTCCGGGAAAAAAAGTACGCCGAAGCGGCCAGGCGCTACGAGACCTACGCCGCCGCCAAACCCGGCCCCGACACCGACCTGCACCTGCTCCAATTCTACCTCGCCGACTACGAAAACCGCAGGGCCGCCTTCCAAAAACTGCTCAACGAAATGCTCGATCCGGCCAACGAGCACAAGCACCGGGACGCTGCGGAGAAATTGAAAGCGGGGATGTGAGGGCTGTTCAAGCCATGCTGTGCGGGTTGATCAACCGCAAATCAGGTATTCTCTTAAAATCGGCCTCATTCCGTGAGACGAGCATAAGCCCATGCACAAGTGCCGTGGCAGCAACAATGGCATCGGGGAGCTTGATCTTATGTCCTTTCCGCAAAACAATGCTACGTTTTACCACCTCAGGGTCGAGGGGCAGGATTGTAACTGTGGCAGCCAGCTCTTCAAAAGGAACAATATCCGCAGGATCGGCAGGACTGAAACCAAGCATTTCGATTTGGTTGATGACCGATATCGCAGCCTCTGAATCCACGATGCCGTCAAGCCAGGCAATAGCCTTATCGGGAAGCGCTCCGCCGATGTAGTCAATGGCGGCGTTGGTATCAAGCAGGTAGTTCATTGCCATTCGTCGCGCATTTCCTTGAGTTGCTGGTGGAGTTGGGCGGTAGTGGCAGGCGAAATACGTCCGGCGAACCTACTCTTAGGGCTGTTTTTGCCCGCTGCTTTTCGCGTGGAGCGGGGCTTTTCGGGTCGCCCCTGCCGGCTCAACAAAAACTCGACATAATCAAGCACTTGCTGTTGGAGGTGTTCCGGTAGCATCTCGATTTTGGAATACAAAGTCATTGCGCTCATGGCGACGTGTTTTTTTGTTTGCAAAAGTACGGTTTTGCCCCATTACGCCAACCCCAGCGCCGCCGCCACGATCTCCCCTTGCTCCTTCTCGTGTTTTTTGGCAAAACCCGTGGTGCCATTAGCCCGGCTAGTGGCACTTTATCATAGTCCATGTCTCGTCATCTTTTTAGACCGCGAACCATCTCTTCCGTAGGGGGAGCGTCAGCAAATAGCGGGCGCAGCTCGAGCAGCACTGATGCAGGCGCTGCAAATTGTTTACGCCATTTGGCGACATCTTTTGGGCGGTAAGCCGGTGTTATTTTTGTTGGAAGTGGCTTCCTTCCCTTGAGGCTAAGCTTCGCGGGACTTTCCGCACCTGACGGGTAAGCCGACTCTAAAACCTCAGTCAGCAAGGCGACCAAAAAAGCACGATCTGAGCGGGCGAGTTCTGCCAAGGCAGACTTCAATGTTTGCGGTGAGAGTGTTTCTGTCATTTTTTTAGGCGATGTCGTTTTAGATGTACATACGGCTGGCTCGCTTATTGAGTTTGCAAAAATACGCATCCATCACCGTTACGCCAACCCCAGCGCCGCCGCCACAATATCCGCCTGCTCCTTCTCGTGTTTTTTGGCAAAACCCGTGGCGGGGCTGGCGGCATTGGTGCGGCTCACGCGCGTCCAGCCGTATTCGCCGTGGTTGAGCAACAGGTAGCCCCAGGCACCCATATTCGCCGGCTCCTCCTGCACCCAGAACAGCTTGGCTTTGGCGTATTTTTTCAGCAACGCGTCAAACTGCACCTTCGGAAACGGGTACAGCTGTTCCAGCCGCACAATGGCCACGTCCGTGCGCTTGTCCTCCTCCTGGCGCTTGCGCAGGTCGTAGTACACCTTGCCGGAGCACACCAACAGCCTTTTCACTTTTTTCGGATCGGCAGCAGTATCGTCCAGGATTTCGCGGAAGCGGTTGCCTGTTTTCAATTCCTCGATCAGGCCGAGGTTGTACGGTGCCCGCAGGCCGGACTTGGGCGACATGACGAACAACGGCTTGCGAAACGGACGGGCCAACTGGCGGCGCAGCAGGTGGAAAAAATTGCTGGCCGAGGTCACGTTGGCCACCGTCACGTTGTTGCCTGCGCAGCCCTGCAGGTAGCGCTCTAACCGCGCCGACGAGTGCTCCGGGCCTTGGCCCTCGTAGCCGTGGGGCAGCAGCATGACCAGTCCGTTCATGCGCCGCCACTTCGTTTCGCCGGCCAGGATGAACTGGTCAATGATCGTGGACGCGCCGTTGGCGAAATCGCCAAACTGCGCTTCCCAAACCACCAGCGCGTCGGGATTGGCGAGGGCGTAACCGTACTCGAACCCGAGCACGGCGTACTCGGACAGCAGGGAGTTGTAGATCAAAAAACGCCCCTGCGCGTCGGCTATGCCGTCAAGGCGGTTGATTCGCTTGAATGTATTGGCATCAATGGGGCAGGAATGACGGTGGCTGAAAGTGCCGCGTTTCACGTCCTGGCCGCTCATACGCACATCCTTGCCCTCCAACAGAATAGACGCGTATGCGAGCAGTTCGCCCAGTGCCCAGTCCAATTGGCCGTTCTGCACTAATGTGCGCTGACCGTCGAGCATCTTGACGATTTGAGGCAGCGGATTGAAGTCTTTGGGCACGCTCAACAAGTGTTCCAGCAGGCGGTCCAGCGTTTGCTGCGAAATGCCCGTTTCAGGTGATTCCTGGAATTCGGCATCGTCACTTGTAATATTCAGCGCCTTCCAGGCCAATTCGGTTTCCTGATAGGCGTAGGGCAGTTTGTTTTGTCGGGCGTTGTCGAGACGGGCCTGCAGGTCGGAACGGAAAGCTGTTTCCATTTCTTTGGCCAGCGCCGCGTCTACATCGCCGCGCTGCACGAGGCGGGAGTTGTACACCTCCCGCGGATTGGGGTGGCTGCCGATCACAGCGTACAGGTCGGGCTGGGTGAAGCGCGGCTCATCGCTCTCGTTGTGGCCGTACTTGCGGTAACACACCATATCGATGAACACATCGGAGTTGAATTTCTGTCGGTACTCCGTAGCCAGTTCCACGGCATAAACGACGGCCTCGGGGTCGTCGCCATTCACATGAAAAACGGGGGCCTGCACCACTTCGGCCACCTGCGTGCAGTAGGTACTGGAGCGCCCTTCCTCCCACCCCGTGGTGAATCCGATCTGGTTGTTGATGACGAAATGCAGCGTGCCGCCGGTGTAGTAACCCGGCAACTGGCTCATTTGGATGATTTCGTACACGATACCCTGACCGGCCACCGCCGCGTCTCCGTGGATAAGGATAGGCAGGATATGGTCGTACTCGGAGCCGTAAAGCGCGTCGGCCTTGGCACGGGCAAAACCCAACACCACCGGGTCCACGGCTTCGAGGTGGGAGGGATTGGGCAGCAACTTCAGATAAACCTCCTTGCCCTGCATGGTTTTTACCTGAGCAGAAAAGCCAAGGTGGTACTTCACGTCGCCATCGCCGAAACTCTGGTCGGGGATGGACTTGCTTTCAAATTCCGTGAAAATTTGTTCATAGGTTTTGCCCAGCGTGTTTGCCAGCACGTTCAACCGCCCGCGGTGGGCCATGCCGACCACGATTTCCCGCACCGGAATTTCCGACTCCGCAGCAGCACTGATGATGGCATCGAGCGCCGGGATGGTGGCTTCTCCGCCTTCAAGCGAAAAGCGTTTTTGGCCAACAAACTTGGTGTGCAAAAACTGTTCGAACACTACCGAGCCATTCAGTTTTTCCAGTATGCGGCGTTTTTTATCCGCCTGAAAACCGAAGTCGTCGGCCAGGTTGCGGCCTTCCACTTTCTGGCGCAGCCAATGCAGGCGTTCCTTGTCATAGATATGTGTGGTTTCAAAGCCGATGTTGGCGCAATAGATTTTTTTGAGCCGCGCCACGATAGCTCGCAATGGGGCATTCGGTAGCCCGATCTCCACGCCGGCAGCAAACGGACGGTCTAGGTCAGTCTCGCTCAGACCGTAGTCACTCAAGTCGAGGCTGGGTTTGCGGTCTTTTCGCGGTTTGATTGGGTTGGTAGTGGCGAGCATGTGCCCGCGGTTGCGGTAGCCGTCAATTAGGGCCGACACGGCAAATTCTCGCGTTAAATCCGCAGCCGAAGCGGTACCCGCTGCAGAGCCGTTACCGTTGGCCGAGGTCAGGGCAAAATCAAAGCCTTTGAAAAAAGCCGACCAGTCAGATTCCACCGAATCGGGGTCAGCAAGCCAGGACTTGTAAAGTGATTCGATGTATTGTGGGTGGGCATTGAAGACTGCTGAGGTATCTTTCATTTTCTGATATGCATTATCAAACAAGCACTTAGGATAAAAATCGGGCAAAATTAAAGTATTCGCCGGTAAACGGCTTGCAACCGGCTTCGGCATTTTTTTGAGGCGCGACATAATTTTTCAAATGAAAAGAAATACCTTTGCCCTCCCCAAAAAGAGGGGTATTGTTTTTCGCAAATTACATCCAAGAATTTCAACGATTTAGATCAATATGGCACACCATCGTTCAGCACTTAAGCGCATCCGTCAAAACGTGAAACGCCGCTTGCAGAACCGTTACTACAAAAAAACTGCTCGTACGGCTATCAAGAACCTGCGCGCCATGAAGAACAAATCTGAGGCCAGCGAGTTCTTGCCAAAGATTATCAGCATGGTTGACCGCTTGGCCAAGCGCGGCAGCATCCACCGCAACAAGGCCTCCAACCTGAAAAGCGGCCTCGCCCGGTTCGTCAACGGACTGGTCTAATTGCGCTAGCGGAGTAACCGGCACGGCTCGAAGCCGTAAACGAAAGTGAAGACATGAGCACCGCTCATGTCTTCACTTTTTTTTGTTGCCTTTAACAGGTTTCTGGTTAGAGGGTTTTTGGTTAGACGGTTTCTGGTTAAAAGGTTGCGGGAAAGCCAGATATTTGCTCCAACGTTCTAACCAGAAACCCTCCAACCAGAAACCCTCCAACCCAACAATGCACACATCCGACCTGCTCAAAAAAGTCCGCAAGATCGAGATTAAGGCCCGGGGGCTGAGCAGCCACCTTTTTACTGGTGGTTACCACAGCGCTTTCAAAGGCAGGGGTATGTCGTTCAGTGAGGTGCGGCTGTACTATCCGGGCGACGATGTGCGAGCCATAGACTGGAACGTAACCGCCCGAGCCGGCGAACCGTTCATCAAAGTATTTGAAGAAGAGCGCGAGAACACGGTCATGCTACTCGTAGACCTGAGCGGCTCCACGGCATTTGGCAGCCATGCCCAGTTCAAAGAGGAATACCTGACCGAATTGTGCGCTGTGCTGGCGTTTTCGGCCATTGCCAATAATGACAAGGTGGGGGTCGTGCTTTTCTCCGACCGCATCGAGCTATACATCCCGCCTAAAAAAGGCAAGCAGCACATCTTGCGCATCATCCGGGAAATCCTGCTGGCCAAACCCGCCGGGCGCGGTACTGACCTGGCCGGAGCGCTGCGTTTCATGCACAACGTCCTGAAAAAACGCAGTGTGTGTTTCGTGTTATCCGACTTTTTGGCCGACGGCTACGAAGACTCCCTGCGCATCCTTTCTCGTCAGCACGATTGTATCGGCATCCACTGCTGGGACCTGCTGGAGCGCGACCTGCCCGATGTGGGCGTGTTGCGCGTAGCCGATGCCGAAACGGGCGAACAAGCCTGGGTAGACACCACCAGCAGCCACCAGCGCCTGCGCTACCTGCACTCGTTTGACAACCACCGGAATGCAACTCAAATGCTTTTCCGCCGCGCAAAAGCCGATTTTTTGAGCCTGTGTACCAGTCAGCCATACGTCCGCGCCCTACTCCGGTTTTTTGCTCAACGCGCCAAAACCGTGGCACATGGATAGTCGGGCTATCATTCTCTGCCTGCTGACAATGGCGGCCGTAAGCCTGCCGGAACGCTTTTTTGCGCAAGCAAAAGCTACCGCTGTGTTCGATCCCGCTCGCGTGAGCATGGGCGACACCTTCACCCTGCGCGTGCTGGTGGCTGGCACCCGTACGGCCCCCAAACGTGTTAGTTTGACTGCATGGCAACGTCAAATTCCGACGGAAAACATCCTCAGTCAATCCGCATGGCAACGCTCCGGCGAACACTGGGTGCAGCGGTTTACCCTGATCGCTCTTGATAGCACCACGCAGATGCTGCCACGGCTCACCGTGTACCTGCACCTTGGCGACACTGTGCAGACCAATCCCGTGCAATTGACGGTGACTGCCAGCACCAATTCTTCCGATGTGCAGGATCTGGACGACATCCGCGATATTCACCGGGAGCCGGTGTTGTGGTACGACTATTGGCCCTGGGTCGCCGGGATGCTTGTTGTGCTGCTGGTGTTGAAACGCCTGTTTCGTCGGCGGCCAAAGCCCAGGTACATGCAGCCCGAACAGCCCATCGCACAGCCGGGCTTGCCACCACCCTCAGCACGAGAAGTTGCCTTGGAAAAACTCGCAAAACTGGAAAAAGAAAAACCGTGGCTGGATGGCCATCTGCTCGCCTACTACGCCGCACTGAGCATGATTGTGCGCGAATACATCGAACACCGGCACGGGGTGCCCGCAATGGAGTCTACGACCCGTGAAATCGCCGATTTGCTGAAAAACAGTGACTTCCCCAGCGAGCAACGCCCTGCCTTGGACTTTTTGCTACAGCAAACCGATTTGGTCAAATTTGCTGAAATGGTGCCCTCAAGCGACTACCATTTGCAGGCACTGAACAAAGCAAAACAATTGGTGGGCGGGCCCGGGTGATGTTATTTTTCGCTCAAAAGTTCGAGGGCTTCAATGACCACGACGACTAAATTGTAAACACGCTCTCACACATGTGCTTAACCGTGTGCCACCACCTTCGGAACATTGTTGCCGCATCACTTGGCGATATCTGTTTTAGCAAGGGACAGCAGCACGGCAAACTCGTCGGCTGAAGCGGGCATTACCGACAGGCGCGGGTTGCGCACCAAGCCAAACTGCTGCAGCGCTGGATGCGCCTTGATCTCCGGGAGCGGCACCGGGCGGTTCAGGCGGCATACCGGTTCGAGGTCCACCGACAGCCAGTCGCCTTTTTCGGCAGTCGGGTCAGGGTAGTGCTCGGTGCGCACACGGGCAATGCCCACGATCTCGAGGCCGATATTGCTGTGATAAAAAAGGCAAAGGTCGCCCGTCCGCATGGCGCGGAGGTTATTGCGGGCCTGGTAGTTGCGCACCCCATCCCAGCGGGTGCTGCCATCGGCGAGCAAGTGCTCAAAGCCATAAACGTCGGGTTCCGATTTGACAAGCCAGTAAGCCATTCGTTATGCGGTTTATTTTTGAGAGCGGATTTTCTGTTCAATGTTGGTGGTTGAGTAGCCATCCACAAAAGGCAGGCTGCGGACAGTGCCACTGCGGGCGAGCACCAAATCGGCTCCGACAATTTGCTCCGGTTGCCAATCGCCGCCTTTCACAAGTACATCGGGCAATACCGCCTCGATCAGAGCCAGCGGTGTATTTTCCTCGAAAATGACTACAGCATCTACCACTTCGAGTGCTGCCAACAGGTGGGCCCGCGTGGCTTCGTCGTTGATGGGCCGGTTGGGGCCTTTGAGTCGCTGTACGGAAGCGCCACTGTTTAGTCCGACTACGAGCCGGTTGCCGAGATCGCGAGCATCTGCCAGATAATGCAAGTGCCCAAAGTGCAACAAGTCGAAGCAGCCGTTGGTGAAAACGATGCGGTCCCCGGCAGCACGCCAGCGTGCCACGGTGTCATGAACCTGACCGGCACTTTGTATTTTTTTCTGAATGTTCTCGAATGCAGGCATATCAGGTTGGATGGTTTCAGGTTATTTCGTCCGCGTTCATTAAAGCGAGTCTTTCAAAATCTTGCCAGGCCAGGCGTTCGGGTCGTTGTTCAAAAAAGGGGTCGGCCATGAGTATTTCTTCGGAAAAAAAAGGCTTGAGGGTGTTGCGCAGCATTTTACGGCGCTGGTTGAATGCTGTCTTTACGAGGAGGCGGAAGCGTTTTTCGTCGCAAGCCAGTTCATAATTTTCCTTTCGTGTTAGCCGAATGACCGCCGAGCGCACCTTGGGCGGCGGGTTGAACGAGCCTGGCTCCACGGTGAACAGGTACTCCGCCTGGTAGTGCGCCTGTATGAGTACACTGGTGATGCCGTAGGTTTTGCTGCCCGGCGGCGCCACTATTCGGTCGGCCACTTCTTTTTGGAACATACCCACCATTTCGGGTACCTGCTGGCGGTAGTCAAGCATTTTGAAGAGAATCTGCGTGCTGATGTTGTAGGGGAAATTACCAATCAGGCAAAACGCCCGCTCACCGAAAACAGCTTGTGGATCGAATTCCAAAAAATCGCGCAGGACGAGGCGCTCACCCAATTGTGGATAGTGCTGCTGCAGGTAAGCCACCATATCGCGGTCGGCCTCTACGGCATAAACGGCTTCCGATCCAAAACGGGCCAACAGGTGCTTGGTGAGCATGCCCGTACCCGGGCCGACTTCCAGCACCAATCCCGTATCGTCGGCGAGGCACAACCCTGCGGCTATGCGTGCGGCGATGGTCTCTTCTTTTAAAAAATGTTGTCCGTATGATTTTTTTGCGTGCATGATCCGGTGCCCGCTCCAGGGTGCAGGGCCGGGCAAAGGTCGGAAATAAGACCTACCTTGTCGCCGGAAAAAAAACGCATTAAAATGGCAACTCCATCAGGCACCGGCATCATCGTCGGGCGTTTTCAGGTTTTTGAACTTAGCGCGATCCACGAACGGCTAATCCAGTCCGTGCAGCAAAAGCACGAGCAGGTTGTCGTTTTTCTGGGGTCCAATCCTGCACCCAGTGATCTCAACCCAATGGATTGGGAGTTTCGTGGTCAGTTGTTTATTGAAAAATATGGCGACAAAGTGCTTACCGTTGAAATGCCCGATCTTCCCGACGACCGTATTTGGAGCCAGGAACTTGACCGGCGTATCCTCGCTTTACGCCCTGACGGTATGGTCACGATCTATGGCAGCCACGACAATTTTGTGGAGCGCTATACCGGCCGGTTCCCTGCGGAAGCACTGGATGCAATTGTTTCCGAGTCCGCGGACGATTCGGTTCCGGTAGCAGCCACCAGCCTGCGCGACTTTCGTGCGGGGGTGTTGTATGCTTCTTTTGCCCGTTTCCCGACGGTGTACCCCACGGTAGACGTGGCCGTTTTCCGAAACAATTACCGCGAACTCTTGCTGGCCCGTAAAGAAAACGAAACCAGGTTCCGGCTGCCTGGCGGCTTCGCCGATCCAGAGGACGACAGCTATGAAATGGCCGCTATTCGCGAACTTGGTGAAGAATGCGGCGACATCGAAATTGAAGCACTCACCTATCTCGGCTCCAGTCGTATTGACGACTGGCGTTACCGCGGCTCCTCCGATTCAGTGATGACGCACCTCTACGCCTGCGTGCTGGTGGACGGCGACCCGTCGCCCGATGACGATATCGCCGAACTGCGGTGGTTCGACGTGGAGAAGTTGCAAAGCACCACCTTCGTAGCGGAACACCAGCCTTTGTTTGAGATGCTCGAAGCCTACTGGATGGAGTTTTGATTAGCCTTACTCTTCGGGCCGTTTCGGCACTTCCTCGGGCGGGTTCACGGGATTTTCACGGAAATACTGCTCCGGTAGCGACTGGTACGGCATGGATTTGGGCACATACATGTGGTACATACGCGGTGCGCAGCCACTCAGGTACCAGCTGGTCACCATATAAAAAATGATGAGCAACATCAGCGCGCCAGCCCAGCCTGGTATCGGTTGGAGTGTGGGCGGCGGCGGTGGCGGAAGCCGGTACTGGGCAAAATCGTCCAAAGGCATATCCAGGCGGTGGTATTCTTCCATCCAGTTTCGGCGCAATTCCTCGATCACATGCTGCAGGTCGCTGGCAATGAGCCGGTAGCCAGCATCGTCGGTTTTCCAATCCGACAGCGGTTTGCCGCCTCCGATTGGTTTGAAGGCTGCCAATACGGGCAGGTTTTTGCCACCTGTTGGCGACAACACGACGGGCAAGAGGCGCACATATTTGTCGCCGTGCGCAGCGTGCCGGGCGATGGCACGTGGCAGTTCTTCCTGGGCGATATGTGCCGTTTTCAGGGAGTTGTTCGAAGTCAGGAATAAATAGATATGCGCCTGTTCGAGGTTGTTCAGCATCGCTTCACGGTAGTACAGTTCCGGGGAGCCTTGCAGCGGTTTGGGATGGTGCCAGACTTCCAGGAAATATTTCTCCTGCAAAGGCCGGAGCCACTGGAGCAAGGTAGCCAGATACGGGCTGTCTGCTGGTGCGTAGGAAATGTAGATGCGCAGCATGGGCGTGCTCTTGTATCGTTTGGGTTATTGAGCAAGCAAAGGTGGGAAATTTCCACGCTGAAATTTCATTACCACAAAAAACGAGGGGGTGACTGTTCGTCACCCCCTCGCGAAAAATCGTTTCAGACGAGTCTGTCCGATCATTAATACAAGTAAGCCAATGCAATTTTGTCGTTGGCATTGAACGGGCGGTTGGTGGTAGCGCTCAGGCAAGCCAGCATCCAGGAAGCCGCATCCGGGCCGGTGGGCGTACCGGGAATGTGGATGGCACCTACGCCGGACGAGCCTTCGTTGCCGCCAGTACCGCAGCTGTAGGAGCGGTTCATGTAGTCCGTATGGCGGAAACCGATGCAATGGCCCATTTCATGGGCGAGTACCGTGGTCATGAAGCCATTGCTGTAGTTGTTGTACGTTTTGGCGTACTTGATTTCATGGTACGGGTTGCCACCGCTGGGGAAACCGGCAGAAGCGATGTACTGGCCGGTGTTCACGACACGGATGTTGATGTTACCGCCGCCACTGCTGCCGCCGCGCACAAAGGTGAGCGAGAGGTTTTCAGCGTTGTAGCGGTTGATGGCATCGTTGATGGCCGTGGACAAGGCTGCAGTGATGTTGTTGCCGCTCGTGGAAACCACGATAGTACGCGGTGTACCGGTAACCAGGTTGGTGGTGTGGTACTGCTCTTCGTCGGCGATGAGGAGGCTGTTGGCCAAGTCCATCGTACCGCGGGCGAGGTCTTCCTTGGTGAGGAAAATGTCGCCTTCCACGATGACACCGTCTTCGTAAGCGAAGGCGCCGTCTGCGCTAAAGCCGAGATTGGTAATTTTTTGCAGCACATCGGCGGAGAGGCTGTCATTGATGGTGACTTGGTCCTGCACGCAGGAGTTCAAAGCAGTGATTACGAGCGCCAATGCGGCGAGATTAAGAAAGCGTTTCAGCATAACACAGAAATATTGATAAGGTGAAAAAAGAACATGCGATGGTTTCAATACCGGGCAAAAGTAAAAAACTTTACCAATGCTCATCTTCCGGAAAGATTTTTTTATTCCAAATACCCTGCCAGTTGTAGTACTTGGTTCGCATGTGATCAAATTTCTATTTGCTCCTGATTCCGAGTCAAGTCTTCAAGCGTTTCGCGGCGGCGAATGCGGTGCGCTTTGCCTTGGTACAGAAGCACCTCGGCAGGCCTGGGGCGGGAATTGTAGTTGGAGGCCATCATCCAGCCGTACGCACCGGCGTTGTGGAAGCAGAGCACGTCACCCTCCACCACTTCGGCTATGCGGCGATCGGAGCCGAAGGTGTCCGTTTCGCAGATATTGCCCACTACGGTGTAAATCCGGGGTTTGAACTGCGGTTCAGTCACGTTCACAATCTTGTGGTAAGAATTGTAGAACATGGGCCGGATGAGGTGGTTGAAGCCCGTGTCCAATCCTACGAACACGGTGGACGTGGTTTGTTTCACTAACGTACAGCGGGCGAACAGGTAGCCCGATTCGCTGACCAAAAACTTGCCCGGTTCGAACATCAGAGTCAGTTCGCGACCGTACTCCCGGCAAAACTCGGCAAAGCGGGTGCTCAGTTTTTCGCCCAGTTCCTCCACGTCCGTCTCGATGTCATCGGGCTTGTACGGCACCTTGAAGCCGCTGCCGAGGTCAATATATTTCAGGTCGGGAAACTTACGGGCGGCCTCAAACAGGATTTCGGCACCGCGCAAGAACACATCCACGTCGAGGATGTCCGAGCCGGTGTGCATGTGCAGGCCCTCGATGCGGAGGCCCTGGCTTTCCACTACGCGCACGACGTGCGGCATTTGGTGGATACTGATGCCGAATTTGGAATCAATGTGCCCCACGCTGATATTTTCGTGCCCGCCAGCCATAAGGTGCGGGTTGATACGGATACACACGGGAACGTCGCGGTGGTGCAAGCCCCAGTTTTCGAGCATCGGAATCGCATCAATATTGATTTTCACGCCGAGGCGGGCGGCCTCTTCAAATTCTTCCATACCCGCAAAGTTGGGCGTGTACAGGATGTCTGCTGGCGCAAAACCGGCCTGCAGGCCCAACTGCACCTCCTGGATGGAAACACAGTCCAGCCCCGCGCCCCATTTTCGGAACAGCCGCATGACAGTCAGGTTGGTCAGCGCTTTGCAAGCGTAGTGGATGTGCAGGTGCGGGTACGGGAAGGCGAATACAAGTCGGCGGTATTGCCGCTCCATGATGGCCGCGTCGTACACATAAAGGGGCGTGCCATGTTCTTTACACAGCGCCAGCGGATCTATGCCGCCAGAGAATTGGTATTTCCCGTTGATAAGTTCCAAACCAGTTTTGAGTTTTGCGTTAGGCGGCAAAGGTCATAAAAAAAGCGCCTTGGGGAGTCCAAGAAGTGGGTTTTTAAATTGTAACTACCGGGGCACCCACCTTGTCAACAATGGGCATATCGAGCTCCGCGGTGCAACCCCACCCCCATCCCCTCCCCCGAATGGGAGGTGGGCTTGCCCTCAAAAAAGGCAAAAATTAGCCACTGGTACTTTGGCTTTTCAACTTATTGAGACGGTGTTGGAACCCGCGATGTGCCCCCCTCACCCTCGGGGGAGGGGCTGGGGGTGGGGTTGTACCGGCGGAGCGCGATCTACCCCATTGTTCCCAAGGTGGGTACAAGGGTAGTTGCGAGTCAAAAACTCATTTCCTGGACTCCCATAGACACTTTTTTGAGCGTTTAAAATGGCTAAAGTCGAACTTACTTTCGCGCCAAATACACCCCGGCCAGGATCACGCCCGTACCTGCCAGGTCGGTGACCGACACAGCCTCGCCGTCCAGGGCACCAAGTGCCAGCGCCGCCACAGGCAGCAAATAGGTGACCGAAGTGGCAAAAACAGCACTTGTGCGTTGCAGCAACCAAAAATACAGGATTGAACCACCTACCGTGCCGACGGCCGATAAGTAAAAAATGTACCCTAACCCGGTCATGCCCTCCGGGTGCTCTTGTGCCGCCTGCCAACCGCCCGACCACCACAGTCCCGTCAGAAAAACCGCTCCGGTGAGTACAAATGCCGCCGAGGCTATGGCCGCCGGATGCATATCACGCAGGTCGCGATTTACCACGTTCGCATTGATGGCATAGCAAATAGTGGCCCCTGCGCAGAGAGCGGCATAAAACCAATTTCCTTCCACCGAGCTGCTGCTGTTGAACAGGATCAACAACACCGTGCCCAACAGGCCTAACGCCACGCCCACCACTTTGTACCGGGTGAACGCCATTTGAAAAAATGCGACACCCAACACAAGGGTGAACAACGGGGTGAGTGAGTTCAGCACACCTGCGAGGCTGCTGCTCACATGTTGCTGTGCCACGGCAAAGAAAAAATTCGGGATGGCCGAGCCGCAAAATGCCACTACCGCCAGCGACCGCCAGCGCCGCCAGTCAATCTTGCTCCAGTAAATAGCGGCTATGGGCAGGTAAACTGCCAACGCTAACACCATACGCCACATCGCCATTTGCATGGGGGAGAAAACGGCCACCGAGCGTTTGATAAAAATGAACGAGGCTCCCCAAATCAGGGTGAGCAAAAAAAGGCAAGCCCAATCGAGGGCAGCCGGTGGGCGATTAGACATGGCGGCGGCAGTTCTGTGTTTGGGCCGCAAAGAAACGCCTATTTCCGGAACGGCAGCGCTTTGATGCTCTCCCCGATCTTGCGGCCCTGGTCAATGCCGACGTAAATGGCATCGCGGAAGTGGATGCCCCCGTACAGGCGCGAAATGGCGGCCTCGTTGGCATAGTCGAAAAACGACGAAAAACTGCGCGGGGAGCCGTCAATGTCGGTGCGTTGCAGGTGCGTCCGGTCGGTGAATGCGTTCTGGTAGCCAAACATATCGCTGAGCACCTGCGCCGTGGCCCCGCTTTGCACGGAGTGACCGGAGGTGTATTCCGGGAAGGGCGGTGTGGTGAGCAGGGGTACCCAGGCCGGGTCAAAGTTGTCGTGGATGTAGGTGATCGGGCGCATCAGGTTGAACACATACTTGCACCTCCAGCAGGTGATGAACGCATCGGCCACAGCCATGCCGACCTTGCAGTACGTTTCGGCCGCCAACGCGAGGTTGGCGTTTTTTTCGATCAAAATTTGTGTAGCAATACTGATGCTGTGCCCCGGCGGGGTGCCAGCGAGGCCGGGGTCGTCGCTCCAGTATTTGGCGATGCGCACCTGTTCGGCGGTCAGGTTGGTTGTCACGGTGTACACTTCCTGCCCCTGCTTGTAAAATTCAGAAGCGGGATCGGTAGAAAAAGCAGGAGGCGGTACGGGCTGGGAGTGGTTGATACTGCCGGGTACGAACTCGCGGTTGTAGCCCCAGTACGGCTGCAAAGCCCGTTGAAAGGCTGGAGCGGTGGGCACCCATTTACCCGGCCCGACCGGAGCCACGAACGTGGTGGGGAAATTTTTGGTGTAGCCCGTGTGCCCGCCGTCGCCGGTGGACCAAAAGAAAACCGCGTCGGCCACCTGCCGGCCATATTCTACCGAACGGGCGTGCGTGGCCGAATCCACCGCCGCAAGGCTCGCCTGCTCAAACTGCTTTTCCAGCGCCTCTACCGAGGCCAACTGGTCGGCAGGCATATTGGCGTACAGGTTTTTAGCCATGTAGGCCATGGCCGCATTGGCGCAGGAGGGCCAGTAGTATTCTTCGTCGGGGTTGGGAGCGGGCATTTTCGGCATGGCCGACAGTTTGCCTCCGAGCGAACGGTAAGCAGGCATGCCGTGTACCACCGATTCGTACAGTGCCACGCCCGCGTAACCAAACGCCCGCGATGCCACGGGGGGTGAAAAACCGGGGCAGGTCTTGGTCAGCGTGTACAATTTGTTGAACCACTGTACAGCCAGGTCCGATGTAAACTGGTCCGTTTCAGGCAGAACGGGTTGGGGCACGGGAACCACCGAGTCTTTTCGGCAGCCGGGCAAAGCCCATAAAATCGCGATAAACAAAAGAAGTAGGCGAGCGAGTTGGTTGCTTTTCATGTGATACACACGTTTTTTATTAAAAAAATCGCACAAAAGTGGGGGCTTTTCCAATCACGGTTTTTAACAAAAATGCACGTTTTGTTACCTGAAATGCCGGGCCAGATTTTCCCCATCTTTGCGCCGTACCAAAAACAACTCAAACTCGCACGCCATGAGCCGATTCCTCTTGCTGACCACTTGCCTTTGGGTTTTCTTACCCGCTCTTTTTTTCGCCCAAGCCTCACCACCTGCACGTCCCAAACTGATCGTCGGTATCGTTGTGGACCAGATGCGCTATGATTACCTGTACCGCTATCAGGCCAAATACGGCCCCGGGGGCTTCAATCGCCTGTTGCGCGAGGGTTTTTCCTGCGAAAACACCCTGTACAACTACGCCCCAACGTACACCGGGCCGGGCCACGCGGCTATTTACACGGGTGCCACACCTGCCGTCAACGGGATCATCGCTAACGACTGGTTCGACCGAGCATGGGACACTACGCGTTATGTAACCAAGGATTTTTCCGAAAAACCCGTGGGCACTCCCAACCTGAGCGCCGGCCAGCACTCGCCGCGTGTGCTGCTCAGCACCACCATTACCGACGAACTGCGCCTGAGCAATAACATGCACTCCAAGGTCGTCGGCATTTGCCTCAAAGACCGGGGCAGCATCCTCCCCGCCGGGCACATCCCCAACGCCTGCTACTGGTTCGACGACTCGACCGGAGGCTGGATCACCTCCACGTATTACCCCGACTCACTTGGCCTGCCCCAATGGGTACAGGATTTCAACGCTCGTCGCCTGCCTGAACAGTACTTATCCCGGCCCTGGGACAAGGTGCAACCCGAACCCTACGCCGAAAGCTATGGCGCTGCATGGGACAAATACGACGACGGCGATTATAAGCCTATGTCCAAAATGCCCGAAAATTTCCCATACGACTTGCCCGCCCACAAAGAAAAACTCGGTTACGGCCTGCTCCGCTTCACCCCAGGTGGCAACCAGTTCACAGTAGATTTTGCCCTCGAAGCCCTTGATAAAATGGAACTTGGCAAGGACGAGCACCCCGATGTGTTGTGCCTGAGTTTTTCAGGGCCGGACTACTGCGCTCACCAGTTTGGAATCCACGCCGAGGAAACCCAGGATATGTATTTGCGGCTCGACGGCCAGATCACCCGCCTGCTTCGCGCCCTCGATGAGCGGTATGGGAAAAACAATGTGCTCGTTTTCCTTACCGCTGACCATGGCGGAGCCGAAACGCCCGCCCACCTGATCGACTTGAAAATTCCCGCCGGTATTTTTCCGGAAGACACCCTGGAGCGTCCGCTCAACCGGGCATTGGTGAAAAAATTTGGTCGCCCCGGTCGGTACGTCCAAGAGGCCGCCAACCTGCAAATTTGGCTCGACCACGAAGCCCTTGCTACAGCGGGTATCGAACTGGAAGCCGCTTGCGAAACGCTGAAAACCTACCTCCGCAGCCAGCCCGGCGTTTATGATGCCTACAGCCAGGAAGACATTCTCGAACTTCCGGACGATTACCCCTTTGCTCCGGAAATCCGACGGGGCCTGCACCCGCGCCGCTCCGGCGACGTGCTTTTCCAACTCGACCCCGCCTGGCACGCTGACGACAAGTACTTCGGCCGCGGAGGCACCACCCACGGCTCGTCTTACCCATACGACACGCATGTGCCGCTCCTCTGGTACGGCTGGAAAATTGCTCCCGGCGAAACGTTCGCCCCCGTCAGCATAACCGACATCGCGCCCACACTGGCAGCCATGCTGCGGATCATGCGGCCCAATGGCAGCACCGGAAAAATCCTTGAACAATTGATGCGCTGACTAGCACAACACCTATGATTACCGTCACCATTGCCACGCCCGCTGACATCCCTGAACTGCTGCCCCTGGTAAACAGTGCTTTTCGCGGCGACCCCTCGCGTCAGGGCTGGACTACCGAGGCGGACTTTCTCTCGGGTGACATCCGCACGGATGCCGACGATATGGCCGCGCTGATGGCTCGTCCGGGTGCTGTCATGCTAAAAGCAAGCGACGAGGCGGGAGTTGTGCTTGGCTGTGTTTATTTGGAAAAACGCGGCGCAGACCTGCTCTACCTCGGTATGTTGTCTGTCAGACCAGAACTGCAAGGCCAGGGTATTGGGAAGGTTATGTTGCTCAAATCAGAACAACGGGCACGGGAACTGGGTTGCTCGGCGATCGCTATGCGGGTGTTGTCGCCCCGACACGAACTGGTGGCCTGGTACGAACGCCACGGGTACACGCCCACGGGTACACGCGAGCCGTTCGCTGCCCCGTCCAAATTTGGCGTACCACTGCAAGCACTTGATTTTATAGTTTTGCAAAAAATGATGGAATAATGAAGGTTCTACTCTTGTTCAGTTTCCTGTTACCTGTAGTCTTGCTGGCCCAAAACGTGGCTGCTGGCGGACGCCATTCGCTTGCCATTTGCTCGGATAGCACCGCCCGCGCCTGGGGTTACAACGGCTTCGGCCAGTTGGGCGATGGCACCATTCAAGAAAAGCACACAGGCGTTCCGGTGGCCGGCATAACAGGCATTGCTCAAGTGGCAGGCGGCTTGTTCCACTCGTTGTTCGTAAAAAGCGACGGTACCGTTTGGTCCTGCGGGCGCAATACCCTTGGGCCGCTCGGAAACGGGACAACGACCAACAGCCCGACGGTAGTTCAGGTAACCGGCTTGTCCGGCATCGTTCGGGCGGCTGGCGGAGGTGAGCATTCCCTGTTTGTCAAAAACGACGGCACCGTGTGGGCCTGCGGTGCGAACGCATCGGGCCAACTCGGCGACGGAACGAACGTAAACAAACACACGGCTGTTCCCGTTAACGGGCTTACTGGTGTTGTTCAGGTAGCGGGTGGTGCCGAGTTTTCCCTTTTTCTCAAAAACGACGGCACGGTGTGGGCTTGCGGGCACAACGGGTACGGGCAGTACGGAAACGGCTCGAACGCGTCGAGCAAAGTGCCGGTTCAGGTGGGCGGCTTATCCGATATCATCCAGATATCGGCAGGCGAATGGCATTCGGTATTTGTAAAACGCGACGGAACCGTATTCTCCGCTGGCAGGAATCAATACGGCCAGTTGGGCGACGGCACTACCGTGGATAGAAACCTGGCAGCTATGATCAACACCTTGTCGGGCGTCGTACAGGCAGAAACCGGTGGCATACACACCGTTTTTGTTCGCCAAAACGGCTCGGTTTTGTCCTGCGGGCTAAACAGCGGCGGGAATAACGACGGCCAGTTGGGCGATGGCACTATTGTAGACAAGCACGTTCCGGTATCGGTCATTCCAGCCTGGGGGGGCAAAAAAATCGTACGCGCAGAAGCCACCCGCGAGCACTCGCTTTATGTAACCGAAAGCGGTGAGGTTTGGGCCAGCGGCCGAAACAATTACGGGCAACTCGGAACTGGCGCATTTACAAATGCAAACGCCCCCACGCCGATATCGTCCGCCGCGGTTTGCCAAACGCTGCTTGTCTCGGCACCCGAATCTGGCAACGGCGCTGATGGCAGTATTTTTTCTCCAAACCCTTTTTCCACGTACACTACGCTGCGCCTTGATCCGGGTATTGATCGCGTCGACATCAGCGTGTTCAACGCCGTGGGGCAGTTGGTGAGGCACCTGGAAAATCGCTCCGGGCCAAGTGTCGTGTTGAATCGCGACGGTTTGCCCAACG
>JBJXEZ010000044.1:0-16602 GCA_046153695.1 Saprospiraceae bacterium
TCCCCCTGATGAATCAGGGGGTTACAGGATGATAGATGTGGTTGGTGCTTTACTGATTGGCTAGTGGCGGCATGTACTGTTTTTGATTGTCGGACAAAAATAAGACAAAAGTTGTGTTGTAAAGCACAAGTTTGACACATTTTGTTTTTTGGGCTTGTTCCAAATTTGCCAGTTTTGCGAGTATTCAGAATACAAGATATGTCCGCTGGATGATTAAAAGCCAAGAGGCTCCACCATCACATCCACCGTCCCCGTCAAAGCGGGATGTGCTCTGTAGCCCCCTCCTCCGATTCTTCGGGGAATTCAAGCGAGCCCCCCCCATCACATCTACCATCCTGTAACCGCCGATATTTAGTCGGGGGAAAAGCAAGGCCGACCACCACATCTATCATCCTGACAGACATCCCATCGGGCTGGTTGAACTGTGATGCGATGCTTGTCAGGATGATAGATGTGATCCGTGGGTTTCGCTTGCCCCCCTGATGAATCAGGGGGTTTCAGGATGATAGATGTGGTTGGTGCTTTCGTTTGTCTTGTCCTGTTCATCACTTTACACAAAACACAAGTGTAAAGTGATGAACAGGATTAAAAAAGTAAAACGACAAAATCGATACCCGAACGACTTGAAGCGCAAGATTGCATTGGAGTACTTGTCGAGACGCTTCAGTTATGCGGTTGCTGCGGCGGAGTATGGATTAAAGGACTATCTTGTCCTGAAATGCCTTTACACAAAAAACACTTATAACGTCATTTCTGGACTAGACACATCTTCACCGAACCACCGCCACATCCCCCGCAAAGACCTCCACCCCACCGTCCACAAATTCCACCTCGGCCTGCCATACGTACACCCCAGGCTGCATCGGCTGGCCGCGGTAGTTGCCGTCCCAACCCTCAGACTCGTCGTTGATCGGCAGGTTCTGGTTGAAATACAGTTCGTTGCCCCAGCGGTCGAAAATGCGCAGCGAGCGCACATTCTTCACGCCCCGCCCGAAGAGCAGGAAACGGTCATTCAGGCCGTCGCCGTCGGGCGAAAAAACGTTTGGCGCGTACAGGTTTCGGCGGCGGTTTACCGGCACCAAAACCGTGGCCTCTGCCGTGCATCCATTCAGGTCAACAATGCGCAACCGGTACTGCGTGGGCCGGAATGGCCGTGCCCAGGGCGCGGGGCAGTCCGTGCAGGAAAGCCCGTAGTCCGGTGTCCAAATCCAGTCGGCTACCTGATTTGCGGGCAGATTGAGTACCGGCTGCAACTGCACCGAATCGCCCAATTCTAGCGCCGGCACCACGCTGAGCGTAACCGTGGGATAGAACGGCTGCGCAATGGCTACCAGCACCTCTGCGGTACAACCCAGCGCATCAATCACCACCAAATCGTAGGGGCCAGGCTTCAGGCCGCCAAAATTGGGCGAAGCCTGAAAACTCTGCCCACCATTAACCGAGTATCGAAACGGAGCCTCTCCCCCCGAAACCGGGCCGAAGGCGACAGATCCCGTGGA
The DNA here is from genome assembly GCA_046153695.1 of Saprospiraceae bacterium. GTDB lineage: Bacteria > Bacteroidota > Bacteroidia > Chitinophagales > Saprospiraceae > M3007. Next base: position 1,500 of record JBJXEZ010000044.1, read on the forward strand.
AATATGGCAGTTCGGCTGGGTCAGTGTCGGCAGGAAACTCGGCGGCGGGACTTCCGTGACCGGCACACTGGCGGTGGCCGTACAGCCGTTTTGCGGGTTGGTGACCGTGAGCAGGTAGGTTCCGGGGGCGTTCACCACAGGTGATGCCGTGTTTGCACCGCTTACGATATTGCCGCCCGACGCTGCCGTCCACGAAAAATTCATGGCACCAGGCGTGCTGCTGCTGCCAGCGAGTGTAGCCGACAGTTGGTCGCAGTACAGCTCGGTCGCTGGCCCGGCATTGGCGTTTGGCGCAGCCAAATCCTGCGTGACGGTCGCCGTTGCAGTGGCGGTACAGCCGTTTTGTGTATTGGTGAGCTGCAGCGTGTACGTCCCGGCGGCATCCGCCCCCGGAGTCAGTGTGTTTTGACCGCCGGTGAAATGCCCGTTAACCGTACTCCAGTTCAAGGTAAAATTTGGTCCGCTATCGGAAGCGGAAGCGTTCAGTGTTACGGTGTCGCGCAGGCAGGTACGCGAGAGTGGCGGTGCGATGACAACCGTTGGCAACGTGGTATTTTTTTGAACAACAACCGTGGCAGTGGCCGTACAACCGTTGGCGCCGTCAGTGACGGTTACGGTGTAGGTGGTCGCCAAGGAAACCGTCGGGGTTGGCGTGTTGCCGCCAGACACGATTTGACCGCCCGACCAGGAGAACGATAAAACGCCCTGTCCGCTTGATGCCAAGGCGCTGAGCGACACCTGAGTCTGGGCGCAGGTAATGGTTGGAGCCGGGCCGGTATTGGCCACCGGCGGAGTGGTGTTTTGCGTTACCGTGGCGGAGGCCGTGGCGGTGCAGCCGTTCTGTTGGTTTTGCACGGTCAGCAGGTAGTTTCCGGGAGCGCTCACGATCGGCGCAAGGGTATTTTGGCCGGAAACGAACTGGCCGTTAGCCGTAGTCCATATCGCGGAAAACCCGCTTGCGGGTTGGCTGACCGTCCCGCTCAGCGGCACTTGTTTCACCGCACAGGTCAAGGTTTGCGGCGCAGCTGCAGAAATAACGGGCGCGGCAGTGTTTGAAGCAACTGATATAGAAGCCGTGGCGGTACAGCCATTGGCCTGGTCGGATACCGTCAGCGTGTAGGTTCCGGGTTGATTCACCGTGGGCGTAGCCGTATTGCCGCCGCCGACAATGTTGCCGCCGGTAGTTTGCCAGGCATAAGTGAAACCCGTTCCCGTCGGAGCGCCTGCAAGCGTAAGCGTTTGCACGGCGCAGGTGAGCGTGCCGGGTGGCGCGATAGCCGCCGGCGGCGGGGTTATATTTTGAAAAACAGTGGTTTGCGCCGTGACGGTGCAGCCGTTTTGCGTGTTCGTGACTGTCAGGGTATACACGCCGGGAGCGTTCACTACGGGCGCGAATCCGTTGCCGCCGCTAACGATGTTGCCGCCGCCGCCTGCCACCCAGACCGGTGTGAAAATACCGCCCACACTGCCGCTGCCGGGGAGGCTGGTTTGCACGACGGCACAGGTGAGCACCGCCGGTTGGCCAATGGCCGCCATGGGCGCACCTGCATCGTTTTGTACCAACACAGTGCTGCTGGCCGTGCAGCCATTGATGAGGTCGGTGACAAGCAATGTGTACTGCCCGGCAGCATTCACCACGGGGCTGAGCGTGCTGGCACCAGACACGATATTTCCGCCCGCGGCGGCACTCCATGCGAAGACGGGTGTGCCCGCAGCCGAGCCGGTTCCGTTGAGTGTGAGGCTGTTCACCAGGCAGCTCAAGGTGGCCGTCTGGCCGGCATTTGCCGCTGGCAAAACCACGTTGCGGATCACCGAAACCGATGCCGTGTTGGTGCAGCCATTGGCGGTGTTGGTCACGAGCAGCAGGTAATTACCGGGCTGGTTCACGACCGGGTTCGGGGTTGTTCCGCCCGAAACGATGTTGCCGCCGCCACTGGCTGTCCAGCCGACGACGATGCCGGGGCCGGGTTCCACCGTGCCCTGCAAGGTGGTTTGCATGAGTACGCATGTGAGTGTTTGCGCGGGCGCAACTGCCGCTTGTGGCGTTGCGATATTTTGGGCTACTGCCGTCGAGAGCATCTGGGTGCAGCCGTTTTGTGGATTGGTCACCAACAGGTCGTACTGGCCAGGTGCATCCACCACGGGTACGGGGCCGTTTTGACCTGATACGAACTGCCCGTCGGGCGTCGTCCATTGGTAAACAAAATTCGGAGCTCCGCCGGTCGAGTTCAGCGGGGCGGTTGTTTGCGTGCATGTAAGCAGTGCCGGGGCCAAAAGGGCCACATTGGGTGGTGTTTGGTCGGCGGTCACCACCGCGGTGTCAGTGGCGGTGCAGCCGTTTTGCGGGTTGGTGACCGTCAGGTTGTAGGTGCCGGATTGAGTCGTACTCACCGTTGCACTGTTGGGATTTCCGCTAAAACCGCCGTCAGCAGTTTGCCAGACGAACTGGAGGCCGACCGTTTGCCCACCATTTGCCGACAGGCTAAAAACCGGGGTGGTGCAGGTGAGCAGCATATCGGGGCCGGCATCTGCTGGCGGTGCGGCAGTATCTTCGGTCACTAAAGCAGTGGTGGAGGCTGTGCAGCCGTTGGCGGTATTGGTGATGGTGAGCGCGTACAGGCCAGGCGCATCCACCACGGGCGCGGGTGTGTTTTGCCCGGAAATGAACTGGCCGTCGCTGGTCACCCAGACGTAGGTAAAATTTGTACCGGACGACGACCCCGATGTGTTGATCGTTCGCGTCGGGTCGGTGCAGGTGATCGGCCCGGGCACGGTGGCAACAGCCGTCGGGGTTCCCGTCTCCACAGCCACTTGGGCCGACACGATGGCGGTGCAGCCGTTCACCAAATCGGTGGCGGCGAGGGTGTATGTTCCGGCGGCGTTCACGGTGGGGCTGAGCGTGGTTTCCCCGACGAGGATGTTGCCGCCGCCCGCCGCCGTCCAGAGGTAGGCGAAACTGCCCCCAGGCGCATTATTTTGTCCGGTCAAAACCAACGTCGGGTTGGCGCAGGTAAGCGTATCGGGCTGGGCAATGGCGATGTTGGGCGGTGTCGTGTTTTGCAAAACGATGGCCTGATCGGAGGCAGTGCAGCCGTTGGCCGGATTGGTCAGTACCAGCAGGTACGTGCCGGGTGCTCCGGCGGTAGGCGTGTTTGTGTCGGCACCGCCGAAGAGCAGGCCGTTGGGAGTCGTCCAGGCGAAGGTCAGTCCGGGTATCGGGCTGGAACCAGTGGCATTGAGCAATACCGACAAGACAGCGCAGGTGAGTGTGTCGGGTGCGTTGGCCACGGCCACAATGGCATCAGCGTCGGCGTTGACGAGTACAGTGCTGTCGGCGGTGCAGCCGTTGGCGGTATTGGTGATCAACAGTGTGTACGCGCCGGCGGCATTGACCACCGGAGCGAGTGTGGTGTCGCCGGAAACCACGTTGCCGCCCGGTGCAGCCGTCCACAGGTACGAAAAATCTGTGCCTTGCGACGACCCCGCCCCGGAAAGCGAAATACTCGGGCTTTGGCAAGTGATTGTGTCGGGTAGAGCGGCAAGCGCTACGGGGGTTATCGTGTCTATCGCCACAGAAATGGTGTCGCTGCCGAAGCAGAAATTGGTGGTGTCCAGCGCGGTCAGGATGTAGGTACCGGGAGCAAACGCTGCGATTTGAAGCAGGCTGGAGTCGCCGGAGAAATTACCGCCGTTGGAGGTCAGCCAGGTGGTCAGGACGGAATTCACATTCACGCTGCCGCTGAGGTTCAGCGTGTCGGTGTTGCAGTTAAAAATACCGGGCGTGTCAATGGCGACCACAGGCGGGATCAGGTCCGGCACCACCAATACGGTATCGGCGGCGGTGCAGCCGTTGGCGGTATTGGTTACGGTGAGGATGTAGGTGCCGGGGGCGTTGGCCGCAGCGCTTTGAAAATTGGCTCCGGCGGTGATGTTGCCCCCGTTTTGGGCTGTCCAGGCGTAGGTTATGTTGTTGCCCTGGCTGGACCCAGCCCCGTTGAGCGAAAAAGCCGTTGAAAAACAGTTGAAAACCGAGATGCTCGCCGTGGCGTTTGCGATGGGCGGGTTGGTGGCGGTAATAACCTGCACCGATGCTTCGGCGGTGCAGCCTGTGAGTGTGTTCGTAATGAGCAGGGTGTACTCACCCGGCTGATTCACGGTAGCGGTGGGGTTTGTGGTGCCGGAAGTGAAGTTGCCACCCGGCCCGGTTGTCCACTGATAGGTGGAAAAACCGGGCTGACTGGAAAAGCCAAACAGCTGTACCGTGGGATTTCCGCAGCCTAACGGCAAGGGCGTGTTGATCCAGGCAAGCAGTTGATTCGGGTTTTGGATGACGGTGACGGTGGCGGTTTTGGTACATACCACGAGGCCGTTGTCGAACGTGACAGTGAGGGTGTATTGACCGGAGGCATTTACCACCGGGTTGAGTGTAGTCCCACCGGATACGATATTGCCGTCGGGGGTGTCCCATTGGTAGGTGATGTTCGGCCCGACGCTGGAGCCGGTGCCGTTGAGCGTGATGTTTGCACCGTTGCAAGGGATCAAACTCACGGCTGGTGTGGCGGCGGCAGCTATGTTGACGACAAAAATCTTGACGGTGTCGGTCACCGTGCAAACAGGCGAGAACACGATATCGTCAAGAGCAAAGTCGTTGCCGCCCAGCACGGTGTTTTGGTTGAGGATGCAAATGGTGGCCGTGGTGTTCGCACCACTGTTCCAGGTGCTGTAAAAATTGAGCCAGGTACAGTTGGTATTTGGAGCACTGAAAATAGGGCCGATGGTACTGCCATTGATGGAAAACTGGAGCAGCGCCGGCGAGGCAGTTACCAGTGTGGTAACCCAGGCGGAAAAGGCGTAGAGCGTGTTGGGTTGCACATTCACCGTTTGGCACCATACATCCTGGTTGGGAGTACCGGAGCCATTCACGGCCATCATGTTTCCGGAGCCTGATGTGTGGTCGGGGCAAGGGGCAAAACCGGGGTGGTCGTCCTGCGGGTTGGCCAATACATCGTACACGCCCTCGGGTACGAGGTTGCCGGGACTGTACACGTAGTCACTGGAAAAGCCTGAGTTTCCGCTTTCAAAGTCGCCATTGACGATGAGGTTGGTGTTCAGGTCCACAGCTCGCGCAGTCAGCACATAGGTTGCATTGCCGGTGACCGCCACAGTGGGGTTAAGCGTGTTGGCACCGGTCATGCCCGTCGTCGGCGACCAGGTGAAGTTGAGGAAGTCGCCGCTGATGGAGCCGTCCAATTGCGTCGGCGAGGGCGGCGCGCACAGCCAAATGTCGTCGCCGGCATTGACGGTAATGGGGCACTGAGCCTGAAGACGGAACGAAACAGCGATAAAAAAACAAAACGTGTAGAGCAGGCGCATAAGCAGCAGGTAGTCGTTGAGCAAACGGGCTGAAAAGAGTAGGCAAAGGTAGGGGATTGACTGATTCTTAAGTTGGCTGATATGTTTGGAGAAACCCTTTGTTTTTGGGCAGATTTCTCGGAGAAAAGAATTTTATATCGTAAGAAATCTTTTGTTTTTGGCGCGATTTCTTTGCGTAAAACTGAGGCACATGGCGCTATCCATCATTGGGCGAGAAAAAGAGAAAGAAAAATTAGACAAGGTTTTGCGCTCTGTCCAAGTCGAGAGACTGTTCAAAAAACCGTGTCAGAACGACAAAATGCCCTTCAACGCCAACCCGGCCATCACCACCGCCACCGCCCAACCCGCCACGTGCAGCCAAACCGGATGCTGGTACCCCCGCAGCAGGTGTTGTTTGCGGGCAGCCAACAGCACAATGGCCAAAGCAATGGGCAGGATAAACCCGTTGACCGCTCCGGCTAAGATCAGGAGCTGCACCGGACGGCCCACGGCGAGAAAAACTCCGACAGAAACCAGCACGAACACCGTGACAGCCCAGCGGTGGTGCCGCTCCAGAACGGGATGCCAGCTGCGCAAAAAACTCACGGACGTGTACGCCGAGCCGAGCACCGAGGTGATCGCTGCGCACCACATCACCAGCCCAAACAGCCGGTAGCCCGCCTCACCCGCCGCGTACCGAAACACACCTGCGGGCGGATTTTCCGGGTCCACGGGCAAGCCGGCCGCCACCATCCCGAAAGCGGCGAGGAACAGCACATAGCGCATCACGGACGTAAGCGCAATACCCTGCACGGCAGCCCTGCTCACGTCAGGCATGGCTTCCCGGCCCTTGATACCCGCCTCCAGCAAGCGGTGCGCCCCGGCAAAACTGATGTAGCCGCCGACCGTGCCGCCGACCAACGTAACGATAGCCAGCGCGTCTACTTTTTCGGGCCAGACTGTCCGCAACAGCGCTTCACCCATCGGCGGACGAGCGACGACTGCGATGAACACGATGCATACCAGCATGCCCAACCCCAGTACTTTCACGGCTGTATCCAGCACACGGCCCGACTGGGGTGCCCAAAAAACAGCCACAGCGATCAGAGCGGAAAGCAGGGCCGCCATTTCCACGGACAGGCCGGTCATCAGTCGCAGCCCCATGCCACAGCCCGCTACGTTGCCGATATTGAATGCCAACCCGCCAAAAACGACCATGCCGCCCAACACATAGCCCAATCCAGGGGCCAGCCGTTCGGCCAGCTCTTGCGCTCGCAGCTCGGAAGCGGCGAGTATGCGCCAAATGTTGAGTTGAGCACCGATGTCGAGCAGCACAGAGACCAGAATCACGAAACCAAACGAGGCGGTCAGTTGCCAGGTGAAAACTGCCGTTTGGGTCAAAAAACCCGGGCCAATGGCCGAGGTAGCCATCAAAAAAGCCGCACCGGTAAGCGCGGAGGCATTGTTCGCTGTGTTGAAAAATTTCATGGTTGCCGCTGGCCGTCAATTTTTTCCAAAAACCGACGCAACATACGGGCAAATTCCACGGCGTGTACCCCGTCACCGTGCAAGCAGATGGTTTCGGCGCAGATTGATATAACTGGGCCATCGGCTGTTTTTACCTGACCATGCACCACCATTTCGTATACCTGCCGTTGACAATCAACCTCGTTTTCCAGCAGGGCGCCAGGCTGCGAGCGGGGTGTGAGCGAGCCATCGGGCTGGTAACTTCGGTCGGCAAATACCTCGGATATCGTGCGCAGCCCCAGTTTTTTTGCTTCCGCAATGGAGGAGCTCCCGCTGAGGCCGAATAAAAGCAGTTGCGGGTCGAAGTCACGAACGGCCCGGGCCAGTGTGTACGCCAGTTCGGGGTCGCGGGCGGCCATATTGTACAGGGCACCGTGGGGTTTTATGTGCCGCAGAGTGGTGCCTGCTGCTCGCGCGATGTCGGCCATAATTTGTACTTGTTCCAGCACCAAGTCGTAGTATTCCTGCCCGGACAAGCGCAACTCCCGCCGCCCGAAATTTTCCCGGTCAGCAAAACCCGGATGCGCCCCGACGGCCACACCATGCTCGAGGGCCAGGTCCACAGTTCGACGCATGGTATCCCGGTCGCCGGCATGGTACCCGCAGGCGATGTTAGCCGAAGTGATAAGCGGCATCAAGTCGGTGTCGCTGGGGTATCCTTCGCCGAGGTCGCAGTTGAGATCAAACGGGAGCATGGGTGGTGGTCGTTGCCTGAAAAGGTACTGAATGGAGGTAAATTAAATCGGCAAGAGGCCAATAGAGCACTAACCTAATTGTAGTCTTAAAACCTGCGTAGAAACCGGAGTGCTCAATCAGGTAGCAAAACGAAAGCGGCGTTGTTTCCCGGAAAATTTCACCGAAAAAGATGTCGCCATACTATCCAGCGTACTGAAAAGCGAGCCGGCCATCCAAGTCAATATCGCAAGGATTTAGAAAAGGAACAGGTTCCTCAATACGCCTCCCGCCATCCTAAATATGCCGTTCCGCGTGGTAGCTGGAGCGTACCAGCGGCCCGCTCTCCACATACTTGAACCCCCTGGCCAGGCCTGTTTCCCGGTACTCGGCGAACAGGTCGGGGTGGACGTATTCAATCACGTCGAGGTGCATTTTGGTGGGTTGGAGGTACTGGCCGATGGTGAGTATATCGCAACCGTGGGCCAACAGGTCATCCATGATCTGGAACACTTCGGCTTTGGTTTCGCCGAGGCCAACCATGATGCCGCTTTTGGTGCGTTTGCCAAAGTCCTTGGTGCGGCGGATTTGTTCGAGGCTGCGCTCGTATTTGGCCTGGGGCCGTACTTTTCGGTACAGGCTCGGCACGGTTTCCATGTTGTGGCTCACGACTTCTTGCCCGGCACTGATCATACGCTCGAGGGATTCCCAGTTGGCCTTGGTATCAGGGATGAGGGTCTCGATGGTGGTTTCGGGGCAACGTTCCTTCACGGCGCGTACGGTCTGGTGCCAGATTTCTGCTCCCCTGTCCTTGAGCTCGTCGCGGTTGACGGAGGTGATGACGGCGTGTTTGACGCGCATGAGCCAGATGGCCTCGGCTACGCGGCGGGGTTCGTCCTCGTCATATTCGTTGGGCCGCCCGGTTTTGACTGCACAGAACGAGCAGGATCGGGTGCATACGTTGCCGAGGATCATGAAAGTGGCCGTTCCCGCTCCCCAGCATTCGCCCATATTGGGGCAACTGCCGCTCTGGCAAATAGTGTGCAACTTGAAATCGTCCACAATGCTGCGCACATTGCGGTAGTTTTCGCCCATGGGCAGGCGCACCTTGAGCCATTCGGGGCGCTTCGGGCGAGATTCGGTTGTGTTTTCGATAATGGGTAGTTCGAGCATTACCAGTTATTGTCGTTTGTAATGAGCAGTTCGTTTTTTTCCAAATGATGTGTTGTTTTCATCGGCACGGTTCGGCAAGGTAGGCGGTATTTTTCTGCCCAAAACCGCACTTCCTCAGTGTCGTCGTAGGTGAGCATGAAATGGCCTCGGATTCGACTTGCCAAGGCAAATAGTTTTTCGTGGTCAATGTCAAAATGGGTGTATAGGCGCTTGCCGGCAATGGTGTAAGGCGGGTCAATGAAAAAAACTGCTGATTGGTTCTCCAAATGTTTTTCGAGCATTTCAAAAGCGTCGCCTTTGATAAATTCGATCTTTTGCTTGACCATTCCAATGGCTGAGATTCGCTTTTTCAAGGTTTGGGGGTACCAACGCGAGCCGAGGCCCTTGCCGTTTTCGCCGTTTTTTATCAACCCCGAGCCTTTTGCCAAAATTCCACCGTGAAACACGCGATTTTTCAGGATGGTGGCAAAAGCAATTTCTTCGGTAGTTTTGTTCTCCCTTTCTAATTCTCGTTGGACATTTTCGTGGGATAAGTCAAAGTTCAGAATCCTATTCGCCAACCATTCGTTTCCGCCGTTCAGCATCGTTTCCCATACTGCTGCTACCTCCTCGTCCAACTCCACCAAGGTGACTTTTTGGGCCATATTTTCAAATGCCACGGTCAATCCAACGATACCGCCGCCCGCAAAGGGTTCAATAAAAAACGTGCTTTTCGGATCGAAACCGCGCATCCATTTCCGCACGACGGGCACTAACCACGTTTTCCCTCCAGGGTACCGGAAAGGGCTGCGCTGCGGTACAGACGCGACGTTCACGACTCGTTCTTGGGGCAGCTCCTGAGTGGCTGGTTCAAAAAAGTATAGTTGCACGGCGGTTATTTCTATTGGGTTAAGATGTCGTTCAGCGACGGTGCATCGGGAGAATTCGTGTCCAACTCCTCATCAAGTCGTCCCTGCAAAAATCCTGCAAACTCCAAAATATCGCCAGGCTCTGGTGTAGTGACCTTCAACAATGCTGGCTCAAACTCGGTATAAATGACATCAACCAGTGTCAATTTGTTCGTTTCGCCATTGGCATCGGGGATCAAATCGTACAAGAACCAGGCAATTTCTGCCTTTTCTGCCTCGACCTGAGGCAGGTTGGGGAGTGTCTCGAAAAATGATTTCTGAAGCGCTACGGCCTGCTTTTTTTTCCAAAAGTGGAAAATGCCGCCTTTGTAAAGCATCTGCGGAATCAAGCGCTTTCGCGAAGATGAAAGGTAGTCGGGTTTGGGGAAATTATATCCGCTTCTCCACTGAAAATCCGGGCTTGGGTTTTTCATAAACTCCGAAAACGGATTGCGCAAATTGCCCGAAATATAGACCCCATGAACTTCCAGAGAACCAAAGTCTGTCAATCGCCCATATTCATCATAAGAGGCCAAAATAAAATCAATATTCCCGGCAGACAAGCCATGTTTGTCGGTTAGCCTCACCTCTGTCATAGAAGTCCACCGCTTGCCCTTCCCAAAGAAAAAACGAGCGGCATTTTCCACAATAACCCAATCCTCTCGAAACCGAATTGGACAAGTAATAACCCTGTTTGTCCCGTGGTGAATGGAGCAAACCCCCAGCGGGTCATTGGCTTTGTCTTTGGTGCAATTGGGGACTTTATTGTTGAACGGGCAAAGCCTCTGATCTCGATAGCGCCGTGATTTATCGGAATCGTTGTGAATTGGAAAACCAAACAACTCAGCCAATGGATTGATTTCAGACATTTTTCGGTGTTTTTGTGGATGCTTTTTCCAAGCCATTACCGGGCGAGAGGCGTAAGTATACTTCTTCAGCGTCTTTTGCCCAGCTGCAAATTAACAAAGAAATTCAAAAACACCTGCCGGTTGTCGTCACCCACGAGGATCGGCACTTTGGTCGGAAATACGTCCAGCATAGCTCCGACCTCGAAGGCTTTGATGAGTTCGTCGAAGGCGCCCCAATCGAGATGCAGGGCAATGGAGGCGTTTAGCCCGGGTCGAAAACTGATCTCGTTGATGCCCTTGATGAACGATGACGCGCCCCGGATTCGGCCGTTCTGGTCGAGGAACAGGTCGGCATTTTCGGGGGTGTATTTTTCCTCGAAAATACGGCAGTCGCCTGGGCGGCTCGGGTTAGGGTAGCAAAGGGCCAGGTAGTAAGGCTTGAGCAGGCCCAATGTCGGCCCGACGTTGTAGCTGATACCCACAGCCACACCCTTTTGTTTGGCCTTTTCCGAGTAGTAGCGCTTCACACCCCAGCCCGCACGCACCATGTACAGGTTGTTCTGCTTGCCGTAGATGTAGGGCCGGAACGATTGCCCCTGGTACTGCTCGGCGCTCTGGCGCTGCTCTTTGGGGTCTTTGAGTTCGCCCACGCTGATGTGGAAATAGGTCGTTTTATAGTATGTGCGCAGCCGCCCGAACTCCATACCAGGAACAAGCCCTCTGTTGGTGGCTAATTTGATATTAAAAGCAGTTTCGCGGTTGTATATGACCCCCTTGCTTTCCTGAGGCGGGGTCAGCATTTGTGTCCAGGCATTTGCTGTGATGAAAACCGTGAAACAGCAGAGAAAAAAGGTACGCGCCATAGTCCGGGAATTTTGATCCTCCAAAAATAGGTGATTCCCCAGCGTATCGCCAAACCCTTTTCCAGCCAGTAGCGTTTCGTGGCCAAACTTTTTTCAGAAGAAGGGAAAAACAGCAAGTTTCAGCATAGGGGAACCACCTCGGAAAACCAGGAGGGAATACCTTTGCAACCATTTCAGCCAACCATGTTTCGTTTCGAACACCCGTATTTTCTGAACTTGTTTTGGGCCGTGCTGGCCTTGCCCCTTTTCCTGTTGGCCTACACGTGGTGGCGGCGGCGTGCCATGGCGCAGTTAGCCGTGCCTGCGTCGGCGCGGCGCGTGTTGCCCGGCTGGTCGGGCGTGCGTTTTTGGGCAAAAAATATATTGGTAGTGGTCGCTTTGGCGCTCCTCGCCCTTGCCTGGGCCAACCCCCAGCGGGGCGCGAAGCAGCAAACAGTGGTTCAAAAAAGCGCCGACGTGTTCATCGCGCTCGATATTTCCCGCAGCATGATGGCCGAGGACGTAGCACCCAACCGACTGGAACTTGCCAAGTCTTTTGTCCGAAAACTGATCCACGTCCTGGAGGGGGAGCGCATTGGCCTGATTTTTTTCGCCGGCGATGCTTTTTTGCAAATGCCACTCTCGACAGACTATGCTGCGGCAGACATGTTCGTGGCATCGGCCAACCCTGATCTTGTTACCGCTCAGGGAACAGCCATCCCGCGTGCTGTGGAACTGGCCTCCGAACACTTCGACTCTGACCCCGGCGGAGGGCGCGCATTCGTATTGGTCACCGACGGCGAAAACCACGACAGCGACGCGGAAAGCCAGGTGACCGAGGCTTATGCAAACGGCATCGTCACGTTTGCTGTCGGAGCAGGCACAAGCAACGGCGGCCCGATCCCTATGAGTACCGCCGATGCCGAGGAGCGGTACTTGCGCGACGAAGCGGGTGCGATCGTGCGAACCCGCATGGACGAAAGCCTGCTGAACAAGTTAGCCTCGGCTGGCGGCGGCGCGGTATACCGCCTGTCACAAGGCGACGCGGCCCTGCAGGCCATTCGCCGCGAGGTGGGCCGCCTGGAAAAACGCGCCCGCGAAGTGCGCTCGTTCAACGAGTTCGAGTCGTATTTTCAGTGGTTTTTATTGCCGGCATTTTTGTTGTTGGTGCTGGAGGGGTGGTTTGCCTGGCGGAAAAAAATGGCGACCGTACTGACACTGCTTTGTGTATTCGGGCACGGCCTGACTGCACAATCGGCCCACAAACACCTGCGCGATGGCGACCGCAGCTACGAACGGTCCAACTTCGGGGAGGCCGAGCAAGCATACCGCCGCGCCGACGAAAAAAAACCGGTTGACCCCAAGGTCAAGTACAATCTTGGAAACACCATGTACCAACAAGGCAACTACGCCGAAGCCGAAAAACTGTTTGAGCAGTCGGCCAAAACAGCCAAAAATCCCGCCCTGCAGGCAGATGCACTGCACAACCTCGGCAACGCCACCCTGTTGCAGGAAAAATACAAGGAAGCAGTGCAGGCCTACGAAAGCAGCCTCCGCCTCCGCCCCGGCGACCCTGAAACAAAGGCCAACTTGCAACTGGCCAAGAAAAAAGAACGGCAGGAGCAGAAAAAGAAGGAACAGCAAAACCAACAAAACCAGCAGCAACAACAAAATAGCGACTCGACACAGCAACAGCCGCCGCCCCAGAAACCCGACCAGCAGCCTCAAGGCCAACAACCCGGAAACCAGCAGCCTAAACCTGAAGAAGGCGAACAATCAAAAGAGCAACAACAACCGACGGAGGGGAGTATGACCCGCGAACAAGCCCGCCGTTTGCTCGAGACCGCCGTGTCGCCCGAAGACCGAAAAAATGCCCGCAAATACCGGGAACAGGAACAAGGCAAGCACCAGGTACGGCAGAAAAAGGAGTGGTGATCCAACGCCGGGAGTACTCAACACTTCCCGGCGTTGGTGTTGTCGCGGCAATTTATTTTCCATCAGGCATGGCCAATATCGGGGTCATAGAGTCCGATTCAATCATCCACTTGCCGTTAATCTTATGGAGCACGGCCATACCCAGCATTTTCCCGCCTACTTGTTGGCCACCAATTTTGATATCGGCATTCGTAGCGTAATTGAGCACAGCCACGTCTGGTGTTATAAGCCGGATTGCCGGCTCTTCATAGGAAAACACGGGCGGCACGTCCACCATCTTAATGAAGTTATTCCAGTCTTCTTTCATGGCTGCTGTGCCCGTTTGCAAACGGCCATCCGGAGTGATAGACGTGGAATTAGGCTTGTAATGAGCGACCACAACGTCCATGTTACCGCCCTGATAGGCTTGCCATAGTTCTTTCCACGCGTTTTTTACCGTGACCAAATCCGATGGCATTTGGGCCTGGGCGTTGGTAAGCGCTAAAAAAAGGATGGCGCAAACGAGTTTCATTGTTTTGTACATTGTTGATACCGTTTTGATTGTTTAGAAAAGAGTGCGAATTATCTTGGCGTTGGAGCGTTTCTAAATTTTTGATATTTGCCTATCATCAGGCCAATACCGTACGTGATGGGCATGATGACATTTTTTACAAACCACGGGATTTCGGGCAAATCGTATTCGCGGCGGTAGCGCCATGCCAGGTACGAACCGTCAAAGATTTCCGGTTGGTGGTTTTTGCCGCGGTTCATCGCATCGTAGAGATTGGACAGAAAAAAAACGAAGGTCTCGGCAGGGCCTATCCAACCTGTGCAGCGCAGTACCGTATCGCCTGCATTCCAAAAACGATGCGGCACGCCGCGTTCAAAAAAGATCGTTTCTCCTGGCCCTGCGAACAACGGTTCTTGCCCCAAGCACTGGTAACCTATTTTGCCTTCTACCACGGTGAGGCATTCGTCTTGTATGAAATGCGTGTGCATGGGCGGTCCACAATTGGGCTGCACTTCGTTTTCGATGAGGACCCGCGAGCCTTCCATACGAAGGAAAATGATCTGCTCCCCGTACTTGTGTTTGATCGTGTGTGGAAACTGGTAATTCATAATCAAGAGTCTGAATTTTGGGCCTATCCAAAAGATCGGCTTTCAGATAGGCCCGTGTTTGAATAAATCATTACTTCCCGCTGCCGGTAAAAGGCACTACCGGTGTAAGGGTTGTAAGTACGCCCAGCCACTGCCCATTGATCTGTTTGGCGAGTAAAGAAAAAGACATTTCCTGCACATTGGGCTGACCGCCGATAATGTCGGTGCTCTTCCAACGGGCTGTCAGCAGCGCCATGTCGGCAGAGAGCATGGTCATTTTGCGCTCCACATATTCCGTCGTACTTTTTTCCGCTTTCGGAATCATGGTGAACAGTGCTTCGTGCGCTGCCCGGATTTGCTCTTTACCGTGCAGGATGTGGCCATCGGGCGTGATAAACTCGGCATTGTCGGCATAGAGGTTGGCGAATTGAACTGCATCACGAGCGTTAAAGGCATCAATGCCCGTCTGAAGCATAGCGTACATTCTGTTCTCGTCGGAAGTTTGTGCGCTCAGACAGGCGGCTGCAAAAAGCAGAAGGATTGTACTTTTTACGGTGTTGGACATACATTAGGTTATTAACAATGGTGAATGAAAGGAGGTGATTTTACTCAGCACGACAACACACGTCGCCTCGTGTTTTCGAGCAAAAAACGATGGTGCAAAGGTGTGGGCGCTGACAATCGGTGGGTTATCAAAAATGTCGCACAGGCTTTCAAATTTGTCGCAAGCCGTGGATTTCCCCGCCAAAAACTTAGATCGTGTTCTGGAAACTATGCCTTTAAAGGTTCA
>JBJXEZ010000046.1:0-9698 GCA_046153695.1 Saprospiraceae bacterium
ACTTTGGACGAAGTGGAGAGATTTGCAGTAGACGATAACCTGGAGGCGACGCTCGTGGAAAACGAAAAGAAAAAACTGTTTCAGGAAAAATTGGCCGAACTGGGAAAAGAGTGCCGACAGGTCTTGCAGGCTTTTTTTGCCGGAACAGCCTTGAAGGCCATCGCCGGGCAGATGGGCTACACCGAGGATTATATCAAGAAAAAAAACAAAACCTGCAAAGAACGATTAGCTACGCTGGTGCGAAACGACCGACGTTATCAGGAACTCCGCTAACCAGCCTACTTGGATGTTATGACACCGCACAATATTGAACAAATTGAAGCCTACCTGAATGGAACGCTTGAGGACGACGCACGCGCGGCCTTCGAATTGGCTATGCAACATGATCCGGAGTTAGCCGCCGAAGTACGCTTATACCGCGACATGGCAACTGCCCTGAACCCGACACCGACAGAAGATGCCCTGCGGTCAAACCTGAAACGCCTTGGCCGCCAACATGCTCCTGTCGAACCGGTCGCCGGACGGCGTATTGCTTTGTGGTGGTGGTTGGCCGGCACCCTTGCCGTGTTGGGTCTGATCGGTTGGTTGGTTTGGCGAATGCCGGCGCCTGTCCCCGCAGACCACAGAAAGACACCCGCCGACCAACCCGTTGCACAAACACCGCTCCCGAGCAAGCCGCCGGCTGCTGCCCGGGAAAAAACACCCCCGCCTTCCCCGCTGCCCAAGGCTCGCGAACCCCGGCTATTGGCTGCCGACTTCCGGCCCAATCCGCGGCTTGAAGACCTGATGAATACGCAGTTTCGTGGCGATAAATACCAGTTCCAGGTCAATCGGCCTGCGCCTGGCGCCAACTTGTCCCGGAAACAAAAACAGGTAGCATTCCGCCTGGAGGGCACGGTAGAAACCGATGTCCGGGAGATAAGCGTGCCGTTCCGGGTGCTGGTATTTTCGAACCTGCCGGAAGACTACGAGCAATTCAGGCCCGCCTACGCGGCCCGACTTTCTTTTGAAAAAACGGACCGTATTTTTTCTTTTCGTCTGGACGAACGGCTCGCGCTGGCTCCCGGGCTGTATTATTTCCTCATCGAGGATGAAGACAGCGGAATGGTTTTTCACGCGGGTAAAGTATCGGTGTTCTGACTACTGCTCCACCAGGATAAACCCGGCCCATAGCGCCGGATTGGGCGGTTGATTGTACATTTCCCGCATCTGGTTTTGGGCCGACTGAAATGCGGCGGGAATTGTCTGTTTGTTTTCCAGCCATTCCCCGTAAAACAAATTCATGAATTCGTATGTGTGCCGATCAGACACGTTCCAAAGACTCATCAACACATAGCGGGCGCCTGCAATTTTGAACCCGCGTTGCAGGCCATAGATTCCTTCGTTACCACGGAGTTCTCCCAAGCCGGTTTCACAGGCCGAAAGCACCACCAATTCTGTCCGGCTCAAATCCAATTGGGCTATTTCGTATGCCGTCAGAATCCCGTCTTCCCGCCCGGCAGGCGGGAGTTCGCCTTTCCAGACAGGATTGGCGCCGGCCAGCACCAATCCCGAGCGGATGAGCGGGTGCGCGGAGGAACGGAATCCCGGTGCCGAAGCCGTATCGGCGTCCGGGAAAAAGAAACCGTGCGTGGCCAAGTGCAGCACCCGGGGCGCCGGTCGTCCGGCTGTTCCGATTTTTTTTAGCATCTCTTCCGTCGCTTTCGACCCTTCGAACACTTCCGTCCGAAGACCGGAATGCCCCAAAACCGCTGCCACCGCTGCGGCTTCTTTTTGGGTCCAGTCCAAAAATGGCCAGGCGTTGTCGCGCAAGGAACGGAAGGCATCGTTCATGGTTAAGCTGCCGGGGCTTACCGGCCCGTATTCCGGTTTGGTCGGTATCGGATCGGATGCAACACCTTCGGCAAGGTCGTAATTTATTCCGCCGAGAATGAGGGCTTCCTGCGATTCCGGCACCGGAGCCGGTGCGTTGTGCAGCGCTAACTGACGCGTGGAGCCGAGGTTGTGCATGGCAAACCGGCTGCCGAATGTCTCCGTTTCATTCAGCGGCACAGCGCTGAGGTTGATTCCGTGCAATAAACCTGCTGTGGAGTAATACAGCGTTTTTACGCCGGTAAGATGCGGGGCAAGCGATTCCCCGATCAGGTTGTAAAGACCGGCCGGATTTCCGGCCTGGGGCAAACTGTATAATTGGCGGATTGCCTGAAGGTTGCCGACCGACTCGTGGCCGAACAAAGGGATAAACAGGGGTTGTTCTGACGTGCTCCGGATGAGCAATGCGCTGCAATACTGCCTATCTGGGGTGTTAGGCGCTACATTTCGAAACTGGACGAACTCGATAGCCGCCTCATCGTCTTTCAGGCGATCCCGTATTTCTTGCCACCGGTATTTCGTCCCTGAGCCGGGCAAGGGGCCGATCATCTGGACCAGGTTTTTTTCCAGCAGATTGGCTTGCTCTTCCATGCCGGCGACGCCTTTCCTGGCAAGTTCCTGTTTGACATATTCACCGGCAAGCCTGCGGTGAAGGCCGACCCATTGGTCGTATGTTGTCCGGGTCGTCGAATCGGCGGCCCGAAGCACTTTTTGAAATTGAGTCTTGGATTCGAGCAGCGAATTTTTGTAATTCAGGATAAAATCGTACGCATAGACGGACATCCTCGGTTCGCTCAAATGGTACTGAGAAAAGGAAAAAAACAGGTCGAGTTTCTCCGTTTGGAGTGCTCGCAGGGCGAACAAGTCGTTTTCGGAGAAGTACCGTTCCGCTATACGTTGAAACGTATCCATCAAATGGAGGCCATCGGTGAAATAAGCAATTGCTTTTTCGGTTTCGCCTGTTTGCGTATAATAGAGGGCAAGGGCCCAGATGACCTCCTCCTGGTCAGGATGCAGCGGGCTTAGTGTTTTTTCGTTTAATGCTTTTGCTTGCAGCAAATAGTCTTCAACCCGGTCTGTTTTACCTGTCCAAAAATACGCTCCGGCCAAGCCTTGCAGGGCTTTGGCGTATTGGTAGCTGCGTTTGCCTGGAATTGGTTCCTGCTCAAAAATTTGAATAGCCTCCAGATAAACATGTTCTGCGTCGCCGAACCGCCTCTGTAAGAAGTACACGGAGCCGAGCATCACCAGTGTATTGGCATATTGTGGATTATCGGTGCCATACGCTTTCGCCCGGATGTCCTTGGACTCCAGGTAGGCATCTTCGGCCAGATCAGGGCGGCCGGTTCTTACGTACAAGTTGCCAAGGTTAAACAGGATAGTGGCACATTTGGGATTATCTCTCCCCAGGTTTTCGCGATAGATATCGAGTGCCTGTACTAAAATCGGCTCGGCCTCTTCGTGCCGGCCCATGTCGGAGTACAATCCGGCCAGGTTTTGGGCGGCGAGTGCGCAGTCCGGGTGTTTGTCTCCCTGAATTCGTTTTCGGGTCTGCCAAACTTCGTAGGCTATCCGTTCAGCGGTTTCCAGTTTGGCGGTCCGGTGGTACAAGCTTGCCAGGATCGAATAGGCATTCAGAAAAGATTTATCTTCTTTCCCCAATAGCCGTTCTTTAATCGCCACAGCTTCCAGAATGAGCGATTCGCCGGCATCCATGCGCCCCGTCTGGATGTACAAGACAGTGAGTTGTTCCAGTACCCCGGCGTAATCGAGCGTTCCTTTTTCGAAGATGTTCAAACATTCCTTCAGATACGGTTCTGCTTTGTCCATCTTTTTTCGGTTCAAATACAGTATTCCCAAGAAGTAGACAGCCTTCCCGTAGTAGGTATGTTGCAAGCCGTACAGTTCGGCAGCCAGTTGTTTGTGTTCAAGGGCATAGGTTTCCGCCTGATCAAACTGCCCCAACGAAAGCAGGCAATCGGTCAGCTGTTGTAGCGTATTCCTGTAAATCTCATTCCGTTTGCCGAGATGTTGTTGAACGAAGGCTTCCGTTTGCATCAGGACAGGCAGTGCTTCCTTGGGTTTCCCGGCACGGAGTGACGCTTTTGCAATGGATAGCAAACTGTCTGCTTCCTGCATGATTACAGTGGAATCAACCGTTTGCGCAACGGCTTCCATTGAACATAGAAACAACAGAGACAGGAGTAGATTTCTCATATACAAACGCTATTATTGGATAAGAACAAAACCGGCCCAAACCGACGGATTGAATGGTTTGTCGAACGTTTTACGCATCTGGTTTTGGGCCGACTGGTATGCTGTGGGAATGTCCTTACCGCGCTCGAGCCATTCCCGGTAAAAGGCTGTCATAAACGCATATGTACTTTGGTCAGAGACATTCCACAAGCTCATCAGCACGTATTTGGCGCCGGCGAGTTTGAAGGCGCGCTGAAGGCCAAAAACGCCTTCGTTACCGACAAGGTCACCCAGGCCGGTTTCGCAGGCAGAAAGAATGACCAACTCTGTCCCGCTCAGATCGAGTTGGGAAATTTCATACGCCGTGAGGATGCCGTCTTCCTGTCCTCCCGGCAGAGCATTTCCTTTCCAGGCAGCGTTGGCTCCGGCCATAATGAGACCCGATCGCATCAGGGGATGTTGCGAAGCCTCAAACCCGGTGGCGGCCGAAGAGTCGGGATCGGGGAAAAAATAGCCGTGGGTAGCCAAATGCAGCACCCGCGGTGAACGACCGGATTGGCCCAGCTGTTTCAGAGCCGTCTCCGTGGCATCCTGTCCGGCGAATACTTGTGCCCGCCCTCCGGCATGTTCCCAAATAGATTTGGTCGTTTCGGCTTCCCGGAGCGTCCATTCGAGGTAGGGCCAGTTATCGCCGCGGAGGGAACGGAATCCCCGGCCGAGGCTTTGTCCCTCTTTTTCACTGCGCTCCTGTGCAGGTGACAGGCTGCCGATGCCGGTTTGCGCCAACGTATAGTCAACTCCTCCAAAAAGAGCAGCATCCATCCCGGCAACCCCGCCTTGTTGCACGGGTGCGACTACCTGGCGGGTGCTTCCCAGGTTGTGCAGATCAAAACGGTCGCCGATGGTTTCGGATCCGCTCACCGGTACAGCGCTCAGGTTGATGCGGTGCAACAATCCCGCCGGGGCATAATAAATGGTCCGAACGCCGTTCAGATGTTGAGAAAGCGGTTTCCAAACGAGCGTATGCAAATTTGGCTGTGCGTTTTCTGGCGAGAATGCATACAGGTGGCGGGTAGCGCGCAGCGGCCCCAGTTCCTGTGTCGAAAACAAGGGGACGAACAGCGGGCGCTCCCATTCCGGTCGCAAAATAAGGGCGCTGCACATGGGGGTTTTCGTTGCCGGGATACCGGTATCGGTGCGTTGGTACGCCACAAATTCGATGGCGGCTTCGCCGGGCCGGAGCCGCTTGTGCACCGTTTGCCAGTCTGGCCGGGTTTCGGAGCCAGGCAAGAGCCCGAGTCGCTCGGTCATGGTTTTTTCCAAGGCATTGGCCTGTTCTTCCAGTGCCGCCAGCGTCGTTCGGTAGGCTAGGGGTTTGGCATATTCTCCGGAGATGCGGCGGTGAAGGCTCAGCCAGTCCAGATACACGTTGCGGGTATCCGGGTCCGCAGTCTGAACGGCTTTTTTCCACTTAATCCTGTTTTCGAGCAAGGCGTTTTTGTAGTGCAGGGCAAAGTCGAATGCTTGTGTCTGAAGCCACGAACCGACAGGATAGCGATGTACGTAGCTGTAAAGTTTATCCTGTTCGGAGTAGCGAAACGCATGAAGGGCCAGCAGGTCGTTTTCGGAAAAATAGCGCTCGGCTTTCTGAAAAAACCGGTCGCGGTATTCAAGTCCTTCCTGGAAAAATCGGGTCGCCTGCGCGGTATCGCCCGTCTGGGCGTAGAAGTCTGCCAGCGACAAAATGAAGGTCAGGTAATCGGCATGATCGGTTCCCAGCATTTTTTCACCAAGCTCCTTTGCCTGCCGCAGCAAAGGCTCGGCTTCGGCAGTTTTGCCTTGCTGCCAGTAGGTGTCTCCCAGTTCATATACTGTGTTGGGATACCGGATATGCCGTTTTTGCGGGTCGCTTTCCAATTCGTAAATCCGGAGGGCTTCGGTCAGCACCGCTTCGGCATCCGCAAACCGGCCAGCGTTGGTGTACAGTTTGCCGAGGATTGTCAGGGTAACGGCATACTGGGGATTGTCTGGTCCGAACGTTTTTTTTCGGATGTCCAGCACTTCCCGGTACAGCGCTTCAGCAGCATCATTGCGGCCTGTTTGCAGGTACACATTGCCGAGGTTGCCAAGCGTGATGGCGTATTTGGGGTGGTTGGGGCCGAGTTGTTCGAGTATAATCCCTTTGGCATCCAGGTACAGCGGTTCGGCTTCAGCAAACCGGCCCATATCGGCGTACAAGGCAGCGAGGTTTTGCAAGGACTGGGCATAGTCGGGATGTTTCGTGCCCAGTACTTTGGCGCGCAATTCCCGGGATTCGAGGTACATCTTTTCAGCCTTTTCAAACTCGGCCATCTGTTTGTACAACGTCGCCATGTTTGTCAGAGCGTTCATGTACGTAACGGATTCTTTCCCTCTCAGTTTTATGTAAATGGCCAGTGCTTCCTGGCCAGGTGCTTCGGCCGCTTCGAGACGCCCGGTCTGGATATACAAGATAACTAAGGAGTTGAGGATTCCGCCATTTAATTCGGAGCCTTTTTCTGCGAATTTCAAACAGGACATGAATTGTTTCTCGGCAGCATCAAACCGTTTGCGCTCCAGTTCCAGCAGCCCCAACCGGTATAAGGATTCAGCGTGCTCAGGACTGCCTTCCCCGAAAATTGACACGGCCAAATCCCTGGCTTCCGACAAATATGTTTCGCTTTGATCGAATTTTCCGGTCCGGGCAGCGCAGATTCCCTGGCCATGCACTGCTTTCCAGTAGTATTTGTTGTGGGTGCCCAAATGCTGTCGGGACAGTTCCGCCATCCGGCTGTAAACCAAACTGGCATCAGGCATTTTGCTGTTACTAAGGAATTGGAGGCCCAGCGTGCGCAGGCTGTCCAGCTCCTGGTGCAGGGCGGTAGTGTCGGTGGTTTGGGCGGTGGCCCTGGCCAATAACAGGAATGCGGCAAGTAGTGTGACAAGGTGCTTCATGACAGTCTGACAATAATCTCCGGAGATAAAACTCCGGTTATCGAATCGGTGGGTAGGCTGCACAGTAGGCAAGGGGTATCAAATCCGCTTGCCCTATTGCGCAGGCAAAGGTAGACAGGTGAAAGGGAAGGAATCAGACCAATTACAGGAGACAATCCGGACATTTTTTTGGGGGGGGGGAATCCGGACATTGGCATGCTGCCACAGCACATCAGTCTAGAACCCGAAGGCAATTTGCCCAACCGGATTTTGTACAATCCGGTGCAGTGTCGGATGCGGCGGCGTGTTCAACGGGCCAGGTACTGAATCGCGGCCAGCACCACATCGCGGTATTGCCGCCCAACGGGAATGTCTTTTCCACCCACCGTCAAATCGGTGGCCGAATACGCCTCCACATGCCGCAGTGCGACCAGATACGACCGGTGTGCCCGCACAAATCCCATGCCTTCGAATGCCTTTTCCAGATCGCCCAACGGCATTTTCGTCACCAGCGCTTTGCCGCCTGGAAGCCAAAGCCGCACGTATTCCCGAAGGCTTTCCACGTACAGAATTTCATCGAGCCATACGCGCACCATTTTTTTGTTGACGTTGAAAAACTGAAATGCCCGCGCTTCCGACTTCGCCGGCATTTCAGCGGGAGGCGTGCGTTTCAGTTTTTTGACTGCCATCAAAAAACGGTCAAAATCAATGGGCTTGAGCAAATAGTCCGCAACACCGATTTCATAACTTTCGACGGCGTACTGGTGGTACGCCGTGGTCAGGATGACTTGAGGCGGGTTGGCAAGGGTGCGCAGGAAATCGAGTCCCTTTAGCCCCGGCAGGTGAATGTCAAGAAAAAGTACGTCCACGGGTTGCTGCAGCAGGGCTTCGGCAGCCGCGAGCGCATCGGGGCACCGGCCCACAAAATGCAACCACGGCAGCTGCCGCACGTAATCTTCGAGGATACCGGCGGCAAGCGGCTCGTCTTCCACTATGAGGCAGGAAAGCATACGATTTACGGTTGTTGCCGCATGCGGCAGTATTTAGAGCCTATCCACACTCGATCCGCAGCCGCACGACGAATGTCCGTTCATCCGAGCGAATTTCTAATTCGTGCTTTTCAGGATACAGCAACTCCAGTTGGCGGCGCAGGTTTTGCAGACCAATTCCGGAGGGCGTTTCCGATTTCTTTTCAGGTTTCGAGTTTTCAATTTCTACGTCCAGCAACGTATTTTTCAACACAATAGTGATCGAAATGCGGGCTTCGTCGCGCTGTTCGCTCGCACCGTGTTTGAATGCGTTTTCCACCAACGGCAACAGCAGCAGGGGCGGGATTTCCTGTAGGGGGTTGTCCAGTTCCACTTCCATGATTACGGTCAGCCGCCCGGCATCGAAGCGCAGTTTTTCCAACGCCACATAGTCCTCCAGGAGTTGTATCTCCTGCTGAACCGGCACCAGTGGCTTTTGCGATTCGTACAAAACATACCGCAGGAGTTGCGCGAGTTTCAGCGCCACAGGAGCCGTTTTAGCCGATTTGGCCCGAGCCAGGGCGTACAGGTTGTTGATGGTGTTGAACAAAAAATGCGGTTGGAGCTGGCTCTTCAATGCCCGCAATTCGGCTTCCGATTTTTCGGCTCGGAGTTGGGCTTCGCGGCGTTGCAGAGCCTGCTGGCGGAAGTACATCCACGCCGTGAGTGCCGTGCCGGACACCAGCACACAGTCGAATATGTCGTACATCAGCCGGTTGCTCCAGAACTCAATAGTCGAATCGGGAAAGTATGTCGGCACCACCCAGGTCAGTTTCAAAACCCTGTTCAACAGGCCTCCCAGAATATTGGCTGCTGCAGCACCACCGAACGCCAGCCAGGTTTTTTCACTGGAAAAACGCGAAAAAAACCAAAACGACAAATATGTCGCCAGCATCCGGGCAGGCATCTGGATGCTCTCCGTGAGTAGGTATTTGGGCAAATTCCCGTCGTACCGGCTGTAGGTGAAGGCGTATATGAAGCCAAATGTTGCCCAAAAAGCAAGGTGAAAGACTACACGGCGTATCATAGCGGCAAAGGTCAACAGAAAAACAACGCTGTTTGTGGTATTCCGTGGGGCGGAGTCGGTCGTTTGTTGATTTTCCGGAAATGCCACACTGGAAACCGGGCACTTTTGAGTTCAATTTACACAAAAACAACTGTACAATTTGGCTATGAAAACATTCCGCCTCCTTTTCGCGGCAGGCTTCGCCCTGCCTTTTTGCCTGATGAGCCTTTCCCTGTCGGCCCAAACCACACACCACGTCCTATCGGATTTTTCCAAAATCCATCGGGCAACAGATGCCGCACAAACCGGCGACATCGTGCTCTTCTCGGGCGCTCCGATTTTTTCCAACGTGGTCAACTCTCCTGCAACTACCACGCCCGGCGATTACCGCTCGGTAAACTGGATTGACGTGGACAACGACACCGATCTGGACCTGTTTATCAGCAACGGTCCGCAAGGCGGCGCAAACAATTTCCTGTACGTGAACAACGGTGCCGGCAGTTTCGCGGCGGTGACGAACGACCCGATTGTGCAGGATGGAAAGCCTTCCGACGGGGCTACCTGGGCCGATTTCGACAACGACGGCGATGCCGATTGTTTTGTCGCCAACTGGTACGGTGTCAACAATTTATTCTACAAAAACA
>JBJXEZ010000030.1:0-16127 GCA_046153695.1 Saprospiraceae bacterium
ACTTGCGAACACTACGCGTCGCGTCACAGACGCTCGCGAGCCGTCACTCGCAGAACCAACGTTGCCGGGAAAAAACCATCATCCAAAATCATTTTTTATGAAAAAGACATCTTCGCATCCATTCGGAATCGCCGCGCTCACAACGGCAGTGGCATTTTTGTTTTTTCTTGTACCGGCTAAGGCGCAGATCGTGCCGGTCAAAGTGATTATCGGCGCAATTCCGGTTCCGTCCGGGAATATGGTGCGGGACGACTGCAAACTCCTCGAAGTCGTGCTTCAGAAGCAGAACACCGGCAGGGGCCCCTGCTGTTACAAAATACTGCTGAACAACAAATTACCCACCGGAGCCAAACTCAATCCTGCGGCTTTTCAGGTCTCGATCAAAAACGGCAACATCACCGACGTGTACGCCGCCAGCAATACGTGGCAGCAAACACCCGCTGCCGTGCCGCCCAAAGCCAAACTGGTCAAGTGGAGCCATACCACATTCAAAATCCCGCCGGGCCAAACGCCCGTGGCCACTATATGTGT
Organism: Saprospiraceae bacterium; assembly: GCA_046153695.1. Lineage (GTDB taxonomy): Bacteria > Bacteroidota > Bacteroidia > Chitinophagales > Saprospiraceae > M3007. The sequence continues at coordinate 532 of JBJXEZ010000030.1, forward strand.
GGAAGGGCTGACTCCGGCCTGGCTGCAGTACACGTGGCTCGACCGCACGGGCGCGGTACTCTGTCGAGACTCGGTACAACTCGCCGACTGCGTGAACGAACAAACCGACCTGTGCGACAACCCGCTCATTCAAAACAGCGGTTTTGCACCGGGCCCTACGTCCGCTCCGCCAGCAAACTGGTCGGTCGGCTATGGCAGTCCGGTATTTTCGGGTTCGCCGAGCAGTGGTTTTATGGATGTCGGCCACTTGGAAGCCTCGGGAAACCAGACCCAGGGCAGTGCCATCACACAGGTTTTGGCCCCGACAAAAAGAATTTACAGGGGCAAAAAATACCTGCTGAGCGCGGCCGTGCGGTTTTTGGCAAACCAGAATACCTCAAACTACGCCCGCCTCCGGGCAGTAGCGTTCAATGGGACGTTGCCCAATACCGGAAGTATGCACCCGGCTCCCGGCCCGAACATTGCCATCATCGGACGCAGTGGAAAAATCAAGGATTGCGGCGACTGGATGCTCGTGGAATTTTTCGTGTGGACGGCCAACAAAGATTTTCAAAATATTGCGCTCAACGTGTTCACCGACGACGGTGCAACCGCCAAACTGCTGATAGACAATGTTTCACTTTGTGAGGTCAGTTACAGCGACTGCGATGAAACCCGGCTGGATGCCGCCGGCAAACCCGTCCTGCCAATAGGCTATCAGGCGCCGCCAGCGGGTTTCCCCTGCACACCGGGGGAGGAACTGGACGAGTACAACAACGGTAGCCTGCAAGACTTGTACGGCGGCCCGCCCTACAACTACACCGGCACCACCGACTGGTACGCCAACGCCGGCGACAAGTGTTTTTCCATCGGCGGTACCATACCGGCCTATGTGGAAAACTACAACTGCGACGACAGCCTGAGGCAGGCCGGGCTGAACATACCCTGCGACTCCCTTAACCGCTGGCTGCAAGACCCGAATGTAGATGCGTTCACCATACCCAAACCGGTTCCCTTGCAGCCCATTGGCCCCGTCTCGCTACCTCCCTGCCACCCGCCCAATTTTCAGGAAGGAAACTGGGCGTTCAAGGGCAAGGATATCATCTACATACACGGATTGGAGTTGGGACATGTGGTGAAGCGAATTGTGCCGACAGCAGCTTGGCCCGGCGCTTTGGCCAATTGGCCGTATGATCCGCAGGAATTTTACGGTTCGGGTTTTTACAAAAAAGCAGCGATAAAAACCTGGAAAGACCACATCGAATACTTCACCAATAACCAAAATAACCCAGCCAACAACTACCGGAACCGCTACTTTGTCGTGGCGTACAACTGCTCGCAACGTCTGGACATTGCTGTTCACAGCGTGCTGACGCAAATACGGGAGGCGATGGAAAACGGCACAGATGTCGTGTACGACACGGCAGGGGACTCAAGAAAAACGCGCTGCTTTGGCCGGGAATACGTCATCATCTCCCAGTCAACCGGCGCGATGGTGGCCGATGTGCTGCTTGCCATTGCCAACGATACCAAAACCGATCCGGCCATGGCAGCCAAATATGGCAATATCGGGTACATCGCCGACCGCTGTGTCGGGCACATCGCACGAAGGGGAGCATTTACAGGAAGTGACCTGGCCACAATTCTGGTAGCATTGACTCAACCCGTGCCGGGTGCGACGGCCATTGCCACAGGACTGGTGTTGCAAAACGGCGATTCGTTTGCCGACTTGGCAAACCCCAACAACCATTCCGTCATTCGAAGCAGCATTTTGGTGGATTTGATCCCTAAAATTGCCCGGGACAAGTGGGGGCCGTATATGGACCGGGTACCCGTGAAAGTGCTGACGGTAGCTGGCGGGCATCCGACGTTTTTGTCGCAGAAAGAGCTCTCCTTAGGTGGGGCAGTTTATGCCGCCGCCCCGGCTATCGGCAGTGTTATGGGGGTCGGCGGCGGTGCGATCCCAACTATCATTGCACAAATTCTTAAAGTGGCCTTGACATTCAAGTACATCGTCCATCCCGGCTTCGACGATGGTGTTATCACTACCGACTGTGCCAATGGTCGGAAAAGCACTTTTTTGAACCCGTCCACCTTCCAGCCCACCAAACGAATCAAAGTCTTCGACATGGGCATTGAAACGCCGCGCGCCGCCTCGTACTTCCTCGATCAACTCAAACGCGGTACTACCTCTACGTTTTGTACGGGCGCTACGCCGTACCTGTCGCCTACAGGAATGGTACAGCCGGTGTCTTCCTATTCACTCAATCAGTCTTATCGGAACCATTTCACGTTTGTGCAGGCAGCGGGTGAGCATTGGATAAAAAAGGATTTGACATCCTGCGACTACCGCACCACCGCCATCGGAGGCAGCAGTAACTACGAAGAGCAGTTAGTCGTCAACAACTCCAGCCTGTTCGCCACGGGCATTATCCACCCCGGTATCGTTTCACACATGGGTGAAACGATCAAAGGGTTGACCATTCCGATCTTCTACATCAAGATAAAAAGAGTGAAAGGCTTCCCGTATCCGGTTGTGTGTTCGAGGCCGTACTACATCTGGAAACGCACCTACCACAATTTACAGTCCGGCTGTCTGCTTGATTGTGACTACGCGTACCGATACTTGTTCAAAAATTGAATAGGTTTGGACGGTAACACCTTTTCGCTCTGGTTTGATCTTCCCAGGAAGCCTGAATGGCAGGCCCGATAAAGCAAATCAATATAGCTCCGATGCTATCGCTCGGACTCCTCAAATGTATACATTATCATGAAAAAACAACTTTCCCTTGCCTTGTTATCCCTGTGCCTGAGCGCAGGACTTGGGGCACAAACTTGCCTGTCCGAAGGTATCCAGTTTCGTTTTCAACAAGAGATAGATGATTTTGCAGTAAACTATCCCGGCTGTTCTACGATCACCGGGCCGGTTTATATTTATGAGTTTTTTCCGGGAGCCATTGATAACTTGAATGGTCTGGAACAACTGACGCACATTGCAAACAGCCTGACAATAAACGGGAACACGGTACTTGCCAATTTACAAGGTTTGCACCACCTAAAGGTCGTCGAAGGAATTTACGTAGATGATAACGACGCGCTCACAGATATGAGCGGGCTGGGACAATTGGACACGATCCGAAATTTTTGTTCTATAATCAGAAACAACACACTTACCTCGCTTACCGGCCTGGGTGCGTTGCGTTATATCGGGCATGGTTTGGGCATCAACTCGAACCCCGTGCTTCAAAACCTGAACGGCCTGGAAAATCTGAACAGCATTGCCGGTGTCTTTATCCTTGAAAATACTCCCAACCTGACCAACATCGAAGGGTTACAAAACCTCGAACAAATCGGGGGTGATTTCTTAATGTATGGCTACAAGCCCCTTGGAACCCTCAATGGCCTGGAAAACCTGAAAAGCGTTGGCGGTATAATGCAAATAAATGATGCTCAAATTCTGGATTTCACAGGGCTGGGAGCGTTGACAAAAATCGGGAAGAGTTTGTACATCCAAAACAATGCTTTGCTTGGCGACACGAAGGGCCTGGAAAATCTGAAAAGCATCGGCGAGAATCTGGTCGTCAGCGCCTGCCCGCAACTAACCGCAATAAAGGACCTGAATAGCCTGGATTCCATTGGCAAAGGTATTATCCTGGTAAATAACCCGAACCTGAACGACATTAGCGGACTTGCTCAAGTACCCGCTGTTAAAAGCAAGATCGAAATCCGCAACAACCCACAACTTTCCGATTGCGCTATTCAGGTCATCTGCCGGCATTTATCGCTTCAGCCCGCCCAAACGCTAATCGAAAGCAATGGCCCGAACTGTGTGGACGAACACGTTCTGCGCCAGCAGTGCCAATTCAAAGCTGTTCGCATCAGTGTATGGATGGATGTCAACGGAAACTGCATCGCTGATGCCGGCGATATGCCTGTTTCGGATGTACAGGTGCGCCTGCGCGGCAGTATTGTCCTAACTTCCGCTACCGGAGCAGGCGGTGACGCCGAATTTGAGCATGTTGGATTGTCGGCATTTGATGCAGACTTGCCCGAATTCCCATCCGCAAACTGGGCTGTATGTCAGTTTCCATTGACGATAACACCGGCCGCCGGCCAGGATACTGTCCGCGGGTCACTGCTGTTGCAGCCTTTGAACAACTGTCCGCAACTCGATGCCACACTTTCTCTACCTCCACTTTTTCGCGGCTGTGCCGAGCAATCGGATATTCGGTTGAAAGTACGTAACACAGGCACTATTGCTGCCCAAGGAGCAACGGCAGGTGTCATTATGCCAGCTTCGTTTGAGTTGATCTCCAGCAGTTTGCCGCTCTCGGTGCAATTGGGCGACACCTTGTTTTTTGACCTGGGAACTGTTGATGCCCTTGCCACGCAATGGCTGAAGATGACGGTACGAACCCGTTGCGGCCAGTACATCGACAAACAATCGGTCTGCTGGTCGGCATTCGGGCGCATGAATAATGCCTGCTCAGGCAATTCGACACCCGCTCCGAAAACCAAAATCTCGGCCGAATGTATTGGCGATACCACCCTGCGGTTTACCCTCCAAAATATAGGCGATGCCACGCCACAAGCCCCCTACACCTATACGCTTATCAAAAACCTTGTAAGAAAAAGCACGGAATCATTTCAACTTGATCCGCAAGAGGCACTGTTTGTCGATGTACCGGCCGCAGGGGCGACCTGGCGTTTGGAAGCGACACGCTCGGATGACGGCTCGCTGACCGCTTTGAGCGTGGAGGCTTGCGGAGGTTTGGCTCCCGGCGTTGTAACGGCCTTCTGGCAGGCCGGTAGTGATGCCGGCCTCGATTTTGATTGCCGCCAGATTGTCGAGCAATTGCCAGCATACCAACCCGCCGTTTTCCCAACCGGCATCGGCCCGAATCGGGTTGTTATGGCAGACCAAGCCCTGGAGTACATAATTCCTTTTCAGAATACCGGTCCGGATACGGTTCACATGGTACGTATACAGAACGAACTTCTGCCCGATCTGGATGCCGCGACTTTCCGTCCGATTGCTTCGTCCCACCCCTTTGTTTGGAAAATCATCAACGATTGCATTGTGGAAGTAACATTTCCCAACCCGAAAATACCGGCTGCAAGCCAGAACGAAGCAGCTTCGCACGGCTTTTTCAGTTTCTCCATCAAACCGAAAGCCGGGGCCATGGAAGGCGCTTACCTCAACAGTTATGCAGAAGTGTATCTGGACCAAAACCCGCCGCAATGGGTACAAACCAGCCTTGCTATCGGGAAAATAAGTGACAAAGCCCCGCCCTGTCAGATCAACCAATGGAACCTGAATTCCCAGGCCGACGTAGATGCCATTGCCAACACGGGTTGTCAGGTTGTCGAAGGCATTATTGACATAAACGGCCAGGATATCACCAACCTGAACGGGCTTCGAATTCTGGAAGAACTGAACGGCGATTTATACATCCGTAACTGCCCGGATCTGTTAAATCTAAATGGCCTGAATGAGTTGCTTTCGGCACACAGCATCTATATCCAATCCGGCCTTAACTTGCAAAACCTGAGCGGCCTCGACAAACTGAAAACCCTTTCGGGAAACCTTGAAATTTCCTTTTTGGATGCCATCACGGAAATCGGAGGTCTCAATAAGCTGGAAACAATTGGTGGCTACCTGCAAATTCGCAGCAACAACAACATGCAGGCTATCAACGGTTTTCAGGCTTTAAAATCCGTTGGAGCACATTTAGTCATCAGTCAAAATCCCTATTTGATCAATTTTGATGCCTTCGAACGCTTGCAAACGGTACAGGATTCCCTGGACATCAGTGAAAATCTGCGCCTAAAGCAGGTAGATGGCTTTGATGCGCTGGAATCGGTTGGCGGATCCTTGTTGATTACTGTGAACCCGAGCCTGAAGCAAATTTTGCCGATGGACAGCTTGCGCACCACAGGCCGCAACCTGGTGATTGGCGGCAACAGGCAACTGACCGATATCGGCAGCTTCGATGCCTTGGTTTCTGTTGGAAACAACCTGGAAATCGGAGGAACAGACAGCCTGAAAAGTCTTCCAGCATTTCCGCAACTAAAAAGTATTGGGGGTAATCTGGACATTATCTATTGCACCGCCCTGGATTCGGTCAACGGATTCAACGCGCTACAATCTCTAGGAGGAAGGTTCTATGCGTTCTATAACCTGAGCCTGAAAAGTATAAGCGGTTTTGGCCAATTGGCCGATGTGGGCAACGATATCCAAATTCGCCTGAATCGCCTGGAAACTGTCGGGCCATTTGCTTCTTTGAAACACGTTGGCAAAACCTTCTGGATTGGCGAAAATTATGAGCTGCTGCATATTTACGGATTCGATGCCCTGGAAACAGTGGGTGAAAATTTCAGCATTTTCAAGCACGACAAACTCCTTGACATCATCGGATTTCACGCCCTTCAGCGTGTGGAAAACGGGTTTGGCCTGAGCGAAAACTATGAACTGGGCACCATTGACGGATTTCATAACCTTTCGCAAGTAGGTGCGAATTTTAAACTGACGCAGAATTACGCCCTGGAGTACCTGTCCGAACTTGAATCGCTAACAAAAATAACCGGGGGGCTGGAAATCGTCTCTAACGCGGCTTTACCCAACCTGCTGCCATTCAAAAATTTGACGGAGATCGGCACCTATATGCACGTCATCGGCTGTGGCACCCTCACCAATCTGAGCGGTCTGGATAGCCTCAGATCGGCCCCGTACGGCCTCGAAGTGCGTGCATGCAACAACCTGGAATCATTAGCCGGATTGGGGCGGATTGACACAGTGGGCAGCATTACCATCAAAGGCAACCCCCTGCTACAGGAACTGGGGGCTTTGGACAGCCTCGTACAGGCTGGCCCCCTGGAAATATCCAACAATTCAATACTTCCCAAATTAGATGGCCTTCGAAACCTGCGCAGGGTCGGTGCAATCATTTTACGCGAAAATCCATTGCTGGCTGATTTAAGTTCGTTTAAGAAAGTGGAATTTATTGGCGGCAATCTGGAACTGTATGGAAATCCTGCCCTCGTACAGTTAGACGGTTTGGAACAAGTGAAGGAAATAGGCGGCCATTGTACACTGCTATTCAATGTCGGACTTCAGGATTTGTCCGGGCTATCAAACCTGAACCTTGTTAGCGGAAGTATGACCATTTATTTTTGCCACGGCTTGTCCGACTTGAGTGGATTGGATAGTTTAAAAACAGTTGCCCAAGAATTTTACATACAATCGAACGATGGCCTGACTGCCCTCAATGGGCTTAACGAATTGGTTTTTTCCAATGAATTATTCATTTCTGGCAACCCTGCGCTGGAGGAATTAAATGGTTTGGAAAAGTTTCAGATCTGTAACCGGTTGCATATTGTAAGCAACCCGAAACTGGTAACTTTTAATGGCCTGGACAGCCTGCAGCGACTCATTTATCTGAACATCTCGTTCAACCCCTTGCTGCAAGATTTTCAGGGGATGCACCACTTAAGTGAAATCATTCTGGATGCGAAAATCGAATCCAACCCCATGCTGAGCAGCCTTGACGAGTTTGATGCGTTGCTGACAATCGGAGCCTTAAAAATTGCCGACAACGACCGCCTGAAAAACCTGCAAGGGCTTGAAACCTTGACAGGGCAATATATGGCACTTGACATCGTAGGCAATGACTCGTTGGGTTCCATCACCGAACTCCCCTGGACGCTTCTGTTGGGAAGTACAAACATCACGGGCAATCCGATGCTGAGTGTATGTGATGTGCCGCCCGTATGTATGGCTGTTCGCCGGGGCTTCGCCGATATTTCAAATAACGCGCCCGGTTGCAACAGTGCTGAAGAAGTGAAGGTCCAATGCGGTCCAGTGCCCATTCAGGTAACAGTACTGACCGATCTGGATATGGATTGCATCGCCGACTCGCTTGGCACACCCGTTGCGGACGCGGTGGTTCTGATGTTCGATTTTACCTCCCAAATTACCCGTCCGACCAATAGTTTGGGCAAGGCGAATTTTGAATTCCCACTAAATTCCAACGTAGTTCACTTCGTACTACCACAATACCCGACGCAGTATTGGCAAGTATGTTCTTCCCCTTCCAGTATTAGTGTAGACATGCTGACCCAACCCACCGCTGAACTGATTATCCTCCTGCAACCAATTCCACAATGCCCGGACATGCAGGTAACACTGGGTCTGCCGCCGCATTTTCGCGGCTGCTTTGTTGAATCCGGCATGCATATTTCGGCGCTGAATTCGGGAACTGTAACGGCTGAGGCCGTACAATTGGCACTCATTATGCCGCCCGTATTTGACCTGTTGGATACCGACCCACCCCTAGCGGCTCAAAGCGGCGACACCTTGTTTTTTGATCTGGGGGATGTGCCGAAATTGACGACCCGCAGTGTAGATATCGTGGTAAAAACCCGCTGCGATACCTTCCTGTTCGGCCATACACTCTGCATTGAAGCATTTTCCATCACGAAAAACGACTGCCCGGACAACGCTCCGCCGGAAGCGGAATTGAAGTTGCGATCAGAATGCCTGGGGGATACTGTCGTCCAGTTTACTGTACGCAATATCGGCCAAGCCCCTACTGCCGTACCGCATTACTTTCGAATCATTCGAAATACAGATGCCGTCTACGAGGGCACTGTGCACCTGAATCCGCAACAGGATTCCAGCATTCGTATAGCCGCCGACGGGGCCACATATCGCATGGAAGTTGTAAAAAAAGCCGGCGCCGGATATACGGCTGCCGCCATTGAAGGGTGCAAGGGTTTGACCACCGGGCAAATCACACAGTTTTGGCTTGACAAAGGGCCCGAAAACGTTGATGTGGACTGCCGGGAGGTGATCGGGGCTTTCGATCCGAATCAGAAAACCGTTGTACCTCAGGGCGTAGGCCCCGATCATCTGATCGAGGCCAATGTGCCCTTGCTATACACCATTGATTTCCAAAATACCGGTACCGATACCGCGTTCCGCGTTCTGTTGCGCGACGTATTGCATCCCAACCTCTATCCAGCCACATTCCGACCCGTAAATGCTTCGCATCCGTACACCTGGCAGATTAAGGGTAACGATACACTGGAGGTGCTCTTTTTCCCGATTGCGCTTCCAGACAGCAACGTGAACGAGCCTGCCTCCCACGGCTTTTTCACTTTTGAAATCAACCAGTTGCCCGACTTGCCCCTTGGTACAGTACTCGAAAATACGGCGTCCATCATTTTCGATTTCAATCCGCCCATCATCACCAATACCGTCCGGCACACCATCGGCCAATTGCTTGTGCGGGTGGACGAGCCACAACAGCATCCGGCGCTTTGGCGGGTTTGGGGAAATCCAACGCGTGATGTGGCCACTTTTGTAGCAGCCGAAGACATTCCCAGCGAAAAACGCTTCGACCTGTTCGACCCCCTGGGTCGCCCGATACGATCTGCGCAGTTTTCCGGGCAATCCTACGAGTTTCGGCGCGAGGGGCTGCCGGCCGGCTGGTATGTGTTCCGGATCATGGATGCAAGGGGTCGGGCGTTTTCCGGAAAAATCATGGTGGTGGATTAGCGTACCCACAGGATAGCAATTTTAAATCGTGCACAACATAATAGCCGTATAACCCTTTGACTATAGAATTATTAAGCCAAAATCCCTGTGTTCACACTTCGATTCGTTTTCAAAAAAGTATACCAATGAAAACCTTCAGTTTCAGTCTCGTTTTCCTGTTTTTCCAAACGCTTGTTTGTTAGCCGCCGGAACTGCTCGAGGAGCCAGGCTCAAACCCAAGCCCTGTCCGACCAATTGGCAAGATGTATGCAGTCGGCGAAAAACTCAACGTTTTTGGAGATAAAATCAACGTTCGCGCCGCACTGAAAAATTTGGCTTCGGCTGCTGCCCAACTTGCCATCGGCGACGAAGTGGAGGTGCGAGACACGGCTCATTTTTCAGAAATCAACGGCGTGCACGAGCGTTGAGCGAAGGCCAATTTTTTGAAAAATGGTACTAGGCAGGAGGGTTTTGTCAGGGGGGCAATCGGTCACGCTGACCTCGAAGACGTTACCCTGCTGGCAGGTCTGGCGGGCGTCCAGCCGACATCAATAAAAGAGGCTCGGTCATAATGTGTCGTAGTATGGTGAAATGATGCCGAAAAGACCGGGCTAACTTAAAAAAAAAGTTGGTGCCAGCCCAAAAAGGAACTGTACATTTGTCATGAGCAGAATATAACGGCTACCTCCAGATTTTCCAAATCAAACGACGGCCTGCGCCCATTTCGACAACATTAAAACACATGCAGTTCCGAGCAGGGTAACAAAACCTCGGCGACGTGGATATGTCAATCAAAAACGAGCAGTTATGAAACCACTTTTTCACAAAATCGTAGCGTTCACACTTGCCGCCATGCTGCTGCATGTTTCAGCGGCCTTCGCGCAAAATTTTCAGCGCGTCTTCGGCACAGCCTTGGACAATTCGTTCACCAAAGTGGTGCGTTCCGGCTCCAACTACTACGTCATCGGGCGGGATGAGCCATCGAACGGCTCCGTCTTCAGGGCTACCGTAACCCGGCTCAACAACCAAGGGCAGCACCAATGGACACTCAGCCTCAATATCGGCTCTCAGTGGAACGACGCCGTGGTGACCCCAAGCGGAAACCTGTTGGTGGTGGGCAACACGCTGCCCTTGGGTACCAACACCGAAAGTATCATGGGCCTTGTCACACCTTCCGGCGCGTTTTCGTGGCTCCGCTCCTACAACGTGGTTGGGCGCGACGCCATCACCCGCATCGTACGGAACCCGGCCCCTCAAAGTGGGGCTTTCCCGTACTATGCCCTGGGTTTCCAATTCGACCCCGGCGGCAATTCCACCTGGGACGATGTCGTGTTGCTCAACCTGAACGAAGCAGGGACTTTCAATTGGAAAAAGAAATACGCCGCCACAAGCGACGATGAGTATGCCCGCGACCTGGAGGCCCTACCCAACGGTGATCTGCTGTTTGCCGGCAATTTTGATGTGCAAGGGGTTTTGTTCCGGGCCGACAATCAGGGAAATATCATCTCGGCCGCCGGCCCGGAAGGCGTTGCGTTCACGTTCAGCGACGTGGCATCGGCAGGCGCTAGCGGTTTTTACGCCGTCGGCAGCTCGTTTCCCAATGTGCTAGCCCGCTTGATGAAATTTGACAACGACCTCGTAGTGACCTGGCAGACCGCTCTGCCGCAGCTCACGGCCATCAATCAGGTTTGGCGGGACAACAGCGGCGATATCTACGTCACGGGCCGAATGTTCACCGGCGGCTTAGACCGGAGCGTGGTCATGAAATTTCAGGACTTTGGGAACAGCGCGGCGCTTTTGTGGATGAAATATCTGGAAAATGGCGACCTATCGTACACAGGCGGCTCTTCCTGGTACCTGCCGCCCAGCCAAATCGCCTTCGTGGACGGTCGCAACCGAGTCAACGGCTTTGGTCAAGATTGTGCGTTCATGTCGGTCAGCAACCTGGAACTCGAAACGTGCATGTCAGTGGACGGCTTTGTCACGGAATTGAGCGGTGATTATCAGTTTTTTTCACCCGTGCCGCCAGAAGTTCAATTTTTTGATACGCCTCCAGCGGCCAACATCACCCAGAGCAGTGCGCTAAACTGGCAGCAAGACAATGCTTGCGATACCTGCCTTGCCGCCTTCACGTTTCAAAACATGGGCGGGTGCCCTACCTTTCAGTTCAACAACACCTCCACCGGCCCGGCTCCGTTGACCTACTCCTGGAACTTCGGCGACCCGGCCAGCGGTGCCAACAACACCTCCACGGCCACCAACCCCAACCACCAGTTCAGTGCTTGCGGAACGTACACGGTTTGCCTGACGGTAACAGGAAACGGATGCACGGCATCGGCTTGCCAACAGGTGGTGGTGGCAGACAATGTGCCCCCGACGGCGTTATGTAACGTGGGCGTAGGGGTCATACTGGATGCCAATTGCACGTACACCGTCACACCGGCCTTCGTGGACGGCGGCTCTTCGGACAACTGTCCCAACTGGACGCTGAGCGTCAGCCCAATGGTGTTGACTGGCTGCATGAACCACACCGTAACGCTGACGGTGACGGACTGGTGTAACAATACGAGCACTTGCACGATGGGAATTCAGACGATCGAGGCGATACCGCCGGCCATCGTCTGCCCGCCAAACATCACTATCCGGTGCGACCAACAATTGTCGCCTTTCTTTACCGGACTTGCCACTGCTACGGACAATTGCACCATCAAACCGACCATCACCTACTCGGACGTGGTCACTGGCCTGATGCCCTGCGACGCTACGGTGGCGCGCACGTGGGTAGCCACGGACTCGTGCGGCAACTCCACGGATTGCACCCAAATCATCCGGGTGATAGACAACGTGGCGCCCACCATCAGCTGCCCGCAAAGCCTGTCGGTCAACACACTTCCCGGGCTTTGCTACTACACGTTCCTGAATTTTCAACAGATGGGCGTGACGGCCAGCGACAACTGCGATCCGCTGCCCGCCATCAGTTGCACGTGGGAAGACCCCAACGGCACAATTTTACCGTTCACGCTGCAAACACAACTGCCAAAAGGTGTGAACACCCTGCGCTGCTTTGCCAGGGACAAATGCGGAAATGTCAGTCCGACCTGCACCTTTAAGATAACCGTCAGCGACAACCAGCCGCCGACGATCACTTGTCCGATCAGCCTCTCGGTGGTTGGTAGCCTCGACCCGCAGGGGCTGTGCAAAGCGTTGCTGAACGGGATCGCGCCGACGGTGACCGACAACTGCCCGAACTGGACCCTTTCCTACACCATCACGGGCGCAACGACGGGATCGGGCACGGGCGATGCGAGCGGTACAATGTTCATGCAGGGGGCTTCGACGGTGACGTACACGGTGACGGACTGCGGAATGCACACGGCTACATGCAGTTTTACAGTGACGGTCATTTGTTCGCCGGGCGATTTTCCAGGCTTCCAATGCGGGCAAGCGGTGATGAGTTGTTTCTCGGGGTTTATTCCGAGCACGGCGACGGCAGACCCGAATGGGCCGGTGCTGGCGCTGGTGGATTTGCGGCAGCACGCCCTCGCTCCGCTCGGCATGAACTGGTGGAGTTCGCCCCCAGCCATTTACCACAAATCCACTTGGACCGCTGCCAACTTGGGGCAAATATTCGGCGTGACGATTGATGGAAGCTACAACGTCTATGCCTCGGCCACAACCATGTACGGGAGGTATTCGCCCCGGCCCAACGCCGACTACGGCAATGTTTACAAAATAGACGCGACGACGGGCAATGTCTCGGTTTTTGCCACGCTGCCGCAAAACGCGACCAGCCCGGCGGGCCTTGGCGATGTTTGGTACGACGCGGGCTTTGGAGGTCGAATTTTCGTCTCAAATTTCACCGACGGGAATATTTCCTACTACAATTTGGGCGGCACCTTGCTCGGCTCATACGATTTTCCCGGCACGACCATTGGCACCCCCAGCGCGGGTTTCGTAGCACGCGGCGAACGGGTTTGGGCGGTGGCAACGCACAACAACCGCCTCTATTTTTCGGTGTGGAACGAAGACCGGGTGAACTCAAACCCCGGCGGGTTCAACGAAATTTGGTCGGTTGGGCTGTCAGGTGGGACGCCTGTGTTAGGCACTGAAATGTTGGAGCACAAAATGTCCAGTTTGACGACCACCAGTTTGCTGAATTACAGCAGCCCCGTTTCGGATATCCATTTTTCAAACACGGGAAATATGCTGGTGGCGGAACGTTCGATGTTCGGCGATATTGGAAATTCATTCACCGCCTGGTCGAACAATTCGCACCAGAGTCGCATCATCGAACTGTCACCGACAGGCACCTGGACGACCGAACGGATTCTCCATGTTGGCAATGCCTACAACACAAGCAGCACGCCTTCGTACCATGCCAATTCGGCGGGCGGCGTAGACTATGGTTACGAAAGTTTTAACCCTGCCGCCATGCCGAAGCCTACGCAATGCGACAGTATCATTTGGGGCACCGGCGACGCGCTGCGTTTCCCCGGATACAACAGTGCAGTGAACGACGGCTCTTCTCTGCCTTGCGGCGGTGGAGTGAGTGACCGCGTGTACGGCCTCGCCGGTATCCGCTGGACGGGCAATTCCAATCAGCCTTCGTTCCCGAATTTTGTCAAAACTTCCAGCATTTACATTGACATTGACAACAACCTCTGCTCGTCCGACAAAACCCAACTGGGCGACGTCGACGTGTTCGATTGCGGCTGTCCGGGAGGAGGCCCCTCGGTTTGCGACAGCATTTCGGTCACGTCCATGCCGTTCAACGGTCCGCAGGACACCTGCTGTTTCAAGTTGACGTTGAAAAACGACAAGCCCAATTATTTCACGGCCATCCAACTCTGTGCCCAAAACGGCGTGAGCATTTCCACCGTCTCGACGCTGAACGGTTGCGTGTTGCAGGGTGCGAACGCGAGTACGGTGACTATTGCCCCGACGGGCGGCATCGGGAATTATTTCCCCGTCGTGTCGGCGAAGGATTTCGTGAAGTTCTGTTTGTCCAACTACCAGATCACACCTACGCAGCAAATCATCGTCAAATACTTTGGCCCCAATTTTACGGAGGTTTGCCGCGACACACTTATTTACCATTGCACCCAAAAACCCAAGTGCCTGAAAATTACGCCCACCGTCATTTGCGGCCCGCCGGGTTCGGGGACGTACATCATGAATTTTTGCATCATGTCCGATCCGCTCATCGCGTTCAACGTGAACTCTATTGTATTGAACGCGCCGCCGGGTTACACCTTCACGCCAAATACGTTCCCGGTCAATCCGACTTTGATGCCCGGCCAAATGCAGTGCGGTTTCACGACCACCATTTCCGGCCCGAACGCGGTGGACGGCGCCACGTTCTGTTTTTCGCTCACGGGAAAAAGCGGCCCGATCGGCACCAGCGACCTCAACTGCTGTACCGACACCGTGATGCTGGCCTGCGTAACCTTGCCCGATTGTATTTGCAAGGACGTTTCGGTCAGTGCGGCGTCGGTCTCGGTGCCAGGCAAAAAATGCTGCTGGGAGCTGACGCTGACGAACAACTACTCCAACACGTTTTTCTCCGGGGTTCAATTGTGCAGTCTCACGCCCGGCGTGGTGTTCGGATGCATCAACAACAATGGTTTGCCACCAGACTGGATTTTGAACTCGAGCAGTACGGTGGCGACCTTGACCAAGTTCCCGCCCGGAGCCTGCCTCGGTCAGACGGAGGTTTTGCCCACGTTTTGTTTGTCAGGCCTGACCGGTTCGACGCAGCTGGTGGAGGTGAAATGGTTGGATAAAAACGGCAAGGTGGTTTGCAAGGATACATTGACGTTCCATTGCGAGCCGCCGGAGGAAACCGACTGCGCCGTGATCGTCAACCCGCTCGTGGTTTGCGATTTGAACACGCCGGGAGGCTACACGTTTTCGTTCCAAGTGTATAACAACACAGGGGCAAACAACGGCACGGCGTTCAACATCAATGAGGTGCAGCTGACGAACATTTCGGGCGGAACGATGTCGCCCACCGTATTCCCCATTTCGCCCGCCATTTCGTACCAACAAACATCCGGCGTGCTGACGACGAGCATCAACG
>JBJXEZ010000042.1:0-6803 GCA_046153695.1 Saprospiraceae bacterium
CCCCTTTTGAGGGCAAGCCCCCCTCCCATTCGGGGGAGGGGATGGGGGTGGGGTTGCACCGGCAGCGCGCGATGTACCCCAAAATAACACATTGGGAATCAGGCTAAACAGTTAATTTAATTTTATGAATGTCCCTATTTTACTGCGATGTTCAAAATTATTTCAGTCGCTTTTTCTCACTGACTTGAAACGGCATTATCAATTTCCCAAATGGCTAAAGTCGAACGTAATTGCCGAGGCAGAATTAATTGACCTCAAACAGCAAGACCCGACAACGTGTACGGCAGGCAAAACTGTCAGATGCAGGCATTTTCCGCCATTTGTGTTAAATCGGGTAAACCCTGATAAATGCACTGATCGGCTTGCCGTACTTTTGGCACCAACCCTCAGCAGTTTTTTAATCCAGATACTCGGCGAAACGTAGCGCATGTGCCTTCGCCGTCAATTATTCTAAAACCGACGTAACTGTAATTGATGAAGGTTATCCCGCCTCTCGTGTCCCTGCCAGTCATTCCCTGCTCTGCACCGCCAATTTATTGCGGGGTACTTTTTGTGTTTTTGTTGGCCGCTGTGCCATTGCGCGGACAGGTTTGCAACGACCTGTCGCTCATCGCCCTCGACGAGGATTGTTCCGTGCTCGTGATGCCGGATATGGTTCTCGAAGGCGTACCGAACGACACCAACTACCTCGTAGCGCTCACCACGCTCACCGGCGTACCTATCGGCAACATACTCACCGCCGCGCACCTTGGCGACACTGTCCGCGCCACCGTTACAGACACGATCACCGGCAACAGCTGCTCGGGGCTGCTGGCAGTGACGGATGTTTTGCCGCCTGCACTCACCTGCTCGGACATCGTGCTGCCTTGTGCTTTGACCGATATTTCACCACTTTTTTTGTCAACATCGCTCCTCCTCACCGAGGCATATCCGATAGTGTCCGAAAACTGCGGCCCGTATACCCTGAGTTTTTCTGACACCCGCCTTGACTTCGATTGTAACGACCCGCAAGGCCGAAGTACACTCATCTCGCGCATCTGGACAGCCACAGACGCAAGCGGAAACACCGCATCTTGCACCCAACGCCTGTCCTTACTGCGCGTTCACGCCGCCGATGTGCTTTTCCCGGCAGACACCGCCGTGGTTTGTACCGACCCAAAGACCAGTCCGGCATTTACCGGCCAGCCGTACATTTCCGCCTTCGGCAAAACATTTTCCCTGTTCGGCTCCGCGATAGCTTGCAAACTAACCATTGATTTTCACGATCAACAGGTACCGTTTTGTGGCGGCAATTACGCCATTTTGCGCAGCTGGTCCGTTCACGACGACTGTTTGCCCGGCGGCCCCGACAACCCGCGGCGACACACCTCAACAATCACTGTGCGCGACAAAACCGGGCCGGCCTTTGCCTGTCCGAAGGACACGCTCGTGTATACCGACCCCTTTGCTTGCAACCGTACGTTCGACCTGCCCGACGTGATCTTGTACGATGCCTGTTCGGGCGTTTCGAGCCTTGTGGCCAGTTGGACGGCGGGCGGACAAGCAGCTGCCCTGCCTGGTTTTTTCTCTGATTTTCCGGCCAACAATTACTGGAACCCCGACACGCTGGGTGTGCTGGGGTTTGCCGATGACCTGCCAGCCGGAGAGGTGGTTTCGATTACCTATACCGCCGCCGACGGCTGTGGAAATACGAGCACCTGCTCGTTTCGCGTGACGGTATCGGACGGCATTCCGCCATTCCCCGTTTGCGACGAATTCACGAAAGTGTCCATTGGCGGTTCGGGAGAATCCCGGGTTTTTGCCACGACGTTTGACGACGGCTCCCTGGAAAACTGCTCAGCCATGCACTTCAAGGCCCGCCGCGCTGAGCCGAGTGCCTGCCAGTCGAACGACCTGTTTTTTGATCAGGTGAAATTTTGCTGCGCAGATGCCGGCAAGACAGTGGCCGTCATTTTGCGTGTGTACGATGTGCAACCCGACTCCGGAGCCGTCGGTCTGGACCACCACGAAACCCAGGCGAGCGACTGCCTCGTGCAGGTTTTAGTAGAAGACAAACTGAAGCCGATATGCCAGCCGCCAGGGCACATCACCGTAACCTGCGAGGGTTTCGACCCGTCGCTGAAAACGCACGGCACGCCATTTTTTATTGACAACTGCTGCCTGGATACGACCTACGAGCTGTCACCCAACTACTCCCTGTTCGACACCCTGTGCAACCGGGGCACCATCACGCGCACATTTCGCGCCTTCGACTGCAACGGCCTGAGCGCCCAGTGTACACAGCGCGTAGTCGTGCGGTACGTTCAAACCTACGCCGTGCAGTTTCCCGACGACGTGTTCGTGAGCGACTGCGACACCCTCGGCGTGTACAGTCCGGGGCCGGTTATTTATGGGCAAAACTGCGCCATGCTCGGCATTTCGTACAAGGACAATGTGAACACCGCCGGACTGTTGGCCTGTTACTGGATCGAGCGGACATGGCAGGTAGTTAACTGGTGCCACTATGATCCGAACCTGCCGTTTATTGAAGTGCCCAACCCGAACCCTTCCGAGAACCCCTTGGACATCCAGAACATCCCCGGCCCAATGGTGGCACCCAAAGGGTACTTGCCCGCGCCCACTATCCGGCGGGTATCAGCCAACGACCCCATGCCCACGGATTACAGCACGTTTTGGAGCTTACTCGCCAACGGCTATACCTACCGACAAACCATTGTGGTACGCGACGACCAGCCGCCCAAGTTCCGTGGATGCCCCGCTCTCGGTGGCCCCGTGGAACTTTGTGACCATACCACCAACGACCCCGACTACTGGAACGCCCCCTATTGGTCCAACCCGCACTCGACCGGTAGTACCGATTTATGCGAGGGCCTGTCCAACCTCGCCGCTACAGCCAACGATGCTTGTTCCAAGGGCAATCTCACCATCCGGTATATGTTGTACCTCGACCTGGACAACGATGGTATGCAGGAAACACTCATCAACAGCATCAACCCGCCGCCCGCGGGAATGGTGCGTTTTGGCAATGCCTTTACCCCCAATTTCAGTGGCGGCGAACTGCGGCAGTTTGACCAACGCCCCGTACCTCCGGGGGAAAAATACCGGTTCGCTATCCTCGTAGGCGGTTTTGCCAACATCACCGGCTATGTACGCTGGGTGTCTGAAAGCAACCCTGGCCAGTATATTGTGCCGCTTCTCCCGCACGGTAACCACCGCATCCGCTGGATTGCCGACGACGGGTGCGGCAACAAGGCGATATGTGAATACCCCATCCGTGTGCGCGACTGCCGCTCGCCGGAGCTCATTTGTCTCAAAGGAATAAGCACCGACATGCCTTTGGAAAAAACGCTCACCCTCTTTACGCACGATTTTCTTTGGGACGTAAGCGACAACTGTTCTGCCGTAAACGAAATCCTGATCGGCGTGCGCAAAGTTGGATCCGGTTACGGCTTCCCGTTATTGCCCGATGGCACACCGGCGCAAAGCCTGCGGTACGATTGCAGCGAACTTGGCGACCAGCCCGTGGAACTGTGGGCCATGGACCATGCCGGAAATATGAACACCTGTCAGACCTATGTCCAGGTTCAGGACCAATTCTCGGTATGTGCCAATACGAAAGCCGCCGTGGCCGGCACGCTCAAAACCGCCAAGGGTGATGGCCTCGAACTTGCCGACGTAGCACTCTCCGTCACCGGTGTACAACCAGCGAATTTTTTTACAGAAACCGATCAAACAGGGGGCTTTGTTTTCTCAAACCCCGTGCCCTTCGGCAGCGGCTTCGTGCTTACTCCTGAAAAGAATGACGACCACCTCAACGGCGTGTCGACCTTTGACCTGTCGCTCATTAACCGGCACATACTCGGGCATGAACCATTTGACAGCCCCTATAAAAACATCGCCGCTGATGTGAACAACAGCCGTTCCGTGACCACGCTCGACGTGATCGAATTGCGAAAGGCAATCCTCGGCATTACCCAGCATTTTCCAGGAACGCCCTCCTGGCGGTTTGTGGACGCGGGCTATGTTTTTCCCAACCCTTCGAACCCCTTTCAGGAAATTTTTCCCGAAACACGCACGGCCACCGGCGTGCAGGCTGGCCGGTTGAACGAAAATTTCATTGCCATAAAAATCGGCGACGTGAACGGCAACGCCCTGACCAGCAGCCTGCTCGCCACCACGGAGCGGGCCACTGAAACAGCCCTGCTTGATGTAGCCTTCGCGGATGGCAGCCCCGCCACCGATGTGCATGACGGGCAGGTTTTCGACCTTGCGGTTCGGGCAGTGGAGCCACTACTTGGCTACCAGTTCACCCTCGCATTCGCAGGTCTGGAGTTGTTGGAAATTCTGCCTGGCACTGGTATGCGCCCCGAGCATTTTGCGGTATTTCCCGGCGAGAGGCTGCTCACCGTTAGTTGGGACGGGCCTGGCAAGCCGGAGTTTGTGGTGCGTTTTCGGGCCATCCGGTCCGGTGCTTTCGAGGAGATGCTGCGCCTGTCGAGCCAAATAACCCGCTCGGAGGCCTATCGTTTTTCTGAAAAAAACAACGCCGTGCCACCTCAAGCCCTGGCCCTGCGCTTCGGCGGTACGGCCAGCCCGGTCGTAAAAAACCAGGGCTTCGAACTCTACCCGAACGAGCCAAACCCGTGGCACGACTGCACCCATATCCGGTTCTATTTGCCCGATGCCTCGGAGGCGACGCTTACGGTGTACGATGCCGCCGGGCAACAGGTTTTTGCCCAAACCCGCCACTTTGCCGCCGGTTACCAATCTGTCGTTCTGGACGCCGCCGCCCTGCCAGCCGCATCGCTCTACTACCGAGTGGATACACCCGCCGGTGGCGCTGGAGGGAAGATGGTTCGGTGGTGAAGGGGGCAGCGGGAGGCGGTGCCAATATTGGCGATAACGGATTGTCTCGTCCTAAAATAATTTTACAGGTTAAGAACCACACTCGGTTTTGTCATTCTGGAAGAATCCGTCCAAGTGACCGGGTGAATTCAAGTCACCCGGTCACTCCCCGCGCCGTAGCGCCTCGCCCCTTCGCGGGCGGGGGGCCCTACCCCCGCCATGCTCGGTGCAGGCACTACGGCGGCCCGGCCCGGCTGGTGCTCAATTGATGGCCGGCCCGGCAAACCACCTCACTGGGGGGACGAAGCCAGGCGGAAGCCGAGGCTGTTGCTCCGGCTGTCCGGCGTGCCGCTGTCGCGGTTCGAGACGCGGCAGCCCTGCGCGTCGAAGAACCACGAGCCGCCACGGTCCACGCGGTACGAGCCTTTCTTTGGCCCGGTTGGGTTTGTTTGGCTGCCAGACCAATAGCCTCCGAACCAATCAGAGCACCATTCCCACACATTGCCACTCATATCGTGCAAACCCAGTTCGTTGGCTTTTTTGCCGCCCACGGGGTGAGTTTTAGAATCGGAATTTTCATCAAACCAACCAACTTCTTTAAGTCACTCTCTCCACCGGGCAGTCGTCGCAGTCTCTGAACCAAGAGGGGTTGGTGCCCATGATCTCTTTCCAGAGTTTTTAGGTGACGGGTATTTTCCGATCTCAAAATCGGATAGCGTGACGGATTACACCGGTTCGGCTATCCCTTTTTCACCCATCTGGAAGGTGCCGCCTTGCACAAGTACCATGTCCGGCAGGCCTTTTTTTGGGGCGGCTTCGGCTTCCCGTTTTTGGCGGGCTTCTTCTGTTGCCTGCTTCTTTTTTTCGTCCTCCACTTCTTGTTTAATCCGGTCGTGTTTGCGTTGTCGGCGAGCTTCGGTATCTGGGTCGTCCAGAAAGCGATCAAAGCCTTCCGCTATGTTGAAGAACCCGTCGTGCGGGTCGGGCCAGTGGTTTTTGTCGAACACCGATTTGGCTTCAGAAGGCAAGGCCTGCAGGCGGGCTATTTCCGGATACTTATGCCACAGACATTTTTTCAGGATCACCGGCACCACTAGCGCCTCTCCGGCGCGGTCGCGCTGGAGCGCTTCGATGAGTTCCACGGAATGGATGTAGTCGGACAGGAAAAACTCCGGGCTGATGAGCAGCAGTACGATGTCGGCTGTTTTCAGGTTGAAGCGGATTTCATTGTCCCAGTCCTTGCCGCCGGTGATCTCGCGGTCGTACCAAAAGCGGACGGTGCCGTTGCGCTCGAACACGGCAAGGTGCCCCATCAACATGTCGAGGGAAGCCCGGTCTTCTCGAGCATAAATGATGAATGTTTTCAGCGGTGCGGTTGGCATGGCAGCAAAAGTCTTCCAAATCTTGGTTATTCTGTCAAAAAAAAGAGCGGCAGAACGTTCGGTCGGTGCCTACTTGTACTGCCGCCCGGCCACCGGTGCCGGAGCGCTGGCGTTTTTCGTCCCGATCCAGGTCGGAGCGGGAGCGGGACAATCGCCTGTTCAGTGGATGCCATCCGGCCATCAATTGAGCTGGGGGGACGAAGCCAGGCGGAAGCCGAGGTTGTTGTTCCGGTTGTCCGGTTGCCAGTTGTTGCGGTTCGAGACGCGGCAGTTCTGCGCGTCGTTGTTCCACGAGCCGCCACGGTTCACGCGGTTCGAGCCTTATGGCGATTGACCTTGAAGCCGCGAGAAGCGGTTGAACGTGGGCGCGTCAAGCAGCTCGCGGTAGTCCACTTTTCCGCGCTCGCGCTCGGTGGCGGCCACGTCGTCCACATAGCCCACCGAAAAACACCAGCACGCGCCGTTCGGCTTGCGTCTGATCAATTTTTGCTCCACCTGGAGCACTTTTTTGCCGCGCAAAAACGCGTTCATCTCTTCCACAAGCGGCTCCCCGCCCATGACCGGAATGGTGAATAG
>JBJXEZ010000089.1:0-3664 GCA_046153695.1 Saprospiraceae bacterium
GTCCAATTTTACCCTGCCCTGCGTTATTTTTTTCGCCGTATTGCCCACATACACCTGCAAAAAATGCCTTGGTCAGAATAAAATTGAATCGTCCTGCCATCCGAATGTTAAATTTAAACACGCTCTAATTGATAAAATGAAGCGAAGGGATTTTTGAGGCAAGGCAAGGCATTTTTTGAAAGCATAACCGAGCTACGGTTGAAACAAATGCCTTGCCTTAAAAAACCGAGTTTCAATTATCAATGAATTCTACCTAGACACTTAAAACTGGCATTCGATGAAAAACCTTCTACTCGTACTTCTTCTCAACATCGTATGTACCCCAGCTTGGGCTACCTTCAGTTTACGCGTCGGCGACCCACGTTTTGGCTGGTCAACACAGCAAGGCACAATCGAAGAGGCTGTGCTATCCATCCGGCCCAAAGGACTCTATTTTGAATACGGTCTTTACCTTACTTTCTCGGCCCGAAGCACTACGTACAAAGCAACCGACTCGCTGGAGGTGACATTAAAGTTCGACCTGCCTGCCGGCGCTTTTGTCCACGATTCGTGGTTGTGGATTAACAACGATATTGCCCGAGCCGCAATCATGGATCGCTGGACGGCATCTTCGATATACGAAGGCATTGTCAACCGCCGTCAGGACCCATCTTTGTTGATCAAAACCAGTGCGACACAGCATGAACTCCGGGTATTCCCTATGCGTGGTGATGAACGGAGAAAGGTCAAAATTACTTATCTGATTCCCGCAGATTGGGGGCTTAGTACCGTATCCGCAGAACTCCCGATTTCGATTCTAAAAACTTCAAAAAACCAGTTGGTAAATTTCCATGTGCTCACCTGGCCCAAAAAGGAATGGCAAAACCCGGTGATCCAGGGCCGCCCGGATTTGTCATTTTCCGTTCAAGCAGACAGTGTTTTTGGGCAATATCATGCCACAATACTCACAGCTGCCAATCAAGCTAACAGCCTGCGTTTCGCGTTTGATTCGCCCCTGAAAAATGGTGAGTACCTGCGGTTACACGGGAACGGCCAATCTGGGATTTACCAGTTGGCAATGCTACCCGCCCGGCAATTTGAATACGATTCCAGACGAAAAATCTTGTTGCTCGTTGACCATGATGCTGGTTCGTCCGGGTTAGGGACTATCACAGCTGCTGCGGCCATGCAGGCGCTTCGGACAAATTTCAAGCAAGAATTGACGACGGTAGATTCCTTCAATATTATCGTGTCCGGTTTAAGCCCGCAAATGGTGAGCGCGAATTGGCTACCCGCCGACCCCTTGTCAGTAGAACAGGCTTTCAATATGGCCGAAAGCCTGTTGTCGAGTTACAGCAATATGCCTTCCTTGGTTGCAGGCGGAATCAACTGGATGAAAGCGAATGGCAGCGACGGCTTGATGTTGCTCGCAACCAATTCAATTCAATTAGGTACTACTCAGGCTGTCAACCCGCTGCTGAACGATCTAATGGCCATACAGGCCAGTCCACCAATACCGGTACATGTCCTGCACTACCACAACTCCTATTCGCCTAGTTATTTTATTAACGGTACCCATTATTACGGCAGTGAATATTTTTTGCTGAATCTTGCTAAACTCACCGGTGGAGAACTCAGCCGGGTACTTGGCAATAGCCTGGAGTCAGCAACATATTCGGCAGTGATTGGAATTAGCGCAACACTGCAATCGTACGACGTTCATACCGAACTGGCAAATGGTTACTGCTATGGGCGGTTCGACATTAATACTCTGAACCCGGATAAACTTAATCTGAATCGTCCAATCTTGCAGATTGGCAAATACCAGGGTGATATACCGTTCAAGATACAACTGGCTGGCGAGTTGAACGGCCAGTTCGTGTCCGCAGAGGTAGCGCTGGATGCCAGTGAAATTGGCTTGGCGGACTCGTTTACCCGCGAAATGTGGTACGGGAATTACATCCGCCTGCTCGAAGGCAGTGTTCAGAATAACGGGACAATCAGCGAGGTGGTTGAAAACAGTATAGATGAGCGCGTACTCTCTCGCTATACGGCTTTTTTGTGCCTCGAAGACGCAACCCAACTTTGCCCCACCTGCCAGGATGAAACCCAGTTGGTCGAAACGTCGGAACCGATACCGGCAGATTCGCTGCTCCGGGCCTGGCCTAATCCCTTTACCGACCGGGTTACTATTGAAGTGCGGGCGACCGCTAGTGCCACAAATATGGCCTCGTCAGTGCTGGAAATTTTCTCCTCCGACGGGCAACTAGTACGGCAGTTCCGCTTGGGTGAGGCGTTAAATTTGACGACAACCCTCATTTGGGATGGCCGTGACATCTCGGGGAACAGCGTACCCCCGGGGGCCTACATCGCAGTAGCGCGCATAAATCCTGCTCAAAACGCTGTCTTGAAATTGCTGAAAACAGAGTAGCGAAGGCATGCTATTCCCTACTTAAGCACAGCAGCATATCAACCACCCTGAACCCGTAGCGGTCTTCTTCTGTGACCAATCCGGCATCCTGGTTGATGGTGTGGGGCATGACCTGGTTTGCCTTTTTGAATTTTTCCAATAGACGGAGAATTTCGTCCTTTTTGGCAAAGCCGATGCTGTTGAGTCGATCCATAATCGAGACAAACAAGGCTTGTGCTTCGTTTCGTTTTTCCATGTCGATCTTGGGATGCGCGTTCAACCGGGCGGAACTAATGAGTATAGCGTACATATCGGGGCAAAAAAAGAAAGCATCGAATTTGAGCATCATGTCCAGATACGAGTAACCTTGTTTTTTGCGATTTCCGGTCAAACAGTTTCGGGTAAACCAGTTTTTGTATTCCAGAACCTCGCCCTGATACAGCACGTCCAACTCCCGAACGAGTCGCAACGCGGAGGTGTCCAATAGCGTAAGCAGTTTGGTGTGGTTTTCATCCTGAAAACGAAACAAGGCTATACGTAGGTTGGCAAACGAGTCCATACCTGTTTCAACATCCGTTTTCCAGAGGGAGTCGCGGTCAAAAGCGGTGATGCCATTTTGTTCGGGCTGTGCAAAGCCAAATGCGCATTGGCAAATAAGAAGGTAGATGAGCAGTGATTTTTTCATGTTACAGATTATGGCGTTGGGAAAAGACGGTCGAGATGCCTCCATGCTGGAGAATTGGCAAAGGTAATCAGCGCTTGTGCATAGCGAGTATGCACGACAACGATGCAAAAAAAATGATGTTATCGCAGAACCAGCGTTCATGCCTTTTCGAAGCGTACCTTCGCCGCTCAATTGCTTCTTGACATGAAAATACACCTTTTTGCGCTGCTCGCCCTGTTTCTGAGCTTGCCCCTCTCCGCCCAAAAGGCCAAGTTTGAAATCGCTGCTATCGGTTTTTATAACTTGGAAAACCTGTTCGACACACTCGATAATCCAGTTATAAACGACGAAGATTTCCTGCCCACGGGCCGCTTGCTTTGGGATAGTACCAAGTATTGGTCCAAACAGGCCAATATGGCTAAAGTAATCAGTCTGCTGGCTACAGACAAAACACCCGACGGTGTGGCGTTGCTTGGCGTTTGCGAAATCGAAAACCGCATTGTGCTCGAAGACCTTGTGGCCCAGCCAGCACTGCAGGCGCGGAACTACCAGATCGTTCACCACGATTCGCCCGACGAGCGCGGCATTGACGTAGGCCTGCTGTATCAGCC
>JBJXEZ010000090.1:0-2926 GCA_046153695.1 Saprospiraceae bacterium
TTGACCCAAGTCGAGTCGAACACCTGGCCGGTTTCCTCGTTCATGCCCTCTTTGATCGTTTCGATACCGAGGTGGTAGTTCAGTTTGGCGCAGTTGGGCGAGTGCGGCACATCGGCCTTGTACAGCGTATAACTGGTATACCAGGCGGGGTTGCGCAGCACGGTCAGCAAACTATACACTGCCAAAATAGCGATGGAAATCCCCCACACGAGTGTGCCTTTGCCATTTGGGTTGCGCACCTGCGCCGAAGGGTCGGTGTCTGTTTCGGGTTTTATTTTGAAAAACAGCGCCAGCAATCCAGCGATGCCGAGGGCAAAACCCCACGAAGGGACATATAACACCCGCTCCCCGTACGAAGTGCCGATGAGCATTAGCACGTTGCTGAACAGGGAAAAGGCGATGAGGGAAAACAGAATGGCGAA
This sequence comes from Saprospiraceae bacterium, assembly GCA_046153695.1. Classification (GTDB taxonomy): domain Bacteria; phylum Bacteroidota; class Bacteroidia; order Chitinophagales; family Saprospiraceae; genus M3007. The sequence goes on from JBJXEZ010000090.1 coordinate 423, forward strand.
CGACAGGAGGTGCTTTTTGCGCAGGTTCAGCAAGGCCCAGACGAACATGCCCGCGTAGGCAAAAAAGCCGGCGAGCGCCCGCCAGTCGGCAAAAGTCACGGGCTTCATCTGCGGGAAGCCGAGATCACTCACGAGCGGATGCGGAAAAAGCAGCGTTTTCAGGTACAGCCCGCACATCATAAATGCAGAGGCCAGTTGAGTGGCGCGGTCTTCGGCCATCACAATGAAATTGTCCAGCCCCGAATACGTCTCCTGATACGCTTGGGCACTTAGTACCGAGTGGCGAACGCCGAGAAAAAACACAGCCGGAGCCAGGAAAAGCGCCGACACGCGCAGGTTTTGGCTCAGGGAACGGTCGGTGAAAAACCAGATTGTGAGCGGGAAAAGCGCCAGGTAGGTGATCGAACTTTCTTTGGAAAACAGTGCCACTGTATAAAAAAACACCGCTGCTGCCAACCAGCCACCACGCTGCGTTTCGAAGTAGCGCCACACGCCGTAAAGCGCTGCCGTGCAAAAAAACAGAGCCAGTATCTCATCAAGGCTCTTGATATTGGCCACCACCTCGGTGTGTACCGGGTGGGCGATGAAAAACAGGACTGCCAATGCGGGTACCACGGGATGATAGGCCGCAAGTACGCGCCGCCAGGTGATCCACAATAGCCAGCCGCTCAGACCGTACATGACGGCGTTCATGATGTGCCCCACCGACGGGTTGTCGGGCGAGATCTGCCACTGAAGTGAAAAGATAAGTAATGAAAAAGGTCGGTATAGCGACCCTGGGCTGTTCCACGCGCCGAAACGGTATTCGGTGGTGAACATCAGGCCGAGGTTTTTCAGCCCGCCCTTGGTTACCCAGTTTTCCTTAATTACCGAGTAGTCGTCCAGACAGTAAATGTGCCCAAACGTGTTGATGTACAGGACAAAACCTAAGGCTGCTGCCAGCAGACCGACCCAGGCCGGCCCTAATTGAAAGGCGGGTTTGATGCGGGCTTGAGCCTGGGCAGCGGGTTGCTTTCGGGTGGTTGGCTGCGGGATTTGTTTGGTGATTTTTCGCTTCGACATAACGGACGCAGTTCGTTTGCCGCGAAAGTAGGCCAAATGCCGGAATCAGTCAGTGTTAAGGTTTAGCAAAAATTCCTTCGCAAGTCCAAGCAACTTTCTACTTTTGAACCTGTTTTTGACAATGACTAAAATTGATTCACAAAAAAATGTTTCTCGTTATGAAAAAAGGTCTTTTCCTCTTCTCGTTCCTTTTCGTTCTCGGCATCGCTGCCGCCAATGCCCAGAGCTGCGCCAGTATGTCGGCTGCCTCTTCCAGCAAATCCTGCTGCATGACCAAGGCTGCTGCTGCTAAAGCCGCTGCTGCCGATGCTTCCATTGAAAAGCGCACGAACGACGATGGCGCCGTGTCCTATGTCCGCAAAGAATCCGATGCCCAAGGCAACGTGAAATTCGTGAACGTGGAATATGATGCCACTGCCAGCGCTTTCGTGAACGTAGCCCCGAAAGGTGCCGTTGCTGCCGAAGGTCAAGTGAGCACCGGCATGGTGAAAAAATCCTGCTCCGCCGAAGAAATGAAGGCTTGCGCAGGTAAAAGCGACACCAAGGCTTGCGCTGCAAAAGCAGAAGGCAAAGCCTGCTGCGCTTCCAAGGCCAAGGCTGTGGAGCAGAAGTAATTGTACAAGATTCTACGATAAATTTGAGGCCGTCTCACAGGTTATACTTGTGAGACGGCTTCGTTTTTATTGTTCCAATTACCCGCAAAACACCCCCATCTTTGCCCACAACAAAATCTGTCCGTTCGATGAAAAACGCCCTGCTCCTCTGCCTGGCTTTCCTTCTGCTGGCCAAACCCGCGCCCGGCCAAAAACCTGTCACACTGGACGACTGCTTCGCTTACTTCCAGTTCTTCGCCCAGTCGGCAGCCGAATTTCGCTTCGCACCCAGCAGCAACCACTACTTCCAACGGGACGAAGCCGGGAATATCGTCGAGCACGACCTCGGTACCGGACAGGTATCGCGCACCCTCGTACAAGCCGATGACCTGCTCGCAGTGGGCCAGTGGGATGACTATGTGTTCAGCAACGACCTCTCCGCCGTGCTGCTGCGCACCAATACTCAACCCGTTTACCGCCACTCCGTCACAGCGGATTACTGGGTTTTTGACCGAAAAGCCCGCCGCGCCGAACGCCTGTACACGGCCGGGCCGGTGCAGTATGCTGCGTTTTCGGAGGCGGGCGACAAGGTGGCGTTCGTGGCAGGCAACAACCTGTTTTACAAAAATCTGCGCACCGGCGCGACAAGCCAGGTGACCACCGATGGCAAAAAAAATACCATCATCAACGGACTCCCCGACTGGGTGTACGAGGAGGAGTTTAGTCCCGTGGCTGGTGCAGGCATGGTTGCTACCGCCTGGAGTGCCGACGGCACCAAACTCGCCTTTATTCGCTTCGACGAAAGCGCCGTGCCCGAATTTCCGATCACCTGGTACACTAACCAGGCTT
>JBJXEZ010000096.1:0-27023 GCA_046153695.1 Saprospiraceae bacterium
ATGAACAACGCCGCGCCGCTGCGCTTTTGCGGTGAAAAAGGAAAACCTACGCCCCCGCCAGGCCGGGCAATATATCCCGCACGAACGCCCGGGCGCTCGACACGGTCACGTCCTCGGCCAAGCGGTAGGTGTCGGAGGAATAGGTCAGGATAAAATTGGTTTTAGTCCCCAGTGTGTCCACCACGCTGTGCAGGCCTCGGGTAATGTTCGTCACATTGCCGAGTTTGATCTCAATACAGGCCAGTGGTGTCAGGCCACGTGCCAGCACCAAGTCGCATTCCGTACCATCCGCAGTGCGGTAAAAAAACGGCTCGATGCCAGGTGGCAGTTTGGCCACGATCTGCCCGATAACATACCCTTCCCAAGACGCACCGGCCAACGGATGCACTGGCAGATCGTCGGGTTTGGCAATGCCTGCCAAACTGTGCAGAAGCCCCGAATCTGACACATACACCTTTGGCGATTTCACCAACCGTTTGCCTGTATTCACAAAAAACGGGCGTAGCACAAGGGCGAAAAAAGATCTTTCCAAAAAGTTCAGGTAGGTCTTCATCGTGTTGCCCGACAAGCCAAGGGAGCGCCCGACCGATTCTGCGCTCCACAAATTGCCGTGGACCGAGGCAAGCATTTGGAGAAACATGCGGAACCGGACGGGATCGGCGTTCAGGCCCAAAAAAGGCAGGTCGCGCTCCACATATGTGCGCACAAATTGCCCTCGCCAATCGGTGCTTTGAGCATCCGACGTTGCCAGCCAGCTCTCCGGGAAGCCGCCCCGCCACCAGTGCTGTCGGATTTCCTCGTCGGTATGCACCACTTCAGACTGATGCAAAGGGTGCAAGGTCAGGTAAGCTATGCGCCCGGCAAGCGAGTCGGCCGTCTGGCGCATGAGCAGCGGTGATGCAGAGCCGAGGAGCAAAAAACGCCCCGGCGAACGCTTGCGGTCAATGAGCGACCGTAGTTCGGAAAAAAGGGCCGGGAGCCGCTGTACTTCGTCTATGACGACACAATCGTCCCCGTACTGTTCCAGAAAAAAGCCCGGGTCGCGCTGCAGGCGTTGGTAGTCCTCTAAACGCTCCAGATCGAAATAGCGGATTTTGCGGCCCACCTGACCTTCCAGCGACAAGGCCAAGGTCGTTTTGCCCACCTGGCGCGGGCCGACAAGCCCCACCGCCGGGTAGTGTTGCAACAATTCGAGCAGGTTATTGGCCGAAAAACGTGGGATCATGTCCGTAAAATTGAAGTGACACTTCGAATTTTCGGACAAAAGTAGGGGCTATGGGGAGAAGGGCAAAGGCTTTCGTACAAAAAGGTGCCCCCCTGCCCCGGTTTTGTCATTTCGCAGAAATCCGTCCGCGCCACGAGGGAAGCCCCGCGCGGTAGCCGCCTAAGGGCCTGTTCTGCGACATTCCGCCCCGCTACAGCCAACGCCGGGCGGTACCGAGGTCATGTGAAATTTTTTGCGTGGGGCTGGCGGGACAGTCCCGCCCCTACGGTCACAATCCTGCCTTGCACTGGATAGCCCTCTGACAGTCCTCAAGAAGTTTAACAGTTCAAAAAGGTTGTCGCAATCCTGCCTTGCACTGGATAGCCCTCTGACGTATCGAAAACACCAGCCTGTCTGCTACCAACAGTTTGTCACGCAATGTAGGAGCAAAAGCCCCTGTGCGGCAAACTATTTGGGCATTTTTTCCCTCACGCACAAAAAAACCTCAGTGGCTGTACGTTGATCTACACCTTCGTCGTCTTCCACTTCCCCTTTCGGAAAACCCATATCGCCCCCAGGGCCAGCACTGACTCAGCCACCACGATGCTGTAATAAACCCCGCCCTGGCCCCATTCCCAGTGTAGCGCCAACAGCCATGCCAGGGGCATTTCGATCAGCCAAAAACACACGAAGTTCAGGAGCGTGGGCGTACGCGTGTCGCCCGCGCCGTTGATGGCCTGCGACAGGATCATGCCGTAACCGTAAAAAACGTAGCCGGTGGCGATGATCCGAAGCGCCATGGACCCTGCTTTGAGCGTCTCCGGATCGGTCGTGAACAGGCCAATGAAAAACGATGCGCCGATCAGGTAGGTGACACCCACTATTGCCATGAAAATCATGTTGAAATAGCCTGCCCGCCAAACGGATTTTTCCGCCCGTTCGGGGAGGCCCGCGCCGAGGTTCTGGCCGACCAGCGTGGCTGCCGCGTTGGATATGCCCCACGACGGCAGTATGGTAAATATCACGATTCGTATAGCGATGGTGTAGCCCGCCGTTACCTGCGTACCGATCTGACCGAGGATGTAGATCATAAAAATCCAACTGGCGGAGGCGATCAGGTACTGCCCCGTGCTGCCTGAGGCCAGCACCAACAAGCGACGAATAACGTCGAGCCGGGGGCGCAAAAAACGCCAGTGCAGGCGCAGTATCCGCCCTACGCCGAACAATTGCCACAGCTGATAGGCCACGCCAACGGAGCGCCCGATGGTAGTGGCAACAGCGGCACCCAGCACGCCCATTTCGGGAAATGGCCCGTAGCCAAAGATCAGCAGCGGGTCGAGTACAATATTGACGGCGTTGGCGATCCAGAGCGCTCGCATGGCCGTAACCGCGTCGCCCGCGCCTCGAAAAATGCCGTTGAGCATCCACAGCAACAGGATGGGCAGGTTGGCCGTGAGCATAAGCCGGGTGTACGGCGCGCCCGATTCCGCCACATGCGGGTCTTTTGCCATGAGCAGCAGAATATCCTCGGCAAAGAAATAACCCGGCACTGCGATCAGCACCGACAGGATGACGGCGATCAGAATCGTCTGCGCCCCGGCCACGGCAGCGGCCTTTTTTCGCCCCTCCCCTACTCTGCGGGCTACCATGGCGGTGGCAGCAGCGCTCAAGCCGATAGCCACCGAATAAATCAGGGTCAATACCGACTCGGTGAGACCAACAGTAGCCACGGCCTCGTTGCCGATACGAGCTACGAAAAAGGCATCCACCACGGCAAAAAGCGACTCCATCGCCATTTCCAAAATCATCGGGATGGAAAGCAGCACAATTGCCCGGTCAATACTGCCGGTGGTAAAATCCTGTTCCTCACCATAAATCGCCTGGCGCAGGACGCGTCGCCAGCGCTGCAAGCGGGTTTCAATCGTAGTTTTTGTAAGCATGGAAAGCGAAACGTCCGGCGAGCGAATTAGATTGGGCGAGCCGGGAGTGGTTTTTTATGAAAAAAAAGTTTGGGAGGCAGTTGGGAGGGGAGACGAAGGTGGTTAACTGGTGTGGTGCGGAGGAAAGTTCCGGGGCAGGGTTTTTCCGTAAATGCTTGAAGCTGGCCTTGGTCAAAGCCAGTTGTCCAACAGGATATCCGGAATGCGCCGAAAGTGATTTTGGTTGTTCGTGACCACTACCAATCCGTTCTGCAACGCAGTCGCGCCGATAAGCACGTCTGTGTGCCCAATCATCTGATTTTGTTGTCGCAACTCAGCGTAAATACCAGCTGCTCTGCGAGCGATTTCCGTTGTAACAGGCAAAATTTGACAGGCCAGAGCAAACTCTTCAAAATTGCTCATCTGCCGTTTGGCATCCCGAAACAAGAGGCCGTTCATAATTTCGTAGTAGCTAATGACGCTGAGGTTCAACCGCCCGAAGCGCTCGAAATGAACCTCAATTTGACGAGCGACCGCAAGGTTACCTTTCAAGAAAAAAGAGACGGTGTCGGTATCCAGCAACGATTCTTTCATAGATCAACACCTCGATCAGCGAACAAATCTTGACGGGTGTCTCGGGTTTGCTCCAAAAAAGCCAAGAATTCCCGCTCGTCCCAGTTCTTCCAAGCTCCTGAAAATTTAGCAATGTCAATTTTGGCTGCCTTGTTTTTTCTTAGGGATTTCGCTTGCAACAATTGGGACAGGTAAGCATCAACCTGGGCCAAACTCCCAGAAGGCAGCTGGCCAAGTTTTTGCAAAACGGATTGGTACAATTCAACTTGTGACATGGTGTTCAATCTGTGATTTTCCAACAAAAGTATATCTTTTACCCAATTGCGGGAGCAAGGTATTTTTTACCACGCACGATCCCGCCAACAACCGCGCCCAAATTTTGTTTCCAGTTCCACTTTCGATCCGTACCATGCAACACGTCCACGATCTGCTCCAACGCGCCCTCCGCCTCGACTGGCTCAGCCCCGAAGAGGGTGTTTCTTTGTTCGAAAACGCCGCCACTGCCGACCTCATGCTCGTCGGCAACCAATTGCGCCGCCACCATGTGCCCGGAAACACCGTCACCTGGATCATTGACCGCAACTCCAACACGACCAACGTGTGCATCGCCAACTGCAAGTTTTGCAATTTTTACCGGCGGCCCGGCCACGGAGAGGCATACGTCACCTCCATTGAGGCATACAAACAAAAGATCGAGGAGACCTTCGCCTTCGGAGGAGAGCAACTACTCTTGCAGGGCGGCCACCACCCCGATCTCGGCCTGCAATTTTACGCCGACCTGTTCCGCCAACTCAAGGAACTGTACCCCAACCTGAAACTGCACGCCCTGGGGCCGCCCGAAATCGCCCACATCAGCAAATTAGAGAGCATGTCCCATATTGATGTACTTCGGGCACTGAAGGAGGCTGGTCTCGACTCGCTGCCCGGAGCAGGTGCCGAAATCCTCGACGACCGCGTGCGCCGCCTCATTTCCAAAGGCAAATGCGGCGGACAGGAATGGCTCGACGTGATGCGTGCCGCCCACCAACTGCGCCTCACTACTTCGGCCACCATGATGTTCGGCCACATCGAAACCAACTTGGAGCGCATGCAGCATTTCGCCGCGTTGCGGCAGGTGCAGTCCGAAAAGCCCGCCGATGCCAAGGGCTTTTTGGCGTTCATCCCGTGGCCGTTCCAGGACGAGGACACCATTTTGAAAAAAATAAAACGCGCCCGCAACGCCGTCACCAGCGACGAGTATGTGCGCATGATCGCCATGAGCCGTATCATGCTGCCAAATGTAGTGAACGTGCAGGCCTCGTGGCTGACCGTAGGCAAGCAGGTCGCGCAGGTATGCCTGCATGCGGGTGCCAACGATTTTGGCAGTATCATGATCGAGGAAAACGTGGTTTCCGCCGCTGGGGCGCGTTTCCGTTTCACCGCCGACGGCATCCAACGGGCCATCCGCGAGGCAGGCTTCGAGCCTCGGCTGCGCAACCAGCAGTACGAATTCCGGGAACTACCCAACGGGATGGTGCAGCAACAGCTGGACCGGGCTGCCATGCTGGTGGATTGATCGTTCTGTGGCCTGTTCTGGTGCAACAGGCCAGTGCAATGTGTCGCGATTGTTAATTTACTTCAATCCCGTGCCTGTACACGAGCGGGCTTTTTTACCTTTACGCTCCGCCAAACGACACACACGTTAACCACCTACACGGAATGATCCGACAACTCATTTTTTCCACCCTGTTTTTCTTACTCGCACACAGCCTTAGCGCACAAACAGCTACCCTTCGGGGCACGGTTACGGATGCCGAAAACAATGCCCCGGTGGCCGATGCCGCGGTGGTGATCGCCAATACCGGCTTGTTTGCAGCCACCGACAGCCGCGGCCGGTTTGTGTTTGAAAATCTGCCTCCGGGGTCGTACAGCCTGTCGGCCACCCGGGCTGGCTACCTGCCCGCTGATGCCAATGCAACACTGGCCGGTGGCGAAGAATCCCAACTGGCCATCACCCTGCGCCGCGACCCGGCCAACACCTCGTCCAACGCCACGGATGTGCCCACCGTCACCCTCGAGGAGGGCGAAGAGGAGAGTGATGGCATCGGCCAGATCGCCAACCTGCTGCACGCTTCCCGCGATGTGTTCCAAAACGCCTCCAATTTCGGCTGGAGCGTGTTTCGCTTTCGCGAACGCGGCTACGATTCCGACTTTTTCCCGGTGTTTCTCAACGGCTTCAACATCAACGACCCGGAGTCGGGTATCGCCTTTTTTGGCGAACTCGGCGGCCTCAACGATGTGCTGCGCAACCGCCAGAGTGTTATCGGCCTCGACCCCGCCGAGTTCGCGTTTTCGGAAATCGGTGGTGCCTCGTCGATTGACACCCGCGCCAGCACCCAACGCAAGCAGATTCGGGCCTCGTACGCCATCAGCAACCGCACGTACACCAACCGCGCCATGCTTACCGCCAGCACCGGCCTCATGCCCGGCGGCTGGGCCCTCACCCTGTCGGGCAGCCGACGCTGGGCGCAGGAAGGCTGGCACGATGGCACCTTTTTCGACGGCTATTCGTACTTCCTTTCGTTGGACAAGATCATAAACGAACGCCACGCGCTCAACCTGACCGTGCTCGCCTCGCCCAACGCCCGCGGCCGAAACAGCGATACCTTCGAAGAAATGTACGACCTGGCTGCCACTACCCGCTATAACCCCAACTGGGGCTACTGGAACGGCGATAAACGCAACGCTAATGTGAGCCACAGCAACCAGCCCATAGTAATGCTCCGGTACGATTTCAAGCCATCGCGCCAAACCAGCATCCTGTTGACAGCCTTTTCCCAGTTTGGAAAAAACGGCTTCACCCGCCTCGATTGGTTCAACGCCAACAACCCCGAACCGGACTACAACCGCCGCCTGCCTTCGGCCCTGCTCGACACGGTGGTGGCCGCCAAGGAGTGGGCACAGCAACTGCGCGAAAACGAGTACCTGCGCCAGATTGACTGGGCAGGCCTGTGGGCCGCCAACACCAACTCCACCGAAACAATCCGCGATGCCAACGGCGTGGCCGGAAACAACGTGACTGGCAAGCGCAGTCAGGTCGTCATCGCTGATTACCGGGGCGACAGCAAGGAATTCGGCCTGAACGCCCTGCTCCGCCAGTCACTCGGCGAGCGCTTCTCATTCAACGGCGGTGCCAACTACCACTGGTACCGAGGCCGCAATTTCAAAACTGTGGACGACATCCTCGGCGGCGACTTCATCGTGGACTGGGACCGGTTTGCCCAGCAGGATGTGCCCGACGACCCGCGCGCCCGCGACAACGAGGTGCGTACGCCCAACCGGATCGTACGCGAGGGCGAAACCTATGGCTACGACTATGACGAGAATATCCGTAAAGCTGGCACATGGGTGCAGTTTCAGGGTACTTTCCGCAAATTCAATGTCTTTGCTTCCGCCGAAAACCTGCTCACCGAACTTTGGCGAACAGGCCACATGCAAAACGGGCGTTTCCCCGACGAATCCCTCGGCGACTCGAAAAAGCACACCTTCCTGACCTACGGCCTCAAGGCCGGGGCCACATACAAAATCAGCGGCCGCCACTTCCTGTACGCCAACGGTTTTCACGGCACGCGTGCGCCCCTGTTCCGCGACATTTTCCTCTCGCCGCGCACGCGCAACCAGACCGTGAACAATGCCGAGCCGTACACGATCCAAAGCGTAGAAGGCGGCTACCTCTGGCGGGCACCCAACTACAAAGCCCGCCTCACCGGGTACTTCACGAAAATCACCGGCGAGTACGACAACTTCCTGTTTTACGCCACCACCACGGGTGTTTTTGGCTCCCAATTGCTCACCAACGTGGATCGCCAGCACACAGGCATCGAGGCAGCCATCGAGGCGCGCCCCTTCACGTCCTGGACGTTTTCGGCGGCGGCCAATATCGGCGAGTACATCTACACCAACCGGCCCACGCTGTACCTGACCCAGGACAATACCTCGGACGTGATCCTGAACGGGGTGACGGTTTACCAGAAAAATTTCTACGTGCCGCGCACGCCTCAGACCACGGCCTCGGCCAGCGTCCGGTACGAAGGCAAGCAGTTCTGGTTCGCGGCGCTCACGCTCAACTGGGCCGACAATTTCTGGTACCAGTTCGACCAGACCCGCCGCACCGCGGGTTTTGTGGAGCCGTTCCAACGCGGCACCCCGCTGTGGCACCTCATCATTGACCAGCAAAAAGCGCCATCGGCGTACACGCTCGACTTTTTCGGCGGAAAATCGTGGCGCATCAAGGACGACTATTTCGTTTACCTGAACGTCGGCGTGAACAACCTGCTGAACAATACGAACATCATCACCTCGGGCCGCGACTCGTACCGAAACGCGTACCGGAACGACACCACCGACCCGCGGCTGTACTCCAGCCAGGTGATCTACGCGCCGGGGCTGAATTATTTTATCAGTTTGGCGCTGCGGATTTGAGCATGCGTTTTGCTATTCCAATTGTTCCCGAAATGAAAACAGTGCTTTCTTCACACTTAGTTTATGTCTCATCACTAAACACTACCATTATAAAGAAGAATGCTTTTCAAGTCAACATGCTACTTTTAGGGTTGATATTCCTGACGTACGGATTTTGGCTTTCTGCGCAAGCGCCGGTACACTCGCAGCCGCAGTTTTTCAGCGTGTACCCCAATCCCGCAAACGATCGCTTGGTCATCCATGTTGAAACGGGCAGCAATACTCCAACTAACTGTCGGGTCAAGATGCTTACTTCAACCGGAGAGCTTGTGGTGGATGAAAAGGGCAGCAACGTACTGGCATCCAGCGATATGACTTTTTCAACCCGTTCCCTCCACCCAGGTGTTTACTGGGTGCCGATCAGCCTCGATTCGGGGCGACTTGTGATAATTTGAACCGTACCTTTGCAATCAAAAAATTAAACACCATATGCTTTTGCTCAAAAAAAATTTCCCACTGTTCCTCCTCCTTGCGCTTCTCATCGCCGGTACTACAGCCTGCGTAAAACGCGACTTTGACGAACCGCCCACCGGCGGCGAACCCGTGAGCGTGACGGCCAACACGACCATCGCTGCGCTGAAAGCCCTGCACGTTACACAAAACGGCGGCTTTGACAAAATCACGGGCGACCTCATCATCGAGGGCACGGTGGTGATGGACGACCGCTCCGGCAACTACTACAAAACCCTTGTCATCCAGGATGCCACCGGTGGTATCGAGGTCAAGTTCAACGACGGGTACCTGTTCAACCAGTTCCCGGTGGGCCGCAAGATGTTCATCTACTGCAAGGACCTGATCCTCACCGACTACAACGACCTCACCCAGCTCACGGGCAGCACCGTCGAAGAAGGCGGCAACCTCGTGGACGTAGGCCTGACCGAATCGCAGGTACGCAAAAAAGTGGTGAAAGGCCCCATCAGCGCCACGCCGCCCGCACCCAAGGTGGTGGGCATCACCGACCTGAACGCCAGCCACATCAGCACGCTCATCAAATTGGACAACGTACAGTTCATCGCTGCCGACGCGGGCAAGTCCTACGCCGATCCCGTCACCCAGTTCAGCCTGAACCGCACCCTGATGAACTGCACCGGCGGCAAACTGATCCTGCGCACCAGCGGCTATTCCAATTTTGCCGGGTCGCTCACCCCGACCGGCAGCGGCAGTATCACCGGCGTGCTCGGCATTTACGGCAACACGTTGCAACTGTACATCCGCGACGAATTTGACGTGAGCATGAGCGGCGTGCGCTGCAGCGGCGTGGGCGGTCTGCAGATGTCCATCAAAGACCTGCGAACATTTTTCACCGGTACCACCACCACCGCGCCAGCCAACCGCAAAATCCGCGGCATCGTCATTTCCGACCGCATCGGCAACAACCTGAACGGTCGCAATGCCTACATCCAGGACCTCGACGGCTCGGCGGGCATCCTCGTTCGCTTCAGCGCCAACCACAGCTACAACGTGGGCGACGAGGTCGAGGTGGAGGTGTCCAACCAGGAACTCAGCGAGTTCAACAAACTGCTGCAGGTGAACAACGTGCAGTTGGACAAGTCCGGCGCACTCACCAGCGGCAATACACCTGTGGTGCGCACGGCCACCGTCGCACAGGTCAACGCCAACTCGGAAGCCTGGGAAAGCACCTTAGTCAAGATCGTGGGTGCCACCCTTTCCGGCGGCGGCACGCCCATCTCCGGCGGCAAGACGGTGACCGACGCTTCGGGCAACATCCCGATCTTCACCCAGTCGTACGCCACCTTTGCCCAAGCCGTCACGCCGAGCGGCACCGTGACCGTGACCGCTATCGTGTCGGACTTCAACGGCAAACAGGTTATTTTGCGGAATATGAGCGATTTGCAGTAGGAGTTTCCGATGACGAGGGGAAAAGTGTCACATAGGCTCATGGAGTTTTTTCCGCTTGCGAGGGAAAAAGTGTCACAGAGGCTCACGGAGTTTTTTGAGGCTCACTGAGGGTGATTTCGAAAAAAAAGTAGTTGCACAGAGGCTCACGGAGTTGGAGAGAACACAGAGTAAAAAGCACTTAAACCTTCGAGAAGTTAGCATGTTTTTCTCTGTGCTCTCTCCAACTCCATGAGCCTCTGTGCAACTTGTTTACACGCAAGCGGAAAAAAACTCTGCGAGCCTCTATAAACTCCATGAGCCTCTGTGACACTTTTTTACTCGCAAGCGGAAAAAACTCCATGAGCCTCTGTGACACTTTTGTTTGCTCCGAAAAAGCCGTACCGGGTTTAACCCTGCCCGAATCCGAGATTTTGAAAATTGACGCATGAAAAAAAACCGGTTCTTTTTCCTCTTCGTCCTGATCGGCCAACTGGCCACTGGCCTGAAGGCCCAGCAGCCGGACACCCTCGCCCCGCCGCCTGCAACGCCGTTGGTCGTTACCCATGCGGACACGATGCCGCCTAAACCCGGTTTTTTCAAACGCGTTTTTACCAAAAACTACCCCAACCCGAGCACGGCCGTACTGCTCTCGCTGGCCCTGCCGGGGGCCGGTCAGGTGTACAACAAAAAGTGGTGGAAACTGCCCATCGTGTACGGCGTGCTCGGCGTGCTCACGTACTATGAAATTGACAATATTAATCAGTACAACATCCTGAAGGACAACCACAAATGGGTCGTGGACGGCGACCCCAACACCAACCCTACCGAGGCACCGTACAACCAAATGGATGGTAAGCGTCTGGAGTTTTACCGGGACCAATGGCGCAGCTATGTTGAACTCAACTCCCTCGCCCTCGGCCTGGCCTACATCCTCACCGCCACCGAGGCTTATGTGGATGCGCACCTCGCCAATTTTGATGTTAGCGACGACCTCAGCCTGCGCATCCGGCCCAATATGCAAGCGACCCCGGACAATGGCGTAGCATTCGGTTTGGGCTTTGCCCTACAAATAGGGCGGTAAGATTCCTCGTTTTTGCCAGCAGCAGAAAATCCCCAACATGCACTAAAGGCCTACTCCTGCACCACTATATTTTTCCGAAACCAATAACCATTCGGCGTGCTTGCCCGGAACAGGTATGCCCCTGCCGGCAAATTATACCCGTGCAAGGGCAGTTTTTCCATAGCGCCCGGCAGCACAGCGAGGTATTTTTGCAAAACAACACGACCGCTCCAGTCCACTACTTCCACCAACAGGTAGTCCTCCTGCATATCAGCACCGAAAGCGAGGTGTAGCGCATCGGCGACGGGGTTGGGAAAAACAAGCAAGGCATTGTCTCCATCGAAGGCCACGCTGCGGATAGCGGAATACTCGAATGATCCGTCCCGGTCGAGCATTTTCAGGCGGTAATAAACCGTGGGCAGCGGCGGATCGTGGTCAAAAAACTGGTACTCCGCACCATGGCCATCATGGCCCATGCCCTTTTGGACACCGATGCGCTCCCAAGTCCCGTCGGGGTGCTGGCGCTGAATTTCAAACTCGTGAAAGTCAATTTCAGAGGCTGTTCGCCAGTCGAGTCGGGCGCTGGTCGCCGTGTGTTTAAGTGCGTTGAAATCCACGAGGTCTACCGGCTGGGCACCGTTCAGCGGCAGTATGTGGTTGTTGCCGGGCGTGGTAACGGGGCAGTTTGGGTTACAAATTACCGTGTCAGGGCCATAAAATTTGTTGGTGCCCGTCAGGTTTGTTTTGTCATTGCCGCCTTCATCGGTGAGTGCGAGGTAGTGCGGGGTAAAATTTGGTTCGTTGTGGCACAACTCGAAGTCAAATCCGGAAGGTGATACCGTCATCGTGATCGTACATACGAGGTATTCCTGATTCTGGTTGTACGTTCTCGTGCCGGTCGGCGGGTTGAGCGGGTTTCCGAACCAATAATTGGTGTAGCCGTTTTCGGTGCCTTGCTGGTTACTTCCGTTGTACGGCACGGTCAGCCCCGGAAAGTCTGTTGTATTCACGATAATGGTGGCCACGTCGAACTCGGCATCCGCGTTGGGGGCGGCATTGGGGTTTCGGAAAAAAAACTCAAACACCGACCAGCCACAGGTGATCGGGCCTCCCACTGCTTTTATCTTGAACTGCAGATCATTGCCGTTGATGGCCGCCGTGGCAACAAAATAGGGCTGCGCCGAACTACGCCCGGATAGTATCAGGCAAAAGATTAGGGCAAAAACTCGGATAGCGGTTGGCATGGCGGGTTACTGTTGTTCGGTGATGATGTTGGTATACACGCCGAGGATGTTCAGCAGCTTGCTATAATCGTTTATACTCGCCGGACCAGTGAGGCGCACTGTGCCGTCCATGTTCACATCGGCGTTGGAATACACACCCGACTGGATGCCGGCAGGTGCGCCAAGGGTGTTTAGGATGACGGTATAGTCGTTTATGCTCGGCGGTCCGGTCATGCGCACGGTGTTGTTCAGGCTGGTATTTCCGCCCCAAAGGGCGAAAATAATCGGGTTGGTCTGCACTTGTTTCATCGGGTTGGTACCGTGGCCCTGGGCCATGGCTACCGTGAAATCGTAGGGGGTAGCGGTAGTCTCGTTCAGGGCAAGCCCCGCGCCATTGGGCGTGCGCACACTCAGGTGGTTGCGTTGGCCGATGGCAAAAATGTAGTTCCCGGTGCTAGCCGGTATGCGCACGGGCGAGGTACCGTCCAAGTCTACCACGTCGCCGTCTTTTTGCACAAGAGCCAAGCCAGTCTGGAGGTTGGTAGCGGGGTTGTTCGGGTCTTTGAGCCAGACGAACACCCAGTCCACAATGGCGTTGTCGCCGGTTACGCTCAGCACTGAAGCCGGTATGCTGTACCCAGCCAGAGGCTGCCAGCCTGTGTGTGCGAATTTGCCTGTACCATAGGTGTTGGGCGCGTTAAGTGGAAAAGCCTGCAACGTGCGCAGGTTGTCGTTCATTTTCGAAGTGGCGGTGTTGAACGGGCCGGAGAGCATGATCCGGGGTGCTATTTTCACCCGGTTGAGGAAGGCCTCGTCGAGCACAGCCAAAACGCCGGGTGTGATGCCCGCGCGCGTGCGGGTGTATGGGTTGCTGCCCGTAGCGGCGCCTATATTTGCCGAAGGCAAATCCCAGTCAGTGCCGGTGTTGAACCGGGCCAGGCCGCACTCGGCACGCACAAACCCGCCCAATTCATCGCTCAGCGCCCATTGGGCGGTAGCGGTCAGGCTGGAACCGCCGGCAATAGCCTCTCGCACGTCCCAGGCGGTGTTTGCTGCGTCGGCTCCGATGGGGTTTCCGCTCAGTCCGTTGACTAATGGCTGCGCCAAACAGCGTACGCCGATGGTATCTGCCGAACCGTTTTCGGCGAGGGTCAGCGGGTTGTATGTGCCCGCGTCTGCGCCCACGGGAAACGTGAACGCGGTACCGCCGAGTGCTTGGCGCTGTAGCGCACCAGTGCCGTTGGTGACAAAAAAGTCGTTGCCGTCCGCCCCGGTAATCACGGCGGTTGGCGCGGCCGTGAAATCAAAATTACCGCAGGCGATCTTGTTATTGTCGGTCAAAAAACGAACCTCGTTCAGCACCGTCACGGCAGACGAAAGTGCCAGGTCATTTGCCGTTTTACCGACCTGAAGTTTGTAAAACGCTGCACCCCCTGCCGCCACCGTGCTGCCACCACTGCCATTGAACAGCACCGTAGATGTGCCTGCAACAAAAGCGCCGGCATTGGTCCAGTTGCCACTGAGTCGCCAAAGGCCGTTACCCGTGAGTGTGCCGCCCGTGGCATTGGCGATGTTTTCAGTGGTTGCGAGGATGCCCTGATTGGTGATGGTGGCACCAGTATTGTTCTGCACGCTCAGGCCTGTGGCCACCACGTTGGCCCCGGCGCTGACGACGAAGTGCCCCCCGGAGACCGTGATTTGGCCCGTGGCAACAAAATTGACCAGAAAAATACCTGCAAAAAAAACAGGTGACAAAAAGCGAGACGACATGGCGTTTGGTTTTAACACGCTCTAAGTCAGGGTGCGATGGCCGCCCCCATGAAGCGATAGACCAGCATGGAACGGGCCGAATTTCCGGTCAGTTTTTCCAGGTGGTTGGACGGGCCAACAGCCACCGCGCCGGGCATGTTGGTACTGATGCGACCCACCACTGCTCCGTTCAAGAAATAGGTGGCTTCGGTGTTGGTTTTGTTTAGTGTCACCATGAGTTCGTACTCGGTGTTCACCGCAAAGGCGATTCCGGTGTCAAGTACGGTATCACTGCCACTGCTGTTGCGGGAGTAACACTGCCACTTGCCGCCATTTACGTTGTGCCGGTAGCGAATGCCGAGCGAATTGTTCTGGTCCCAAAAACCGCTGCTGGAAAAATCAGCGATACGCAGGAAAATGTAGTACTGATTCACATCGTCGGCTAATACGGCGGGGCTTTTGATGTGCATTTTGGCCACAATGTGTGCCCTGCCCACCATAGCCATTTCCTCGGAGCTACGGGCATAAAAAAGCCCGAGGCCGCCCATAGTGGCCGTACCTGTGTTGAAATTCCAGGAAGTAAACGGCGAGGTCGCCGACGGTGCAGCCGGAGCTTGGGTAAGGCTGCCGAACACGTCCAGATGGATATCGTCTTGAAAATTGGAGGCCACTTTGCCCGCTGATTTGTCATAGTGAACCGAGCGGTTCATGTTGGTGTAGTTGGGGCAGGGCACCTGAACCGGCCGCCAGCGCGACGATACCCCGTCGTATATGATTCGGCACGAAAGCCCCGGCGGGATCAGCACTTCTTCCACATAGGCGATTCGGTTGGCGGCACTGCTGCTCGCGTGTTCGGGAGCAAGGTAGAGCGGGTAACTGCCCACGTTTATGAGTGTTTTTTCCTCGCCGCTGGTTTCGGCATTAAGACCGGTGATGGCCCGGATACCGTTGTCGCCGGAGATTCGCACCACCGTCGCATTGGCGAAGCCCGTCGGGTTGTAGTTGTGCGCCGGTGCCGTGATCTGTTCCGGCGATATGACCGATGGGCCGGAGGGGCCTGCACCCGTACCAAGTTCGATCCAGGCAGTACCGTTGAAAAACCAGAAGGTAGCGGTAGTGGTATCGAAGACAAAAAGACCAGTGGCGGGCGCGGAAATGGTCGTGCGTTGTGCAGTGGTCATACGCGGTACAAGCACACCGCGTTGGGTGGATTTTACATCCAGCATTGCGCTGGGGTCGGCGGTCGCACCATCGGTGTTAACCGCCACTTGGGCAACTGCGCGTGTGGCGGCAAACAAAACCGCCACGCATACCGTTGCGCGGTATAGGCGAGCTATTTTCATAAGGATGGTTTTGAATTTTTGAGCAGACTACCTTAGAGCGTGTTTAAATTTCAGTGGCACTAACACGAGGTAAAGATAGCGGTAATCCACCCAAAATATTCAGGGTCACCGTTCCTATGCATGGAAAAAAGCCGACAATTCTGCTATTTTTTGAAAAAATAATCGGCTTCAAAAACCTGATTTTGGCCGTTCTGGAAAATAGCATAGTTGAAGCCTTTTTGCAGGCCGTATGCTCCGTGCCGCCCTTTTTTGTCGATGGCGACATAACCAACCTGGTTTTCGAGGGCATCCTTCGGGTATTTGCGGGCCAGGCGGCGGACGACCTCCTCGGCGGCCCGTTGCGGGTGTTTGCCCCGGCGCATTTCCTCCACGAGTAAAAACGAGCCGAGGGTTTTGAGTACCATTTCACCCAAGCCGGTGGCGGCGGCGGCCCCCACCTCGCTGTCGGAAAACATGCCCGCGCCAATGACGGGGCTGTCGCCCACACGCCCGCGCATTTTAAACGCCATACCGCTGGTAGAGCAGGCTCCTGCAATGCGCTGCTGAGCGTCAACTGCCACGATGCCAATGGTATCGTGCCGCTCGCTGTTGATTACGGGTTTGTAGTCGGATTTGATTTTCCACTGCTCCCATGCCAAGCGTGCCGTTTCGGTGAGCAGGTTTTCTTTTTTAAAACCCTGGCTGAGGGCAAACTCAAGCGCCCCGTCGCCGGAGAGTATGACGTGCGGAGTTTTCTCCATGACCTGCCGCGCTACGCTGATTGGGTGCATGATATGCTGAAGGAAATTGACGGAGCCGCAGTTACCCAATTCGTCCATGATGCACGCGTCGAGGGTGACGTTACCGTCGCGGTCAGGGAATCCGCCGTAGCCGACGCTGGTATCCATAGGGTCGGCTTCAGGCACACGGGCACCAGCCTCCACGGCATCCAGTGCGCGGCCGCCCTTCGACAAAATTTGCCAGGCGGCATCGGTGGCTTTGCGGTTATCCCATGTAGCGATCACTACAGGCAATCTGCCTTTAGGCGGGGGTGCGGCCAGTTCGGCTAGTTCGGAAAGGTAGTCCAACGTGCCAAGGGCAAGGGAACCCATGAGGGAGTTTTGGAGAAATGTACGTCTTGAGTTCATGTCACAGTCCGGCTAAATTGATCTGTTTGCCCGGTAATTCCATAGGTTGTATTTGCCTGGCAGGCGGCAAGGTAGGCCATTTTGTAAGCGATTCGGCGGTGCGGCCTTGAAAAGGTGTCACGGCACCTCCTGGATTTTGGTGTGGCGTACAGATTTGACAAAAAAAAGTGCCACAGAAGCGCATAGGCTTCTGTGACACTTTTTTTTAAGCCACGCCATTCTTACTTACATCATGTCCATACCGCCCATGCCGTGGTGTCCGCCACCGCCGTTCATGCCCGATTTTTTCTCCGGTCTGTCGTTGATGACACACTCCGTGGTGAGCACGAGGCCGGAGATGGACGCAGCATTTTCGAGTGCTACGCGGGTCACTTTGGTCGGGTCAATGATGCCCGCCTTTTTCAGGTCCTGGTATTCATCGGTGCGGGCGTTGTAGCCGAACGCGCCTTTCCCTTCCAATACTTTTTGGAATACGATGGAGCCGTCCACGCCAGCATTTTCAGCGATGACACGGATGGGCGATTCGAGCGCCTTGCGTACGATGCTGATACCGATGGTCTCGTCTTCGTTCACGCCTTTCATGCCGTTGATGCTGGCGATGGCACGCACGAGGGCGACACCGCCGCCGGCAACAATGCCTTCTTCGATGGCAGCACGGGTGGCGTGCAGCGCATCGTCCACACGGTCTTTTTTCTCTTTCATTTCCACCTCGGTGGCTGCGCCAACGTAGAGGACTGCTACGCCGCCAGCCAGTTTGGCGTGGCGTTCTTGCAGTTTTTCTTTATCGTAATCGCTCGTGGTGGCTTCGATCTGTTGTTTGATCTGGTTTTTGCGAGCTACGATGCCGTCGCTTTGGCCTTTGCCGCCCACGATGATGGTATTGTCTTTGTCAATCGTGATGCGTTCGCAGGAGCCGAGCATGGACAAGTCAGCATTTTCCAGTTTGTAGCCCTGCTCTTCGCTGATGACGGTGCCGCCGGTGAGGATGGCGATGTCTTCGAGCATGGCTTTGCGGCGGTCACCAAAGCCGGGAGCCTTCACGGCTACCACTTTGAGGCCGGCACGCAAGCGGTTGACGACGAGCACGCCGAGGGCCTGGCTGTCCACGTCTTCTGCGATCATGAGCAGGGGGCGACCCGTTTGGAGCGTTTTTTCGAGTACCGGTACGAGGTCCTGCATGTTGCTGATCTTTTTATCGGTGATCAGCAGGAAGGGGTTTTCGTAGTCGGCCACCATTTTTTCTGCATCCGTGATGAAGTAGGGGCTTAGGTAGCCGCGGTCGAACTGCATACCTTCCACCACGTCCATGTAGGTGTCGGTACCTTTGGCTTCTTCAACAGTGATAACACCGTCTTTGGAAACTCGCTTCATGGCATCGGCGATGAGTTTGCCGATAGCCTCGTCGTTATTGGCTGAAATAGCGGCTACTTGTTCGATTTTGCTGAAGTCGTCGCCAATCTCCTCGGTTTGTTTTTTCAGGTCTTCGACGATGGTTTTCACGGCCTTGTCAATGCCGCGCTTGAGGTCCATGGGGTTGGAGCCGGCAGCTACACTTTTGAGGCCCGCCGTGACGAGAGCCTGGGCGAGCACCGTTGCAGTAGTGGTGCCGTCGCCAGCAGCATCGGCGGTTTTGCTCGCTACTTCTTTGACCATCTGGGCACCCATGTTGGCCACGGGGTCTTCGAGTTCGACCTCTTTGGCTACGGTCACACCGTCTTTGGTAATGGAAGGTGCGCCGAACGATTTTTGGATGACTACGTTGCGGCCTTTGGGGCCAAGGGTGACTTTGACAGCGTTGGAAAGGGCATCAATGCCCTCTTTGAGTTTTTCGCGGGCATCGGTATCGAATGTGATCTGCTTTGCAGCCATATATCAAGTATTGAGTTTTGAGTGTTGCGATTTGAGAGATAATGGTGGTTGACTGGCGGTTTTAGAGCACGCAGAGGACATCATCCTCGCGCATGATGAGGTAATCCGCTCCTTCAAAGTGGATTTCCTGCCCGGAGTATTTGCCGTAAAGGACGGTATCGCCCACCTGAACGGTCATCAGGTTACCGTCTTTGCCTGGGCCGACGGCGATAACCTCGCCGCGCTGGGGTTTTTCTTTGGCCGTGTCGGGGATGATGATGCCGCCCTTGGTTTTTTCTTCGGCCTGGGCAGGCTTGATGATCACACGGTCTGCGATTGGTTTCATACGTCTGACTTGTTCTAAAATTTTGGTGAAAAAACGGTGTTGAAAACGTTGCGAAATTTTATTCGGATGCCTCCTGTATATCAGACTTCGTGCCAAGCAAAAATTCCTGCCATTTTTTCAGATATTGCCCAAAAAACACCGCCAAGGTGTCATTTAATGACATGCCCGGCGTTTTTTTTCGCACCATTTTTTTGTCCCGCACAAAGAACCCTGCCTGTGCCCGAAAATGTCTTATCATTGCGCCCGGTTTGTGCTGTGCTGCTCAATCCGTTTTTCAAAACACTGCTTTTCAAGTAAATAAATGCCGGTTTCTTTTGAATTGGCCTTAAAAAACACCCTTCCAAAATGGGGAGAACCATTGATATTTTTTGTGCAGGCGAACTGCTCGTGGACTTTACCACCGCCGAGTTTGTGCGCACACCCGACGAGGCTACGCTGTTCCGACGATTGCCCGGAGGCAGCCCCGCCAACCTCAGTATGAACATGGCCCGCCTGGGCAAAAAAACCATGTTGGCTGCCACTGTCGGTAACGACGACATGGGGAATGTGCTGAAAAACTATGTTGCCCGATTGGGTGTGGATATATCCTGCATCGCTCAAGTGGACGAGCCGACGACCCTTTTCCTTGACGTGCGAACCGCCGCAGGTACCAGTCTGCAAACGTACCGAACAGCCGACCACCTGCTTTCCATCCGCCAGTTTCCATACAACCTGTTCGACGACGCTACCATATTTTACACTACCTGCTTCGCCATGAGCAAAATGCCCGCTCAGCAGGTTTTGCTTCAAGCCTCCGAACGCGCCCATCGCGCTGGTATGCGCCTTAGCATGGATGTGAACTACTCCGAAAAGATATGGCCCGAACGCCGCGATGCCCAGCGTATCGTGAGCGACTACTGCCGAATGGGCGGCATCATCAAACTGAGCGATTCGGACTACCAAAACCTGTACGGAGAAGAAAAAACGGAGCCGGAAGCCATTCTTGATCAAATACTACGGCTCGGCGCCAGCGAAGTGTGCTACACCCTCGGTGCCGATGGCTGCTGGGTGGCCGACTCCAAAAACCGCGCCTTCATCCCGACCCGACCTGTAGAAGCAAAAGACCCCATCGGTATGGGCGATGCTTTCTGGGCAGGCTACCTGACTGCCTTGCTGGACGAACGCCCGTTGGAAGAGCGTGCGCTGGCAGGCCACCGGTTGGCTGAAATGAAAATTGCCAATTTCGGGCCGCTACCCGATCAGATTGACAGCGCGATCTTGTACGGAAACATGCAGTGAACGACGGCCGCCCGGACGCGGCAAAAAATACCGAGTTGAAGCGGACTGGGAAGTCCGACTGATTGCCCACCATGAAAACAATTGGCTTGCTCTCGGACACGCACTCGTTTTTGGACGAGCGCATTTTTGAGTACTTCGCTGCTTGCGACGAGGTGTGGCACGCTGGCGATTTCGGCAACATGGCGGTCGTGGAGCGCCTGAAAGCGTTCAAGCCCCTGCGCGGTGTATTCGGCAACATTGACGGTGCCGCGATTCGGGCCGAAATGCCGCTTGACTTGCGTTTCGAATACGCAGGCGTGCCCGTTTACATGACCCACATTGGCGGGTACCCCGGCCGGTACAACCCTCGGGTGCGCGACATCCTGCGAACGGAGCCTCCCGCCAACGGATTGTTCATCTGCGGCCACTCCCACATCCTCAAAGCAATGCCCGACAAACAACTGGGATTTCTGCATCTCAACCCCGGTGCCTGCGGCAACGAAGGCTGGCATCAGGTGAAAACGCTCATGCGGTTCACGCTGGATGCGGGCGTAATTGGCAACTTGCAGGTTATTGAACTGGGGAAAAGGGGGGGATAGCCGCCGCCTTCATCTCACCCGCATCATTTTCCGAACCGCACGCGCATTCTCCGTTTTCAAGTGGCAAAATAACATGCCAGCAGCTTGCAATTGGGTGCCATCCACGACAACGGCATTGTGGCCCTTGCTGAAATGGCCCTTTTGCTCAAAAAGCAAGCGGCCCGTTTCGTCAGTAATACTCCAAGTGACTTCCGAAGGCTCGGGCAGGTAAAAGGCGATACTGGTGCTCGCGGAGAACGGGTTGGGCATGTTTTGGTATAGTTCAAAGCCCTGCTTCTTCACTATTTGACCCGCAGGGCCGACAAACCGAAGGGCCACGTCGAGGCGATCACCCGTTTCCTGCCTGTAGGCCTCCGCCCGCGTAATAAGACCTGAAATGGCCAGCATCCGGCTCAGATCGCCCGCCTCGGTTGCCCGGAAAGTCAGGTCGAACCCGACCTGGCCAGTGCCGTTCCAGCTCCCCGTCAGAGCGGCCTCCTTGGGGAAAATACCAAAATTAAGCAGGCTCGCATTGGGTCCTGGTTTCAGTTCCAGCAGGTCCAGGCCACTGTGTGTCAGCGTGAACTGCCAGCCTTCAACCGGTTCCGATGCACTGATTCGCACGGTGAACACATCGCCGGCCTGTACCCAAAAACCGGTGCTGCGTTCGGTGGTCACATCGAAGAGCAGGGTGCCCGCAGTCGTGCGGTCTTCTGCTTCCAGCAAGGTGCTCGTCACGGCGTTCCCGTTCACGTCGCCAATTTTTACCGCTACAAATTTCACGTCGATGCCTGAAGCGTGCGTCAAGTTTTGCAGCGATACCGCTTCCGGGATTGGTGCCTGGAATGGGTTGGAGATGTTCGGAAAAACAAATGGCTTATCCACAAAGCGCCACGATGTGTTGTTAGGCAGTTCGGTGTAAACCCCGAGAAGCAGTTTGCGCAACTCTACGATGTCGAACGTGGTGATAGAATTGCTTCCATTGGCATCGGCAGCGATCATTTTGTAGGGCGAACTGAGCGGTTCCAGCCCAAGAATGTGCTTGTTGATGAGCACGAGGTCATAGGTGCTCACGCCGTTCAACGGGTCGTTGTCTTTGAATGGAGTTAGGGTGTAGGTACCCATCGTCGGCACGGAATTGAACTGGAAAAAGCCATTGGCATCCGTGACCTGCACCTTACTGATTGGCGGAAAGTTCGGGTGTGTGCCGTCGAGCCCCACCGACGCATCCTCCAAACCGTTGCCTGCCTCGGTGTTCAGTGCCCCTGCGACAATAGCGTAATCCCCGCCAGACTGGCAGTAGTTCGAGTTGTCCAGCAAAACCACCTGTGTTTTGCAAAAATCAGCATTGCCCGCCACGTCCCGCGCCCACAATTGCACCTGTTGCGGGCTGCCAATAGCATCGCAAGCGAATGTGACGCTGGTTTGCGGAGTTACGCCATCCGGCAGAAAAGGAAAACCCGTGGAGGTACTGTCCACACGCCGCAGGCCAAATTTTAACTGGGCCGTGGGTGTGTAATTATCTTCGGCATAGTGCAAAAAGTCACCCACCGTCAGAGTCACGAATTTTGATGGCATCAGGTTGATACTCAAACCGGTGGCGCACACAGATGTTGGCGCTTTGGTGTCCTGCACGGTGAAGGCGTATTCGCATACGCGCTCGTTGCCGCAGCCATCGGCCACCACCCAGTTCAGTCGATGCGTGCCGTAAGGCAGTTCGGGTTTGACAAAAGCATTTGGTTCGGCTTCGGTATTCCAGCGCACGGAAGCCGTCATTTTGTTGTCGTCCTTGGTGGTTTCCAGCGCAAAACGGTATTTCCGGTCTACGGCCACGGTGCGGTCGTCGAACCCGCGTGCCTGGCCGCCGGCGTAATTGGGTGTGGCAGCGTTATCATACATTACCGTATTTGCCGCCGGCAAATTGGCGCTGTTGATGACCGTTTCCAATGAGCCGTTTTTGTCCAAGTCCAACGATAACAAGTACCGAACCTGCAAATTGCCCTTCGAGCACAAGTCGGTGGCCGTAATCGTCAGGTCTGAAGGGCCATCGGCGAGGTTATGGCTCGAAATCGCCGGGTCGTACCAGTACGCCGCGTTCCAAAGTTCGGAAGCATTGGCTGTTTGGTCGGAAACATCCACGCCACCAGCAGGGCACTGGTTAGCCTCCGGGGCCTGGCCATCCAGCACTTTTATGATCTGTCGGTATTCGTAGCAATTGACCGACGGGTTCCAGAATGACGAAAAATTGGTGGGTTGAGCAGCGCCGGGGGTCAGTTTGGCCACCGTAGGTGCCCATGGCGCGGGTGTACCGGGGGCCGACACGATCGGTCCGGTCAGGTTGTCGGGGTGATTGAGCGTGGTACTGGGCGTGGGGTTGGGAACTTGTACGCAGGCCCCGCCGGGTACATAGTCACACCAAGTAATCACTTTCCATGTGCGCTCAATGCCGTAGCAGGCATCCGGCACTACGGTCAGGATGGCATCGCTAAACGACACCGCCGTAGCCGAGCAGCCTATTCCGAAAAATTCCGGCTGGCCATACTGGCCGGAAGCGTTGCAAGCAGTGATCGCCACGTCGTCGGGGAAACGAATAGCGTATTTCGGGGCGTGTGAAACGGTGATTTGCTGGGTACACTGGCTGGTTTGGCCCTGGCAATCGAATACCGTGAACGTGCGCGTCAGGATGCCCCGGTTGCACAGGGTGTCGAACTGGGAAATATTCAGCGCATGACCAAGGCCGTACTGGTTGCGGTAGGTTTTAGCGGTGTCGAGGCAGCAGTTGTCCAAAACAGTGGGCAGCCCGTACGGCTCCAACCCCGGATCGAAGTTTTCACAGGCGACGGACACGTCTGCCGGGGGTTGGCAGCCGGGTTTAAGTTTATCCTGCACCATCACGTCCACGAACGCTTCATTGTAAATTGGTTGACCGTTTGACCCGAGGGTCAGGTTACCGAGAGCATCTTTTTGGTAACAACGCAACACAAGCCGCTGGGTAGTGCCTGCCTCGGCGCAGAAGAATTTGATCGAATCACCTTCTTCGGTCGCCTTTGTGTATTCGCTTTTCAGGTCGGGAAAAGCATCGAAACATGGCGGAGCGCCATTTTGGGCATTCAGCGCCTGAATGGCTGGCGAGTACGGCGGTTGACGGCGCACAGTCAGTTTCACGAAGTTGCAGTTGTCGTACGAACCTTCGTCAAAAACCGTGGCAGGCACCACGACTACGCCGCCGAAACGACCCTTGGCAGGGTCTTGTTCGTAGCAGTCGTTTGTGTCGTCGGCATTGAGCGAGATCACGGTCAGTTGCCGGCCCACCGCCACCGGCGGCGTATAGTCGCGCACGGTCAGCCGGAAAGAACAGCTTGCTGTGTTTCCGCAGGCATCGTCCACGCGGTAGTAAACATGGTGTACGCCTACGGGCAAGCAGGACGTGCTGGCAAAAGCGGCCAGCGTGTCCGGGTCTGCCGGGTTGTTGCCCGGAAACGTGGTGAGCGAACCGCCGACCGTCTGCACCTGCACCGTATCATTCGAGTACTGGTTGAAAACCACCACTTTGCCGCTCAACGCGCTCATGCCGGAGCAAGCATCGTCGGCTACCACGTCGGGCAGGTTCACCGTGGCACAACAAGCGTATAAATCGGTGGAAACCGCCAAGTTGGCCGGGCAGGCTAATGTGGGCGACTGGCGGTCGAGCACCTGAATCAATTGTGTGATTTGCACAGACTTGGATTTGCAGGGGTCCACCACGGTCCAATTGCGGTTGACGGTGTACCCGCCGCCGCAGGTGCCCACCACAGCATCCGTGTACGACCAGTTGATGGAGCATCCGATGGGGCGGCCAAAAACGTGAGGGGCACCCTGTTTCCCCTGGCTTTCGATCCAGGCGGGCGAGGGGTACGGGCTGCCACACTCGAAGGCCGGGAAAGCCAAGTCATCGTAGTTGGGCGGCAGTGTCACGTCGTCCAGATCGGGGCGCAGGAGGTTGATTGTTTGCACCAACGTGGCTGAGTTGTTGTTCGCGTCCCGTGCCGTCCAGGTCCTGTTCACGATAGCCGACAACGCCGAGGAGCAGGGCTGTGCAATCATTTCGTCGGTGTAACTCAGCGCGACAGCGCTGCATCCATCCAACAGAGGAGCAGGTACAGAAAACCCCGTCGGCGCTACCTGTACAACCTGCGCCGGGAATTGCAGCCCATTGGGGAAGCCCGCCGAAAACGTGGCCGTGTAGCGCACCAACAGCGCGGCCTCGACCAGGCTTGCCGTGTCGCCAAATGCATTCATGTCCCGTACGCGCAGTTTCCACGCGCCGTTAAGCGGTTTTCCGTAAAAAGCGGCCAACAAGCCGCCGCCAGGCAGGATGCGGGCGTGTTGGCCGGTCATATAGCGGGAGCAGTCGGTGCCAGCAGGTGCCTCATCATCGAGGTAAACCCAAAGGGGGCTGCTGCACCCGGATTGCCGGTTCCACAGGACGGCGGTGGTGCCATCCGGGCTTTCCAGTTCCATGCGCAGGTTTTTTTCAAAAATATCGCCGCTAGCACGGAGGAACACATCAAGATCGGTCACCAGTGCATCGGTCGGGGCGGTGGCGGGGAACGTCAGTTGTGCCGTTTCATAGTCCAAAATGGTTTTCGGCAGTGTCTCCGTGTGGGCCAGTTTTCCCAGCACCGAAACTAAGCCGCCATGTGAGGGCGAGGTATTGAAATTGCAGGGCAAATTGGCGGTACTGGCGGAGAGTACGGGTGGTAGTTTGTCCTCAACGAGGACATTGCTGAGGCAAAAATTGTTGTTTGCCGGGTCGCTCACACGAACGCCGTATGTTTTGCCAAGGTCGCTGCTAGAGAGCACGGCTGGCACCCAAGGGCCGTCGTTGTAAGGCGGAATACGATCAATTTGAACCGTGTACGAATCGAAACATCGGTACGGCCCGCCGAGCAGTATATCGTTCGCACCGAGCACCTTGGCGCAGTTCTGTCCGAGCGAAACATTGAGCGTGCCCGCGCAGAGCAGGCTGTTGGTCGGCGTCGCAAACTGGTTTACAAGGACGGAAAACGATGCCGTGACGGTATTTCCCGCTGAGTCTGTAGCCTTGAAAGTATTAACAGTGGTTCCGACGGGAAATTTTTCGCCAGAGGGCAGTCCCTGTACCTGAACCACCAGGGGCGTGGAACAATCGTCCTGTGCCGAAAGGCTGTATTGATACGCCACTGAGCAGGCGCCTGGTGGCAAATCAAGGGTAACATTGGCCGGGGTAACCAGCGTTGGCCGCGTCGTGTCGGCCACAGCGAGCGTTTGCATTGCACTGGCTACCAACCCGCCTGCACAAGTTTCCACGAGCTGCCAGTGCAGGTTATTTAGACCCAGGGGCACATTGGGCACCGCCACGACGGGCGGCAGAGGCTGGGTAAGCAGCACCATCGGGCCACCGTTGAGGCTGTAGCGAAGGTCGAGGCTTGGAGCACAGCCGCCTGGCGACACAGCAGGGACGGGCACTTGCACCGTAAGTAAACATACACTGGCTGCCGCAGCGGCATGAACAATGCCCGAAGGCAGAATTGAGCAGGCTCCGCCGGAAACTTCGGAGACGATGGCCGTCCAGCCGCTGGCGTTCGTGCTTTGGTCGCTGTCAAAAGCAAAAGTCAGCGCGCCAGAGATATTGGCGGCACTGGCACGGAGCGTGTTGGCCGCAATGTTGAACGGAGCCGTCGCCCCCTGCCAGCCCCCTGTTCCGCCGGAAAAGGGGTTGGGCAAACCCGTCAATGCCGGTGCCCCCGACCCGATCTGCGGAGCTGACGTGTTGAGGCCGTCATACACAAACAGGGCATCAAAGCCCTCCTCGGTGTAAAAAGAGGTGAACTGCACGACCACTTTGTTGCCCGCTACAGAGGGCAAAAAGGTGATGACGGAGCCAACGCCCACCTGTGGGGAATACGGGTCATTCGGGCCACCGTTGTCGGTAAAGATGAAGGAACAAGCACCGGGTGACAACAAAGAAATGGTAATCGGGCCGGTATTGTGTGGTATAGAAACAGGCGTTTGGGCCCAAAAATGCGTTGCACAAAGGCAGGACAGCATCAGCATGGACACCGATATTATGGCAAAAAATCCTCTTTTCATGAGAGTACCAGAGTAAAAAAAACACAAATTCTAAAAGTGCGCACGAAGGTGCAACTATTAGACTTGGTACCATGTAACACTTTTCGCGTTTTTGTGAGCCAGGTGCGTAGAATTGCAAATTGTGCTTTTTGCTGACATATAGGCGGCACCCTGGCTTAGTGGTCAGTCAAGTCAATTCTGCAAGGTTGGGCGGTATTTGCAATATGTCCAAACAGTTTGAAGCGGCACTTTCAGCAAAATTTTGTAACTGTTTAGCCTGATACCCACACCTTGGCAACAATGGGGTACATCGAGCTCTGCGGGTACAACCCCACCCCCATCCCCTCCCCCGAGGGGGAGGGGGGCT
>JBJXEZ010000126.1:0-15956 GCA_046153695.1 Saprospiraceae bacterium
TTGACATGACGACGAGCCAAGGCGTAGTCAACCTGACCAATGCTTTGCAGTTAGACAAAAACGTGCTGCCTTTCTTTTTCTACAACGAGGACGGCGACCTTGTCCCCAACGTGTCGCTCACACTGCAAATCACCGAAGTGCCGCAGGGCCTTCGCAAGCCCGTTTTGCCTGGCACGGTCTGCCCTTCCCAATCGTTTCGGATCAAAACCTACCCCGTCCCATTCACCTCGGGTGTAGATTTTGCCTTTGATATGCAGAACAGCGGGCCAGTACACCTCGACATTTTTGACGCGACCGGCGCGTTGGTCAGTAGTACCCACACGACGCTCCCAGCCGGGCCGAACGAACTCAACATCTCCGATCTGGCAGCGCGGCCATCGGGTTTTTATTGGTATGTCCTCCAGGCGGGAGATATGACCGCTCGCGGTAAAATCAGCAAAAAATAGGTTCGTTTTTGGCTCATGTGCCTAACCCGCTGATAGTATCGGGGTGACTTCAAGTCACCCCGACACTTACACTTGGCTTTCAGCAAGAAGGGAACATGAACCTCATTTTTGCTCGCGACCCGCCCGTTTTCGGCAAGGAAAGACTTCTTCTCGTGTCAAATTTTTCCCTTTTTTATCGCTTTTCAAAAATCCTCACTCCCATGCGCTCTTTCCTCATACCCTGCCTTTGCATTTTTCTCTCCAACATTATTTTCGCTCAAACCCGCCACTATGTCAGTGCAAGTGCAAGCGGCGGCTCCCAAACCGGCACATCTTGGGCCGATGCTATTACCGATCTGCAGCACGCCTTGGCCACAGCCCAAGCGGGCGATACGATCTGGGTGGCTACGGGTACCTACAAGCCCACGAGCACGACCGACCGAACGGTTTCGTTTGTGCTAAAAGACAGCACGGCCATATACGGCGGTTTTGCCGGGACGGAATCCGACCTGTCGGCACGCGACATTGAAATGAACAAAACAATCCTCAGCGGAGACATCGGCACCCTCGGACTGCCCTCTGACAACTCGTACCACGTTGTGCGTGGCAAGGGTCTGGGTAGCACCACCGTCATGGACGGGTTCACCGTTCGCGACGGCTACTCGTACAACGAGTTTACACCTGTACAGATTGACCGATACGGCGCGGGCATGTTGTTGGAAGGTTCGACCACCTTGGCAGATTCCCGCCCGGTCATCCAAAACTGTGTGTTCGAGCACAACCACGCCAACAACGGCGGTGGACTGTGCGCCACTTGGTCGGATTTCGAAAGCCCCGAACAATTTGCCAGTCCTGTAAACCCCGTGCTGCGCAACTGCACCTTTAGCCGGAACACGTCCTCGCAATTTGGCGGAGCATTTTACAAAAACAGCCCCTCAGCCCCTTCAGATGTGTTTATTTTGGATGGATGTCGATTTTTAGACAACAAAGCATTTATTGGTCAGGGAGGCGGCATCTATTTTAATGCCACGGCCAATTCCAAAACGGTTATTCGGCATTGCGTGTTTGAACGGGACACTTCCTGGGTTGATGCGGGTGGAGCTATCGGTTATTACGCCAGCCCTCCTGGGCTAAGTACGTATGACCTGATTCTAGATTCCTGCGTTTTCCGCAAAAATGTGGCACTTGAAGGCACCTCATTTTTGTTTGATGGATTCACGGCCTTTTTTGTGAGCGAAGAAGGCTATTCTTTTGATTGTAAAATATCCAATTGCTTGTTTGAAGAAAACTTGGCAAGGAGCGCTAATGGATCTGGCTACTTCATGTATATTGGGTTCAACTCTAAAATTGATGTGGAAGTAGAATCCTGCACCTTTGTACGTAATTTGGCGAGTGATATTACCGGGGAAATATCAGTTTCAGAAAATAATGAATCCACTCTAACAGTAAACAACTGTTTGTTTTTTCAAAACAAAGACCGTGATGGCCCGAACCGTATTTGCGTTGCATTAAGCCATGGCGGCGGGAGGCACAACACGGTACAATCAGAAATCACCAACTGCGTCTTTTTTGACAATGGGGGAGGGATTTCTTCGACATCTCAAGCCAAAAACCAAAACACCACCCGCATCGCCAACTGCACTTTTTTCGACAACAACGAGTACATCTTCATCAAGACCTGGGACACGCTCTTCAACGACTCCAGCCAGTATTTCAACGATTTTTTCATAGACAACTGCATCGTCTGGGAGCCAGACACCGACCTGCGCAAAATGTTCTATAACAACAAGCCAGCGGTAAGCAACATGTTCGGCTATCACATCAACAACACACTGCTCAACCTGACCGACAGCACGAGCGTGCCGGGTGCAGCGCAGGCTTTTCAGCAGGGTATTTTGCCCGGTATCGGGCCGGGGTTTCAGGACTCGCTCGCTGGCAACCTCCGGCTGCTTCCCTGCTCTCCGGCGGTGAACAAAGGCAACAACGATATTCCCCTCGGCCTCGGCTTACAAGACGATCTGGACGGGTTGCAGCGCATCCGCTACGGCAAGGTGGACTTGGGTGCCTACGAGCAGCAGGATTCGTGCAAATCTGTGAGCACCACTGTGGCGCCTGGCACGCTGCCCCTGACCATTTGGCCCAATCCCTCGCCCGACGGCGAGTTGTGGTTCCACCTTCCGCTCGAAGATCCCATGGCTGGCACGATCCGCGTATTCGATGCACAGGGGCGTGAGATTTATTCCAAAAAGATCGTGGCCAAGCCATCCAATTTGCTGTGGTTAGGGCATTTGCCGCAGGGATTTTATACGCTTCGATTAAGCATGGAAGGTGGCGAGTACCTGGGCAAGTGGCTGCGAATGTGAACCGCTCGGCAGCAACCGCTCAACACGACTGGTGCGCAGCCCCCCTCTCCCCAAAAAAGGGAGGCCCTGTTTCCAGAGCCTCCCGACAGATGTTCACAACGATGCTTATCTTCGATTAGCGCACCAGCAACGTGCCAGCCCAAAGTGTGCGCGCGTTGGCGGCACGGATGTGGAAGAAGTATGTCCCCGCAGGCAGCCCGCTGCAATCGAGGGAAATAGGCATTTGTTCGGCAGTGCTGCTTCGAACTTCGCGACCCAGCGCGTCCGTCACCGACAAATTCATGGTCTCGCCGGGCAGTGCCTCGGCGGCGAAATGCACCACCGTGCTGGCGGGATTGGGATATACCCGCAGTGGGCTTCGGTTAGGATCGGCATAAGTGGTAGCACTGGAGACGAAATTGGTGCCTACGGTGTGCCAGACCGTATTGGTGATGACCGGCGCGTTGAAATCGAAGTAGATCGCCGCCGTGTTTTCGATGCGCGTTCCATCGGGGTTGTCGGGCGCTTGCGGGATGCGGAACTGGACGAAGCCCTCCGAAGCGGCGAGATTCGCATTGCTGTCGGGCAGCAAGATGTTCTCGAACACGAACTTGGCTATGCGACCTTCGAGCAACTCGAATCGGTAGGCGTGGCTGGAAACACCCGGGCGGATTTGCCGCGCCGCCAGAAACTGGGAAAGGGTGTCGAGTAGTACCACCGTGTAGGCAGTGTCAGTGCCCGTGTTTTGGAAGCGGATGGTGTAGTCCAGGTCGGTGTTTTTCTCCACAAAATGCTGGGCACCGTAGCCTAAGGGAAGTGCCTGCTTGTCGTTGGGGTCGAAAGAGGAAACATTTTGACGACAGTCGAGGGCCACAAACGGGTCGGCCGGGCTGAGCGGGAAGAGCGTGACCATACCTGGCGTGAAACCTCCACAGCCTTCGAGGGCCACGGCTTGCACGCCGCCGTAGGGGTGACCCGGCTCCTGCTGAGCCTGCAGGCGGATAGTGGCTCCCGTGGCCGGGAACGGATCGAGCAGCATGGTCTGGCCAGCGTTCAATTGGAACGTGTTGCTGTTGCGCATGAGCACGTCTTCCACCACGATGTAGTTCAGCGGGCCGGCATTGGGGCCGGTTCCGATGTTTTTAATCGAAAGTCGTACGCTGTCGTTAGCGCAAATGGCCTGCACGGCCACGTCGGCACCCGACCAGGCGGGGTTGTTTGCGCACGTTGTGTCGGGGAAAATGTGCGCCTCGGTGCAGTGCGTAGCGCCTGCTTCTGTATCGCAGTCGGTAAAAAAGTTAATGCTGAATCGTCCGCCAGCGCCGGGAGCCAGGTCGCCCGTTTGGAAGCGGTAAACCTGATTGCCGAGGTCAGTTTCGGGGATTGAACTGCTGACAAATGCCAGGGCATCATCCAGCGTCACGTCTACATAGGTTCCGGTCACGGTTTGTCCGCTGAGGTTGACATACTGGACGTGGTAAATGCCCGGAAAACAGGGGCGGATGCGTGGCGTGGCCAGGTCCACATACAGAAGGGCGCACTCATAGCTCAGGATAACCGGGAGGTCCTGCACGAACGCTTCCGATTTGGTTGGCTTGGTGAACGTGGCGATATATGTGGTCGGGCAGATGCCCCCGCCGTAGTTGAACGGCACAGCCACGGCCACGTCGAATGCCGCCAGGGGCAAGGGCACTTTTATGGTATAATGGCCAGCGGAGTCGGTAGTGCCGAGGTACACCGCGCCGGTACTCTGTGCTACTGCCCGCACTGGCCAGCCAGCCAACCCAGGTTCGGAGCCAGGTTGCCGGTCGCAGTCCCCGTTTTCGTCGTGGAACACGGCACCCTGGATCAGGTGAGCGGATTTGTGGTTGACGGTCACTTCCGTCCAGCAATAGTTTAGGTTTCCTGCCTCGTCAGTCACTTGCAGAATAACATTGTATGTGCCGAGTGATTGCAACAGGAGTGAGTCGAAGAACTGACCCGCAGGGGAGGTCAGTCCCAAAAGGTAAGTTAGGTTGCCGGCCGCCGTACAGTTGTCGAAGCTGCCTTGGTCAAGCATATCGGGCCACAATACAAACTGCTCGTACAGAGAGGTGTCGATGGCCACAACGGTGTTAGCCTCGCAAACGACAGTAGGGGGCGTTATGTCCGGGTTGCAGCCTCCGCTCACGGTGACATTTCCCCAGCAGGAGTTGAAGGGGCTGCCGTTCTGGAAATTAGTGATCTGCATAATCCGTGTCCCGATGTCGGCGGTGCCCACCGTTATGGACGAAGCGTACTGGCCTGCGGGCGGGAAGCGCATCTGGTATTCGTAGTCCGGGCAGTATGGGCCGCCCTCGAGCATCATACCAGGCGTGATAAGGGCCGTGCCGTTGACACCCAATTGCACGATGACATGGTCGTTGCAAGTAATAGCGGGCGTGGAATTGGTGCAAGGTGTCAAGTCCAGCGTGGTGGCACAGTTGGCGGCGTTGCCCGCTGAGTCCACTACCCAGAGTATGACCGGATGCTGGCCCGTCTGACCCTCAGGGTACTGGATCGAGGTGATTGGAGGCGGAGCAGGTGAGGGCGTATTTCCGAGTTCGACGAAAAACTTCAAGGCCGCTGCGGCAGTGCAGTCGTCGGTGCTTCCTGCATTGAATTCAGCGGCCTGAATGATGGTCGGTTCGTACAGTTGTACCTGTTTTTGCAGCGGATTGGTACACACGGGCACGGGCGGTGTGTTGTCATTGCTGCACTGGGCGGTCAGGTGGCTTGCCCCGCAACAAAGCAGGAGGGAAAGCAACAGTTGCAGCACCGTTCGGTTTTGGGATTGCACTGATGTCAAATTTTTCATGGTGTGGATTGAAACTAATAGTTAGCAGAAAAAGAGAACCCCGGGGAGGCAGGGTCGAATCGGATTGTATTCGACGCTACAAAAGTGCGGGGCGGGAATGGGTTGTCAAAAATCAAATTTCGGGTTTTGTAGAGCAGTTTTTTTCAAAAAACTAAACTGCTGTTTGCTTGAGTAAAACCAAGCACGATTTTTGTGCAAACAGACCACTGCTTTTGTAGACCAAAATTTATTTTTTTTACCAAAAGAAAAAACGTGGACCGAAACAACGTGTACCGGTTGGTGCTATCCCTGAGCGCCATTGAACGACGTGATGCCCGGCGTTTTCTGGAATCGCCGTACTTCAACCTGCGAACAGACTTGATCCGGCTCTTCGATTTTTTTTGTTCGGACAAGAAGGCGGATAAGGCGTGTGCCTGGGCGACGCTGCACCCTGCCGAGCCCTACGACGACACCCGCATGCGCCTGTTGATGAGCTACTTGAACCGACTTTTGGAAACCTTCCTGCTCGTTCAGGACATGCACGAAAAAGCCCCGGAAAGCCGCATTCGACTGGCCGCCGCCTACCGAAACCGGGGTCTGATGGAACCGTACGAGCGCACGATGCGGGCCTTCGAACGCGACCTAAACACACAGCCCTGCCGCAACGAAAATTACTACGCACTGCAACGGCTCTACTGTTTTGAGCAGCACGAGACTGCCCTGCGGAAAAATCCCGCCGAACCCGCTCCCCTGCGCGACCTTGCGCACAGCACCGATGCCCACTACCTGACCGCACGACTGCGCCTGATCTGCCTGGAGCTGTCGCAAAAAAACGTGTACCGCTCCGATTCGGAGGCTGTACTGCACCGTACGGTGGTGGCCTTGGCAGAGGTGCCAGAATGGGCCGGCCAGCCGGGCATTTCCACTTATTTGTCGGCTATCCGCATGCTGCAACATGGAGAGGATAGCGCCCACTACCACGATTTTTTGAAAAAAATGGAAGATGGCAAAGCCCTTTTCTCAGAAGTGGAGCAGCGCGAGTTTTTCTTGTTTGCCATCAACCATTGTATCCGGCGGGCCAACAGCGGTGCCCGGGAAATGGAATCCGAACTACTCGACTTGTACCGTCGCGCACTTGAATCGGGCAGCTTGTTCGAAAACGGTGTGCTCTCGCGCTTCACGTACCATAATATTGTCGCCACCAGTCTGCGCTGCGGTGAACCGGATTGGGCTGAGGAGTTTGTCCGCCGATACAATGGCCATCTCGAACGCCAGTACCGCGAGAGCGCTCTGAACTTCAACCTCGCCCGCGTGGACTACGCACGCCACCACTTCGATTCCGTGCTCACCCTCCTGCAAAAAGCCAACTATGCCGACCCGTTGCTCCATTTAGCGGCAAAGACGCTGCTTTTGAAAACGTATTTTGTGCTGGACGAGCACGACCTGTTGCATTCCCATCTCGATGCCATGCGTAACTACATCCACCGCAAAAAAGTACTGGGCTATCACCGCAAAAATTACCTGAACATTATTCGTTTCACGGAGCGCATCCTGCAGCGCGGTCACGAGCGCAAGCACCGGGATACCCTGCGCAAGGAGATTGAAGAAGAACCCGTACTCACGGAAAAGGAGTGGCTACTGGAGCAGCTGGCGTGACGGGCTGGGGCTTTGACTCGAAGAACAATTAAAAAAAATCAGGGGGACAAGCGAGGATCGAACCTGAACGGCACATCTTCGACAATTCGCAAAGAAGGAAAATCTGAATGTTTGGGGTTGAAGAGCAGGTTTTCGTCACCAGGTACCACTGCGGAGGGCACGGCCAAGGCGAGGTACCGTGCATCGTAAACAAAGGAGTCGCCAATCGAACGTAGGTAAAATGGCGGAGGCCAAACACGCCAATCGGCAGGAAGATCTTCCTGGCTTAATCGCAAAATCAGGGCTGTATCCGGCACCTCGATGGTCACCATCCAAAAATCATCGGCCAATTTGCCGCGAGGCTGATGGACCAACACTTCAGCCAAACACAAGGCACGGCTTTGCGATGTATAGAGCATGGCAACGCCCCTGCTGTTCCATCTGCCGCCAGCTATTTCAGCGCCTTTTCCGGAGAGGTCATGCTTGTATTGACTTTTGGAGAGCCGATATACGATCATGAAAGCACGCCATGTTCCACCCGCGTGAGCTCGTCATGTACAATGCTGATGCCGAAAGTGTTATCCAGCAACGAAATTGGTTTGATACCACCGAGCGATGGCACATCTGTTTTGAGCCAGGCATAAAATTCGTCAGCGGAACCGAACACGGCCTCGCCCCGGCGAAACAAGCGGAAAATTTCCAGAATGCGCTCAGAGTAGCTAGGGGTTAGTGCAGAATCAGAGGCGATATACTTTTGAAGTACACGTTCTTTTGTTTGCAGGAACGTGGCCCACTCCAAAATCGTAAAAGGGCATGCTTGTACAATGGAAAGAAAATCGGCTGCTGGCACACCTTGCCGGGAATATTGGACAAGTTGGAAGGTGTCAGGAAGGATAGCCTCAATGTTTTGAGGTGACGAAATGGAGTTTGAAAAAACCAAATCCGCAAAAGCCTGATTTAGGGCGCTATTAATCTGGATGTATGGGATTGGCAATTCGTCCTTGACCATATCCAGTGTAATTGGATCAATAGTGGGCAACAGGTAACTGGCCCCCAGCGCACGAATGAAAGCATCCCCCGGCAAGGGTGATTCTACTTCATCAGGAATTTCAACCTTTTCCTTTTTCATTCTAAGGATATTAAAAAGCTAAAGTAGCACTTTTATCACGCTACTTCAAACGCATAGCCTGGGTCTACGTTGTCATTTTGAAAAAATCCGTCCACATCATTGCGGGTCTTGCTCCGTGTCAAGTCCGCCGGGACGTGGACGGATTCTTTCAGATTGACAAAACCGAGCGCGATTCCTGTAATCTGACAAAGTAGAACTAGAAGCCATCTCAAAAATGGCGTCGGAGTTGAAATGAATGCCTAAAAGGCGAAGACAAGGCAGTTTTTTGAGTCGTAGCGGGGGTCTACGGCGAAAAAAACGAACGAAGTATTCGCTTTTTAGGCGCCATTTCGGCCCGGCAGGTATTTTTGAGATGGCTTCTAGTTAGGTTGCGCAAGGAATTTACCCAACAATCTACCCGTTCACAGTATGCATCGCTCATCTACCAAATAGCCCCAGACACAAAAAAAGTTGGATAACCATATTAGCATAAACCCCCGCCAGCAAATCGTCCATCACAACCCCCCAACCATCTCCAATTTTTTCCAAGCTCCGAATGCAGAGCGGCTTGAAGATGTCGAAAAAACGGAAAAGGAAAAACGCTGCCAGCCAGTAATGCCAGTGGAATGGCAGGCCGATGAGAGCCAGCCACATGCCGGCCATCTCGTCCAGCACGGTCTGGCTGGGGTCCTCGCCCCATTCGTCGCGCAGCAGGGCCGAGCCTGTGGCGCACACCCACGTGGCGGCCACCACGAGCAGGCAAAGTTCTAGGCGGAAAAAATCGGGGGAACACATTGCCAACGGCCAGGCAAGCAGGACTGCCGCGGCTGATCCCCACGTTCCGGGAGCCACAGGCAACAACCCGGCGCCGAAGCCGCGCAGCAAAAACTTGTAGCCATTCAGCGACAGGTTCATAACCAATTGTTTTGGCGATACCAGCGCACAGTTTGTTGCATACCGCTGTACAGGTCGAATCGCGGTGTCAGGCTTAGTTCTTGGTAGGTCTGGCTGGCATCGCACCACCAGTTTGGCCCGCCGATTTCGTTGAGTTTTTCGCGGTTGAGGGGTGGCATCTGGCCGCGCCATTGGCCGATGGTTTCGGCCACGGTGGCGATGATGCGCACGATCCCCATCGGCAAGCGGAGCCGCAGGGTATGGCGGCGTTGCAAGGCTGCGCGGGCCGCGTTTCCGAGGTCGTCGGTGGTATAGTCGCGGCTGTCGGTGGCGATGTATTTTTTCCGTGTGGCGATTTCCGACTCGAGCATGGCGATCAGGATGGCGATCAAATCTTCGATGTAGATAAAACTTACACGCTGTGGCTTGCTCCCGATGTACAATTCGAGGCCCATGTTCATCAGACGGACGACCTGAAGTATGTCGCGGTCGCGCGGTCCGAACACCGCAGTAGGCTGCACAACTGTCCACGGAAAATCTGGCAGGCTCTCAAGATACCGCTCGGCGGCTAGTTTGCTGGCCCCGTAGGTAGTGACGGGTATGGGTTTTTGGCTGGGGTGTACATGATCGTTGCGCTGCGCGGAACCAAGTGCAGCAAGGCTGCTGAGGAACAAAAAACGTTCGGGTTTCAGCGTCTCGTCCTGCAAGATTTCAACAAACCGCTTGGTATAATCGGCATTGATTCGGTAGTAGTCGCCGGGTCGCAGCGCCTTGGTGGTACCTGCAATATGTGCCACATAATCGAAGCGGCCAGCCTGTTCCAGTTCCCGCCGAAGAGCCGGTTCGTTGTCGAAATGGAGGTTGATAAATCGTATGCGCGGGTCTATGAGATAGCCGCGGTCGCTGGTGGGGCGAACTGCTGCAGTCACGTCCCATCCTTTTGCCAAAGCGTGCTCGGCAAGGGTGCTGCCGATAAACCCGCTCGCGCCCGTGATCAGGAGTCGTTTCATGGAAAAAAAGGTTAGAGGGTATCTGATTAGAAGGTTCCTGGTTAGAAGGTTTCCCGAACCAGAAACCTTCTAACCAGAAACCCGCTAACCTTTTTCTAAAATAGCTGCGTCGGGAGTGGAGTCGTCAGCGAGGGGCACATTTCCGCGTTCACGACGCAGGATTCGGGAAAACAGGCCGATCTCCTGGCTGAACAGGAACTGCAAAAACAGTTTGGTGTACGACTTGTGGTATTTCAGGTTGTCGTAAAACTCGGGTGCCATGGCCTTGAGTTTAGGCAAGTTATGCCACGGGATGGAGGGCATATCGTGGTGTTCGTTGTGGTAGCCCACATTCAGGTTGACGGGGTTCAGCACGCCGTAGTAGCTGTAGGTTTCCTGGTCCTTGTCCAGTACCAGAAAGTGCTCTTGAATCCAGCGTGCGCCCAAGGGGTGCAGGCCGATAGAAAACATCAGACTAAGGCCAAGATATGCAAACGCACCCCAGCCGAAGAAGTACACGACGACGACATCGAAAGCGATCTGTACCACGATGTTGGTCAGTACCCACTTGTCAAAAACGGCTACTTCCTTGCAACGAATGACGCGCAGGCCCTGAAACACGGGAAAAAGCAAAAGCCAGATCGT
Source organism: Saprospiraceae bacterium (assembly GCA_046153695.1). Classification (GTDB taxonomy): domain Bacteria; phylum Bacteroidota; class Bacteroidia; order Chitinophagales; family Saprospiraceae; genus M3007. Next base: position 10,854 of record JBJXEZ010000126.1, read on the forward strand.
TTTGCCAATGAAGTAATTGTTGATCAGTTTGGCTTCCCAACGGGAGGGCAGGTCAGCATCGAGCTCGTGTACCCCCTGAAAAGCGTGGTGTTTGATATGGTAGTTTTTGAAGGAAATGGCAGACGGGAGCAAGGTGGGAAGGTTGGCAAAAATGCCTGCCCAAATATTCCAGGAGCGTTTGCGGAAAATAAGGTGGTGTGCTGCTTCATGGATGCAAACAAACAGCGTATGCGCCGGGAATGCACCGATAAGCCAGGCTGCTGCAACAATCAGCCACCAGCTTTGGTCGCGAAGGAAATAAGCGGCCACAAACTGGAATGCTACGCAGGCCACGGTGATGAGTGCCGTTATCGGGTTTTTTCCAATAAGCTGGCGAACCTCCGGGTGTGCCGTAATGATTTCTTTGGTCCGAAGTCGGTGCGGCTCGGTGCCGGTCACGTAACTGAAGTCTTGCTGATACGACATGTGCTGGTTAAATATTTTTTTCGTAAAGTCTGTACGTGCGGTAAACCCTGCCGCCGATGTGTTCAAGGGCACGGTTCATGGCGCTGTTGTTGTCCAAAATCCAGGAGGCTTCACCACGGTCAATGCCCTTGCGCAAGGCGGTTTTCATGTTTCGAACATAAAAACACACGTCCACCCCAAGGCGGCGATATTCCTTGAGCGTGCCAAGGGCGATGATCCGAACGGTTTTGATCTTGCGCAGGCCGAAAAGCAGTTTAAAAACCCCGAAAGGGAAAAGGCGCCCGCGTTTCAGTTTTATTTGCACCTCGTTCACGTTGGGTACAGTTAGCGACACGCCGATCGTTTTGCCGTCCTTTTCCGCGAAGTACAAAAAATCGGGGTCAATGATCGGTTTCATGTCCTTGGCGATTTGCTCGATCTCGTCATCGGTCATAGGAACAAATCCTGTGTTTTCGGACCATGACTCGTTGTACACGGGCAAAAAAGTGCGGAGCTCCTGCTTGAATTTTTTCATGTCAATCTGCCGTATTGTAATACCTCGATCGGCCAGGCGTTGCTCCAGGCGCTCGCCCATGGCCAACAGGTCGGGCGGGCTGTTTTTGGTGGGCAGCACATAACACAAAAGGTCCACGTTTTTGGCGAAGCCGTAGTTTTCCAACAGTTGGATGTAGTATGGCGCATTGTAGGTCATCATGATGAACGGCGGCTCGTCAAAGTTTTCTACCAGAAGCCCGCAGGTTTCGTTGGTGGAAAAATTGGTTGGCCCGATCACCTTCGACACACCGTGCTTACGCAGCCAGTTGGCCGCTGTGTCAAGCAGGGAATTGGCTACCGATTGGTCGTTTATCGCGTCGAAAAAACCGAAAAAGCCCTCCTGTCGCCCGGTGTGGGTGATGTGGTTACGGTTGAGGATAGCTGCAATGCGGCCCACTATCTTGCCGTCTCGTACAGCGAGGAAATACGCGGCGGTAGAATGTCGGAAAAACGGCGACTTGTCCGGGTTGAGCAACGCCTCCTGTTCCATGTACAGCATAGGTACATAGTTCGGATCGCCCTCGTAGAGGTCGTGCGGAAAATCTATGAACCGGCTCAACTGTTGTTTGTTCCGGGGGGCCACTTCGACTATCTCGGTCATACTGTCACCAGGTCAACTTGGTGATCAAAGATACCGAGTTTTTTGGCATTGCGATACAGGATGTCCACAGCGCGATCTATCTGCTCGATCGTGTGCGTAGCCATGAGGGAAAACCGGATAAGCGACTCCTCGCTGGGCACGGCAGGCGATACAACAGGGTTGATAAACACACCCTCGTTGAAAGCCCATGTGGCCAAGGCAAAGGTCTTGTGGTTGTCGCGTACATAGAGCGGAATGATCGGCGATGCGGTATGACCGATCTCGAACCCAAGGTCGCGGAAACGCGCTATGGCATAGTTGGTATTTGCCCAAAGGCGGTCTATCAGATGCGGCTCAGCCTTGATTATCTCTAAAGCGGCAAGTACGCTGGCTGCACTGGCGGGTGTCATGCTTGCGCTAAAAATGAGCGAACGCGACGTGTGCTTCAGGTACTCAATGATGGGCTTGGAGGAGGCGATAAAGCCACCAAGTGAAGCGAGCGATTTGCTGAAGGTGCCGATCTGGAGGTCTACGGCCTCGTTTATGCCGTAGTGGGAACCGGTGCCGATACCGAGCTCGCCGATGACCCCAATGGAGTGCGCATCGTCGCAAACAACAACACAGTTGTGGCGTTGGGCGATGTTTACGATTTCCGGCAGGGGAGCCAGGTCACCCTCCATGCTGAAGATGCCGTCCACAACGATAAATTTGAGTACATCGGCAGGCAGGCGGGCTGCGAGGCGCTCAAGGTCGTCCATATCGTTGTGTCCGAACTTTTGGATTTTGCCAAAAGTCAGGCGGGAAGCGTCTATGATGGATGCATGCACACGCTCATCAATGAGCACATAGTCGTGGCGGCTGACCAATGGTGCCAACGCGCCGAGGTTGGCCTGAAAACCTGTACTGTACAGAATAACAGACTCGCGCTGGAGGTAGTCAGCAAGCGCTTCTTCCAGTTCGATGTGGATACTCAGAGTGCCGTTGAGGAATCGGGAGCCAGCACAGCCCGTACCATAGCGGTCAGTGGCGGCTTTGGCGGCCTCCTTGATCTTGGGGTGATTGGTCAACCCCAGGTAGGAGTTGGAGCCGAACATAAGCACCGGTTTGCCGTTGATCTGCACTTCGGTGTCTTGTTCCGATTGGATAACCCGAAAATAGGGGTAAACTCCTGCTTTGCGGGCTTCGTCCGGTTCGGTATAGCTCTCGGCGCGCGCGAGTAGATTTTTGTTCATCCCAGTAATTTTTTCGTTAAGTTAGGAATATGGGCACCGGCGGGGGCCCTTGAATTCGATGCTACTTTTTGAGTCGGAAGGTCGTGTTGAATATATAGTCCCACAAGGGGTTGCTCACGCCAAAGCCGCGTTCGGGGTGTTGGTAGTGGTGCAACATGTGGTGTTGTTTGATGCGTTGCCAGAATGCGTTTTTCCAGTTTAGGTGGTGCATCGAGTAGTGCATCATATCGTAACAGAGGTAGCCTAAAATGAAGCCGGCGTAGAATGGAAAGACAGTCGGCCTGCCCATCAGGATACTGAACAAGAGGAAAAACAAGGTGGCGAGCGGGATGCTCACCGCAGGTGGCATGACCAATCGGAGCCGGTCATTTGGGTAGTCGTGGTGTACGCCGTGAAAAATAAAGTGCAGGCGCTGGCCGAACTTGCTCGAGGGCATGAAGTGAAATAAAAATCGGTGCAGCAGGTACTCGACGAGCGTCCAGCAAAACAAGCCGCCAGCGAACAGGCCTGCTGTTGCCCAGCTCATCGGTGCCAGCCAAAGACACCACACAACGATCGGAACGTACATAACCAACGGTATTGTGAAGTGTACTTTAGACAAAACCTCCATCCAGCCCTGCTGGAACATTCGCGAGGACTCTTGACTATTGGAAACAAAGGGTCTTTTTATACTCGTGTCAGACATGGTCTTTGATTAATTTGTGTTATCTAGATTGTTTCTCATCCCACTCGTCCAACAGGCGTTCGATGCCGTCGGCGAGGTAGTTTTGAAAAACTGCGATTTTGTTCAGGTCCCGGTTTATAGTCTTCTCATCCCACTCATCTATCGGGCGTTCACCGACTACTGGCTGGTGTGCCTGAACGATAGCAGTCCTGTTCAAGTCGCGATTAAAAGAAGGTGGTTCGGGTACATTGTTGTGTTCTTCGAGCACATCGACAAGCACCTCGTTAAGGGTTGTTGTTCGGCGAAGCCTGTTTTTAAGGCTGTTCATCCAGCCACTTGTGTTTATTCTAAAATACCGGCGACGGCGGCCTCCGAGCGTAACGTCGTCCACCAGGCCTTCTCCTCTCAAGGTCGTAAGGGCATTGCTTACAGTGCTTTTGCTGGCTCGCAAAAATGCCTGTATTGAGAAAAAATCACTTTTCGAAGGCGTACTCACCAACAGGTAGGCAAACACCCTTCCCGTCACTGGAGCAAAACCATATCGCTCGAAAAACGCGCCTATTCGCTCTACTTTCGCACGAATGCGTGCCGCCTTATCCACGTCTGCCGTTGCCATGGTACCCGGAATTTGGCAGCAAATGTACGACGCAACTTTTGGTTCTGGTATGGCCGAACCAAAATTACCATTCACAGGCCTCACCGGACATAGGGTAACCGCGCTGCAATGGAGCGCCCCAACGTGAGTTCATCTGCGTATTCCAGGTCGCCGCCAAAGGATACGCCCCGGGCAATTACACTCACTTGCACACCCAGCGGTTGTATTTTTTTGGACAAATAGTACACTGTAGTCTCGCCTTCGATGGTTGGGCTGATGGCCATAACGACCTCTTTTACCTCGCCTTCTTGCAAGCGGGCAAATAACGAGTCCATGTTCAAATCCGACGGCCCGATGCCTTCGATCGGAGAAATGATACCGCCCAACAGGTGGTATAGTCCCCGAAATTGCCCGGTGTCCTCAATGGCCATGAGATCGCGCACACTTTCTACCACGCATACGATCGATCGGTCACGGCGCGTGTCGGCGCAGATTTGGCAAACAGCTTCGTCCGAAAGATTGTGGCATACGACGCACTCCCGGATGCCTTCGCGCATAGCCACCATAGCCGCAGCAAAATGATCGATCACGGTCTTGTCCTGTTTCAACAAGTGCAACACCAAGCGCAATGCTGTCTTGCGGCCAATACCTGGCAGGGTGGCAAATGCCTCGACCGCTTTTTCAATAAGTCTGGATGAAAAATTCATGCAGCGGCAAAGGTAAGAGGCTGTTTGAATTCTTCTCATCGGGGCCTAAAGGCATTATTTGCCGCCAGGCTTCGGCTGTTTTTTGGCACTTAACCCCGGCTATGCACCAAAAAACGAGTCTCGCCGGACAACAAAAACTGCTCTTTTGGCCTCCGGCAGAAGAAGTCAAACAGCCTCTAATCTTGACTTTAGCCATTTTAAACGCTCAAAAAAGTGTCTTTGGGAGTCCAGGAAATGAGTTTTTGACTCGCAACTACCCGGGCGCCCACCTTGGCAACAATGGGTACATCGCGCTCCGCCGGTACAACCCCAGCCCCAGCCCCTCC
>JBJXEZ010000129.1:0-21177 GCA_046153695.1 Saprospiraceae bacterium
TGTTGCGCGCACTGGTCTATTTCACCGATGCTGAAGCACAGCGCGACCCCGATCCCCTGGATGGCCAGAAATGGCCGGAGGTGTGCAAAAAGGTGGAAGCCGTCGTTCAGCGGTACTTGGACAGCAAGTTGCATTGAGCGCCGTGCGCAAAAAGTTCCCCCCCCCAAATTGTAACATCCACCCCGCCATCGGTTTCCAAGCGAACAGCCGGTGGAGCAAACCAGCACAAATCCCTTTTTTGATGGAAAAAGTAACGATAACCACCCTCCAGCCGGAGCACTACCAGGAACTGCTCCGGGCTATGAAAGCCTCATACCCCGGCTGGGAAGGCTCCTATTGGGAGCGCGGCACCATTGAGCACCTGCTCCACATTTTCCCAGAAGGCCAATATGTCGTGCTGGTGGACCAAGAAGTAGTGGGATGTGCCCTGTCCATCATCGTAGACTACGACAAGTACGGCGACGACCATACCTACGACCAAATCACAGGCAATGCCACCTTCACTACCCATGACTACGACGGCGATGTGCTTTACGGCATTGAAGTATTCATAGACCCCGCTTACAGGGGCCTGCGCCTCGGCCGCCGCCTGTACGATGCCCGCAAAGAATTGTGCGAACACCTCAACCTGCGTGCCATTGTATTCGGCGGACGAATCCCCAACTACCACGGCTATGCTGACGTGATGTCACCACGCGACTATATCAGCAAAGTGAAAATGAAGGAAATCCACGACCCGGTGCTGAATTTCCAGTTGTCCAACGATTTCCACGTTAAAAAAATCCTGCGCAATTACATGCCCGACGACGAGCAGTCGCAGGAACATGCCACGCTCTTGCAGTGGGACAACATCTACTACCAGCGCGACGACCGCCCCATGCCGCCGCGCAAAACCTACGCCCGGCTCGGCCTCGTGCAGTGGCAAATGCGCCCCTACCGCGACCTGGACGAGCTGTTTGTGCAAGCCGAGTATTTCGTGGACATGATCTCGGCCTACAAATGCGACATCGCGGTGTTTCCCGAATTTTTCAACGCCCCGCTCATGGCCGAGCACAACCACCTGCGCGAGTCCGAAGCGATTCGCTTGCTGGCCCGCCATTCCGATGCCATCCGGGAGCGATTCTGTGAACTGGCCGTTCGCTACAATGTGAACATCGTGACCGGAAGCCTGCCCGAACTGGAGGGCGACCGCCTCTACAACGCCGGCTACTTCTGCCACCGCAGCGGCCAGTCGGATCGCTATGTGAAAATCCATGTCACGCCGGCCGAAACCAAGTACTGGGCTATCTCCGGCGGCGATTTCCTGAATATTTTCGATACTGACGTGGGCAAGGTGGGCGTGCTCATTTGCTACGATTCGGAGTTTCCCGAACTGGGCCGCCTGCTGGCCGAGCAGGGTATGCAAATCCTGATCGTGCCTTATCTGACCGATACCCAGAACGACTACATGCGCGTGCGCCTCTGTTCACAGGCCCGCGCCATCGAAAACGAGTGTTATGTGGCCATCACCGGATCAGTGGGCAACTTGCCGCAAGTAGAGAACATGGACTTGCAGTACTCACAGTCCGCTGTGCTAACCCCCTGCGACTTTGCCTTCCCGTCCAACGGCGTAAAGGCAGAAGCTACGCCCAACACCGAAATGGTGTTGATTGCCGATGTGGACATGGAACTGCTCTCGGAACTGCACCATTTCGGTGCCGCCCGAAACCTGCAGGATCGCCGCAAGGACTTTTATGAGGTTCGATTCGCCCAAAAACCCGGCTTTAATCCAAACCAAGGATAACTGCCACGAAAAACCAGTCATCATTCATCACTCATCATTTATCATTCCACCATGCGTTACTTACTTGCATTCATGTTTCTGGTCGGCATTTTCGTACTTGGCCAATTTTCCTGTGGCGACAATAACTGGTCGTTCGGCCCCAGTACCCGTGGCGAAGGGCCAATAAAAACCGAATCCCGGTCGGTAAGCGATTTCCGCACTGTGGAGGCCAGGATTTCTGGAAAAGTGGAAATCCGAGTTGGCGACAAGTACGCTGTGGAAGTCCATACCCAGGAAAACCTGTTGCCCATACTCCGCACAGAGGTCGTGGATGGCGCGTTACAAATCTATTTTTCGGAAAACGTGTCCGGCACGGACAACTTGTTAGTGAAAATCACCGCTCCAGCCTACGAGGGGTTAAGTGTAAGTGGCAGCGCTGATATGGAGGTGTTTTCTCAGATAAAAGGCAACGAACTGTACCTTGCTGTAAGCGGCTCCGGCTTGATTTCCTTGCCTGAGGCCGAAGTGAACACGCTTAACTGCGACATTGCCGGCAGCGGCAATTTGGAAGTGGGCGGCCACGCCCAGTCGGCTTTCTTCGAAGTCAGTGGTAGCGGCGATATCGAAGCCAAAAAACTGGAAGCGAACACCGGCAAGGCCAATATAGCCGGGTCCGGGTCGGTTACCTGCAACATGAAGGAATCGCTGAAGGCCAACATTGCTGGCAGCGGTGATATTTACTACACCGGAGCGGCTTCCGTGGAAATGTCCGTGGCGGGTTCGGGGACGGTAAAAAAGATAGATTGAAGAAGTTACAATCAAGGCACGCAGGCTTCTAATCTATTTCACCCCCACACCGCTGACCCTGTCCGGATAATCCGTGATAATCCCGTCCACCCCAAGGCGCACGAGCCTGCGCATGGCAGGCACGTCGTTCACAGTCCACGGGATCAATTTCATGCCGCGTTCATGGCATTGGCGAACGAGTGGTGTGTCTACAAGCAGGTAGTACGGGCTGTAGATTTCCGGCGTGAAGCCCAAATTGGTGAGGTTGGAATCAAGTGAAAGCAGGTTTTCCACCAGTAGTGCCAGACTAAGGTTGGGATTCAGGTCATGCACGGCTTGCAGCGCACGAGGGTCGAACGATTGCACGTTGGCATCGCGCTCCAAACCCAATGTCCGGAGTTCGTTGGTCACGATTTTTGCAAATTCGCCTCCAGCCGGAGTAAGCAGGCTGTCCCACTCGGGACGGCTTTTTATTTCGATGTTCCAGCGCACGTTTTTTTGTGGAAATGCGGCACGCACAGCCTCTACCGTTTCGCGCAAGGTGGGCTTGTGTGTGGGCATAGGCTGCTGGTGAGGAAACTTCGGGTGGCCCCAATTACCGCAGTCGAATGCACGGATTTCGGAGACAGTCAGGTGGTAGATGGCGAATTTCACCGAGTCGTCCTTGGCTATCGGCATGCCACCGGGCAGCCGACAAATGCTCGGGTTGAACCACGGCTCGTGGCTGATGATCAATTGCCCGTCTTTCGACACGGCTACATCCAATTCGAGCGTGCGCACCTCCGGGAACTCCAGCGCTCGCAAAAACGCGGGCACGCTGTTTTCGGGCAACAGGCCGCGCGCGCCCCGGTGGCCTTGCCAATCGAATCCCGGTGGAACGTGTACAGGGTTTTTTTCCGAAAACCGGCACATCAAAAAAGGGAGCGCTGAGAGCATTAGTAAAAAGATTGTGGGTAATATTTTTTGTCCCGTCATGTGCGGCGCAGTTTCTTTGGGCGAAAATTACGCAACGTACTTACCGACACCATCCTTACCTGAGTTAACTAAACTTAAAGTTCTTCAGGTCAGCATCCAACGAGAATCCCTCAAACCAAAAACCTGCCAACTTTAAATATGCTTGACGTAAAAAAATTTCTCTTCGACCTTCCCACAAAGGCCAACTCCGATGCGCTGGAGGGGCTTTCCACCCTTTTTCACTTCGATATTGCCGACGCAGGGCAGTTTACTGTCCAACTGACCGATGGTAAATTGGAGGTAGCCGAGGGCCTGAACGGCGAAGCCAGGTGTACGGTGACCACTACGGCGGAATCGTTTTCCAAGTTGCTTTCGGGCGACTTGAACCCGATGATGGCCATGATGACCGGAAAACTCAAAATCAGCAATCCGGGAGAGATGCTGAAGTACGCCAAGATGTTTGGGATCATGTGACATCGCTGTCCGGCTCGTCGTCGACTTTGAACCGGTCAATTTCCCTGCGCTCTTTTTTGGTTGGTCGGCCAGCGCCTTTTTCGCGTTTTTCGTTGGTAGCAGCCGCGTTAAGGAACCACGATTTGTACTTATTGCGCTCTTCTTCGGACGTGATATCTTCGTAGCAGGTGACGGCAATGGGAGCCCCTACGCGCTTTTCGATCAGGACGAGCGCGCGGTACTCAAAGTTGAAACCTTCTTTTTTTACCTGCACCTCCTCTTTTTCGGAAAGCAGGTAAGAGGGTTTCACCTGCTCACCGCCAACCCGCACTTTGCCCGCCTTGCAGGCATCGGTGGCGATAGTACGGCTTTTGAAAATCCGTATGCTCCACAGCCATTTGTCAATGCGAACTTTCCCCATGGTTTCGGCTTTATTGCTGGCGGACTTGCCAAGTTTTCAAAACTTGGCAGGTCTGTACGCCTACCCCATCTTGCTGCGTTTGACCATCCAGGTTTGCAGAATGGGCACAAAGCCCCTGTTGATATCGGCTTCAACGAAGTCAATTTTGTACTGGAGGCATCGTAGTCGAAGTTGCTCGGCAAATGCTGCTACCTGTTTGGTGTAAAATTCCTTTACTTGTCCGGGCTGCAGGCGCACCTCTTCGCCGGTTTCCATATCCACAAACAGGTATGGCCGGTTTTCAAACTCAAAATCGAGTTCTTTGGCTTTGTCGGTCACATGGAAAAGTATGACTTCGTGTTTGTTGTGGCGCAGGTGCTGCAGGGCGGAAAACAGTTTATCGGCTTCATCAGGGCGCTCCAGCACGTCTGTAAACAGGATGACTAAGGATCGGCGGTGGATGGCATCGGCCACCTGGTGCAGAATACCGGCGAGATCGGTCGGTCGATTTAGTTGCGGGTTTTCGATCCGCTCTACGAGGAACGACAAGAGCTGCTGGTAGTGCTGGGTGGTAGATTTGCAGGCTGTGCTCACACGTACCTGGTCGTCGAACAGGGTAAGGCCGAATGCATCGCGCTGTTTTTTCAGGGCGTACATGAGCGCGGAGGCAGACTGTGCCGCAAAGCAAAGTTTGTTTTTATACTTGAACTTTTGCGTATTGCGCTCTTCCCACGGATAGTACATCGTGGAGGAGCAGTCCAGTACGATCTGGCAACGCAGGTTGGTTTCTTCTTCAAACCGTTTGACAAAAAGTTTGTCCGTGCGTGCGTACACCTTCCAGTCAATGTTGCGCGTGCTTTCACCGGTGTTGTACAGGCGATGCTCGGCAAACTCGACGGAAAAACCGTGAAAAGGACTGCGGTGCATACCCACGATAAAACCCTCAACCACTTGCCGGGCCAAGAGTTCAAGGTTGCTGCCGAGGGCGCGGATATCTTGCTGTTCGAGAATATTGGACATAAAAAAGGTTAGAAGGTTTGGGGTTTGGGGGTTAGAAGGTTTGGGGGTTAGAAGGTTAGGAGGTTACTGGTTAGAGGGTTTCTGGTTTCTCTGGTTGAGGGGGACCTATAACCAGTAACCTTCTAACCAGTAACCTTCTAATCTCAGTAGAGATCATCGATACGCATCCGCAGGAACTTGTTCACCACAAACCAGGTACTGAGACCGGAGAGCGTAATGCCCAGCGCGACTAACCCAACGAAAACGGCAAGGATACCGTTCAGGTCTTGCAGTTCTTTGATTTCGGGCATACGGTTTTGTGTCCAGTTGAGCAAGCCTATGAGCACACCGATAGCCAATAGTGCGCTCCAAAGCCCGTTTAGGATACCCTGTCGGATGTATGGTCGGGTGATAAAGCCCCAGGATGCACCCACCAATTCCTGGTTTTTGATGATAAACCGATTGGCGAAAAGCGACAGCCGGATCGTATTGTGAATGAGTGTTACGGCGGCAAAGATGAGCAAAAAACTGAGGCCCAGCGTGAGCCAGCCAATGTTTTCGATGTTCCGTCCGATGTTTCCTGTGTTGGCGGCTTCCACATACAACTCGGCCACGAGGCTGTCTTGTTTGAGTATTTCGCGCCATTGGCGCAGGCTGTCTTCTCGAAAAAAGTCGGAACGCACGTTGAAACGCACAACATCGCGCATGAGGTTGGGGATGTCAGCAAGCAGGCTTTCGTTGCCGAGTTCTTCCCGCATGGCTGCAGCAGCCTGTTGGCTGGAAACAAACGTCACCGTTTCGGTTATTACAAATGGCTGCTGGCGCACTTCCTGAACAATACGGGTTATTTCCTCTTCCGGCGTATCCTGCCTGAACTCCAGCCAGACGTCCACTTTTTCCTTGAAAAGCGCCACTAAGTTGTTGCCTTGCAGTACCATCAGGGCAAACAATCCCACCAAAAACAAAACCATAGCCATACTCGCGATGGCGTAAACGAATGTGGGCTTGTTGCGTGACATACAGGTACTGTGTTGGTGAAAAAAGGCGGGCAAAGTTGCCGCTTTTCACCCATAAATCGAATGCACTTTTTTGAGCTGTGTTCATGCTTCGCAAAACCGTCGTTTGCCGATACCTTTGGGGCTATGATCGTAGTGCTTTTTCAGTTTCTGTTTGCGCTGTGGCAAAACGTGCCGGCCCAGCAGCCCGACGGCAAAATACACCTCCAGAACCCATCTTTCGAGGATGTGCCGCAAGCTTCTCACTGCCCGTCTGGTTGGGTCTCGTTCACACTCGGCAGCACACCCGATATCATGCCCGGCGCATGGGGCGTGCAAGTGCGTCCGCAAGACGGCCTTTCGTGCATTGCGCTGGTGGTGCGCGAAGACGGCACCCGCGAGGACGTTTCGCAGCGCCTGCCCCAAAGCCTCAAGCCGGGCGTATGCTATACCATCGTCGTTCAACTCGCCCACTCGAAGGAATACGTCGGGTACAACTTGCCTGCTCGTTTGCGCATCTGGGGCGGAGCCGAACGCGAAAAGAAACAAATGTTGGCTACTTCTGGTCTGATTGACCACGAAGGTTGGAAGGAACACAAGTTTCAGTTTGTGCCCAACCACGAGATGCGTTACATCACGTTCGAGGCTTTTTTTGCTCCTGGGTCGCTTCGCAAATACCGGGGTAATATCCTGTTGGACAATTGCTCACCCATCGAGCGGTGTGACCGGGCCTGATGCTGAATACGAACCTGCACACCGAACTGATCCGGGCCGAAGCACTGCGCCTCGGCTTTGCATTCGTCGGTTTTGCCCACGCAGAAAGGCTCGACGACGAGGCCCGCCGGTTAGAGACCTGGCTCCGCCAAGGTGTACATGGCAAGATGGGTTATATGGAAAACCATTTCGACCTGCGCGTGGACCCGACGCGCCTCGTTCCGGGGGCAAAAAGCGTGATTTGCCTGGCCTTCAATTATTTTAACCCGGAAAAACAACAGGACTCTGACGCCCCTAAAATCAGCCAGTATGCTTACGGGACAGATTACCACCACGTAGTAAAAGAGCGACTACGAGCGTTGCTGGATTTTATGCAAGAGCAAATCGGTGCCATTGACGGGCGCTGTTTTGTGGACAGCGCCCCGGTGCTCGAACGTGAATGGGCACGCCGCGCAGGCATCGGCTGGAATGGCCGAAATACGCTGACTATCAACCCCAAGCGCGGCTCCTATTTTTTTTTGGCAGAAATAATTTGCGACCTCCCGTTGGTCTACGACGACCCGATCCGCGACCACTGCGGTACTTGCCGCCGCTGCATTGACGCGTGCCCGACCGAGGCTATCAGCCCGGAAGGCTATTTTCTGGATGCCTCGCGCTGCATTTCCTACCTCACCATTGAACTGCGAGAAGAAATTCCGGCCTCTTTTGCCGGACAACTGGACAACTGGATGTTTGGCTGTGATATTTGCCAGGATGTGTGCCCTTGGAACCGATTCAGCGAACGGCACAACGAGCCAGCGTTCGAGCCACATCCAGACTTGCTGGCTATGACTCGAACGGACTGGTTGGAACTGACCGAGGAGGTCTTCGGCAAAGTGTTCAAAAAATCAGCGGTGAAACGGGCCAAATTTTCGGGACTGTTGCGCAATGTGCGCTTTTTGGCAGCCGGGCGGGATCAGGTGGAAAACCCACTCGACGGTGATTGAAAAAAACACCGCAGGTACAAGGGCAATACCGAGTTGTACTGCCCGCGTGGAAGGGGTGGGTAGGGTAAAACTAGCCCGATCAAGTAGCCAGTATGGCTTCGATTTCCGCCAGTTCCTCCGCCTCAAAACCTGTGTTTTTCAGGCAGCCCAGCGAATCGGCCAGCTGCTCCGGCCGACTGGCGCCTACAAGTACAGAGGTCACACGAGCATCGCGCAGTACCCAGGCGAGTGCCATTTGCGCCAGCGACTGGCCGCGTTGCTGTGCCAGGTTGTTCAGGCTGTGTATTTGCTGCAGACGCTCGTCCGTCACATCGGTTTCTTTCAAAAAACCGTGCTTTTTGGCGGCGCGGGAATCAGAGGGTATACCGTGCAGGTACTTGTCGGTTAGCAGCCCTTGGGCGAGCGGCGAGAAGGGAATGCAACCCACGCCCTCATCCTCCAGCACTTCCAGCAGGCCGTTCTCGATCCAGCGCTCAAACATGGAATATTTGGGCTGGTGGATGATGCAGGGCGTGCCGAGCGTCCGAAGGATACGGCATGCCTCGGCGGTCTGCTCGGCGGAATAACTGGAAATGCCAACATACAAGGCCTTGCCCTGTCGAACCAGGAGGTCGAGCGCCCCCATGGTTTCTTCAAGCGGTGTGTGTGGGTCTGGGCGGTGGCTGTAAAAAATATCCACATAGTCCAGCCCCATGCGGCGCAGGCTCTGGTCAAGGCTGGCTACAAGGTATTTTTTAGAGCCCCACTCGCCGTAGGGGCCGTCCCACATCCGATAGCCGGCTTTGGTGGAAATGACCATTTCATCGCGGTGGTCGCGGAAATCGGTGTGTAAAAGCCGCCCGAAGTTTTCCTCGGCCGAGCCGGGCGGCGGGCCATAGTTGTTGGCCAGATCGAAGTGGGTGATACCGGCATCGAAGGCTAGTCGCAATATGGCGCGGCAGTTGGATTGCACATCCACATGGCCGAAATTGTGCCACAAGCCGAGCGAAACGGCAGGCAGGAGCAAGCCGCTGCGGCCGCAGCGACGGTAGGGCATTTGGGCGTATCGGTTGTGCATGCTGTTTATTTTCTTAGGTGCCGAGGCAGAATTTATTGATAAAATGAAGCGAAGAAGGCAAGGCCTTTTTAGAAAGCAAAGCCATGCTACGGTTGAAAAAAATACCCGTATCCATTTTGGTAAATTTTTTTTACAAAAGTACGGCAAAACCGGTTGCGCCAATCGGCTCTTATAGACGTACAAAGGGCCGTCCAGTGCGGACGGCCCTTTGTTTGCCAGTGAAAATAGCGGGAAGGCTGGACTAGTCTACCACAACTATTTTGCGCACAGCACTGTGCGTCGGCGTATCGAGTTGGTAAAAAAGCATCCCGGAGGTGAGCTCGGTGCGTTGTACCGTCACGGAACTCAAGCCCTTGGCGAAATTGCCTTTTACGGTTTTTAGCACCCGGCCTTCAGCATTGCTAATGGTAAGTGTCACGTTTGCCGCCTCGGGCAGGTTGAATGCGATGGAGGTGGCATCTTTCACCGGGTTGGGCGTGTTTTGGAAGAGATCGAAACCTCCACCTGCTGCCATCGCGCCGTTAGCACCGTTGAAACGCAAGGCCACTTCCAGGTTTTCCCCCGCAGCATTGTGTGCTTCCGCTTTTGTGACGCGGCTACCGACCGTCAGCAGTTGGCTGAGGAGGCCGTTTTGCAGGGCCCGGAACTGGACAGCAAAGCCTTCGCCGCCATCGGCCGAAACCGTAATCGTTTTTTCCGGGGCAAACACGCCGAAGTTGTCGTGCGTCATATTGTCGCCGGGCATCAAGTCCACGATTTCCAATCCGTTGAAATTCAGTGTAAACTGGTAAGCGGCCAGTCCATCAGCGGCGCGGAAACGCACCGTGATTTCCTCACCCGTGTGCACGGTACGATCGGCAAGATCGAAATATGTTGTTCCGCTCGTACGGTCTTCCGTGGTGGTGAGGTTCGTAATAGCGTTGCCATTCACGTCGCCGATCTTGACAGCCACAAAGTCGTCATTGACCTGACTGGCCTGCACATCAGCGGTTGAAATTGTTTCTGGAAAAACGTCCTGAAACGGGTTGGACGGGTTCGGGAACGCGTAGTTTTTGCCGACAAAACGCCAGCTGGTGTTAGCGGGAAGTTCGGTGTAGATGCCGAGGATGAGCTTCCGCAATTCCACGATATCGAAAGTGGTGATGGAGCGGCTGCCGTTGGCATCGGCGGCAATCATTTTATACGGGCTGGGCAGAGGTTCCAGTCCGAGAATGTGCTTGTTGATAAGCACAAGGTCGAAGGTGGAAACACCGTTGAGCGGGTCATTGTCTTTGGTGGGCGTGAGGGTGTAGTTGGCGTGCATGGGCACCGAGTTAGGGAACCCGTATAGGCCGTTGTTGTCGGTAGTGGTGACAAGGGAATACGGCGGTGCGCCGCCGGGTGGAGTTGCAGCGATTTCGATATCGGTAGCAGCCAAGCCCGCGTCAGCCTCGGTTTTGAGGAAACCGGCTACGGTAGCGTTGGAACCTGCGGGACCGCAGGCACCCATGTTATCCTGCACCGTGACATGCGTACCGCAGAAGTCGGCGTTTCCGGCGAGGTCCCTGGACCAGATTTCGACGTTTTGCAGGCCAAGTTCCGTGCAATCAAAGGTGACGGAAGTTTGCGGCGTACCGTTTGGATTGGTCGGGAATCCGGTTCCCTGTCCGGCTTTGCGGATGCCGACGGTCAGCAGGTTGGTCGGCGTACAATTGTCGAGGGTGCTGAGCAAAAAGTCACCTATGGTAAGGGTGATCATCTTGGTCGGCATGATGTTCACGCTGATACCGCTGATGCACACTACGGTGGGTTTTTTGCAATCCTTGACCACAAATGTGTACTCGCACACCCGTTCGTTTCCACAGCCGTCATCCACGATCCACTTGATTTTGTGCGTGCCGTAGGGCAGTTCGGGAACCGTAAAGACGTTGGGCGTCTGGGTGGTGTTCCAGCGTACGCTGGCTATTTTTTTGTTGCCACTCACGGCGGTTTGCAGTGCAAAGGCGTATTTCTGGTTATTGGGCACGGCACGCTGGTCGAACTGGCGGGCTGTGCCGCCAGAGAAGTTCGGGTTTTGCGCGTTACCGAAGTAGACAGTGTTGACACCGGGTGGAGTAGCGCTGTTCACCACGGTCTCCATGTCGCCGTCATTGTCTAGGTCAAGGAACAGGAAATACTTGACGTTAACGTTAGCGCCGGAACACAGGTCCGTAGCAGTGATACTCAGATTGGCTGGGCCTTCGCACAGGTTGTGGCTCTGCGTTGTGGCATCCCACCAATAGGATTCGTTCCAGAGTTCGGCGCTGTTGGCCGTTGAGTCACAGGCGGTGACCGGATCAACCGGGCAGTTCTCCACTATTGGCGCTTGCGTATCAATCACCTTGACAATTTGCTTGTACTTGTAGCAATTGGCGTTGGCGTTCCAAAAAACCGAGTAGTTGGTGGGGGTTTCACCCGGGTTTATCGCCACTACTGTCGGGGCCCATGGCGCTGCTGTGCCAGCGGGCGACACCGTCGGGCCGGGCAGGTTGGACGTGTGGTTGGTAATGGGGTTCGGGTTTGGGTTAGGTACGTCAGTACAGCCTAAGTTGGGGTTGTAGGTACACCAGTTGATAATAGTCCAGGTTCTTTCGATTTTGTAGCAAGCGTCGGGGACTACCGTAAATATCTGGTCGAGGTGCGACACGCCGAGCATTTCGCAGTCCTGACCAAAAAACGTCGGTGCGCCGAAGTTGCCGGTGCCGTCGCAGGAGGTCACGATCACGTCGTTGGGGAAACGGATGAAATAGCTTTGGTTGTAGTTGATCACCACACGCTGGGTGCAGGTGCTGGTAAGGCCGCCGCAGTCCTGAGCGCGGAAGGTTCGGGTGATGGTGCCTCTGTTGCAGACAGTGTCGAACAGCGTCAGGTTGCGGGTTTCGGTGATGGTGTCAATGCAGCAATTATCGGTAGACGTAGCAAACCCGTATGCCCACAGGCTGGGATCGAAGTTTTGGCAGGAAGTGGTAGCGTTGGCTGGCGGGTTGCAGGAGGGTTTGAGTTTGTCGTCCACCAATACCTGCACCATGCAGTCGTTGGAATTCCATTCGCCAAATTCAAGGGAAACCTCACCGGTTGGTACCTGGAAATCGTACACGCGGAAAATAACCGTGATCGTATCTCCAATGTCTTCGCAGCAGAACTTGACCTGATCGTCAAACCGGTTACTGGGCTGGCAGCCGTTGGTATCCATTCGGCGAGCCTTGAAATAGACAGCGGGTGAGCAGTTGTCGTACGAGCCGTCGTCGAAGGTGGACGCATTGACGAGGATCATGCCATTGTTGCCCAGCGAAACCTTGGTGAACTCATCGCACACGGCGGTGGGCGGCGTTTCGTCGGCCACGGTGATATTGAACTGGCAGGAGGATTCGTTGCCGCAGTCGTCGCGCACGATGTAGGTCATGGCGGTAGTACCGAGGGGCAGGTTATTGGCGTAGCCGAGCACGCCCAGAGTGTCAGGGTGCCAGTAGTTGTTGCCAGAGAAGTTTTGGATTGTTCCGTTGAGCACCTGGCCAACGCCGTTCACAACATATTCAGCCCGGATGGACTTGATGCGCGAGCAGGCATCCTCGATGATCACATCGGGGAGGTCGAAGTCGCTTTCACAATCCTGCGAGTTGGTGCTAATAGTCATGTCCTCAGGGCACTCCATGACGGGGCCCTGGTCATCCTGCACCATAATGAGCTGAATGTAGTATTTCGGGTTGGTGAAGGGCGGATTGGGCGTAGTGGGCAGGCACCAGTCGAGCACCGTCCACGTGCGCAGGATTTTGTGTGAGCCGTCGCAGATAGGCAGTGTTTGATCGGAATAGATTACGTTCAGTTCGCAAAACGTGTTTTGCGGGTACAATGGCCACTGTTTGCCGAAGTCATTAATATATGGTGTACCGGTGACGGATGGGTCGGCATCGGGGTTTTCGCAGGAGATGGTAATGTCGGCGGGGAAGAGCACCTGGCTTACGTTACGCCGCTGAAAATAAATGTACTGGGAACAGCTGGAAGTGTTACCGCTTTGGTCAACGACGGTCCAGGTGCGGCGGACATAGGCGCTGATATTGTTCAGGCCGTTGATGGTACCGTTACAACCGAGATCGGTGTAGTTGTCAATATAAGAGGAGGTGTAGCTGCCACAGTTTTCAATTACGTTGGGGTAGGCGGTAGCTATGTTGAGTTCGTCCTCCAGATATTGCGGTGTGTAGGTGGTTATGCCGCAGGAAAGGGTGATGTTGGTGCAGACCATTTGCGGAGCCAGGTTGTCTTCCACGAAGATGTAGCCCCAGCAGTAATTCCCGCTAACGATGTCGCGGACGCGGGTTTGGATGGTCTGGTTGATGTGGTTGCCGTTGACGATGGCGGGCACCCAGGCACCATTGATTTTCATCTCGACGACGAAGTTGCCGTTTGGGCAGCCGCCGCCTTCGAGGATCATGTCGGGTTCAATCTCAACCTCACAGTCGCTGTCGAGGGAAATTTGCACCAAGTCGTTGCACGCCAGCGTACACTGAGCGGTGGCGGTAGAGTGGGTGGAGAGGAGGAGGATGACCAAGCCGAGCAGGGAGGCCCACGGTTTGGAAGAAAGAAGTAGCGTCACTTTTGCCATGTGCTAAATTCAACGTTTTTTTTGTGATCCGTAAAAAATCGGCTTGTGTAGCAGCCGGATTAGCAGGGAGTTGACTTTATTGTGCAAAGAAACAACGTGAATTTTTGCCAACAAAATTTCTGCCCTAATTGCCGCAGGATTTTATAGTTTGCAAAAACAGTGCCTCAAATGGCAAATGCCGCCCTTGTGGGGAGGCGTTTTTTTTTGCGGTACCAAAATAGTGGGAATTGTGTCAGTTAAACGAGGTTGTTCTCAAACGCGATTTTAATCAGGCTGGCCGTGTTGTTCACGCGCAGTTTGCGCATAATGTTCTTGCGGTGTACACTCACCGTTTGGTCGCTGATAAACAGTTTGGCGGCAATGTCTTTGTTGTTCAGCACCTGGCCAATGTAGCGCATCACCTCAATTTCGCGGCGAGTGAGGCCAAACTTGCGGGCGAAACGGCTTTCGGGCAGTGCGGTATCAGCACCCAGGCCGAGGATAGATTCGGTGAGCGAAACGCCCTTGCTGAGGTAGGTCTTACCGGCCATTACCTCCTCGACGGCTCGAAATAATTCGTCTCGGGAGGTGGATTTAAGCAACAGGCCGTCGCAGCCTGCTCGGAAAGCCGCTTTGACGAGGCGGGAATCGTCGCTGTAAGTGAACAAAAGGACGCGGAGGTTGGGGTTGGATTTTTTCAGCCCTTGCAATTGGCCGAGGCTGTCGCTGTCGGACAGGTTCATATCCATGAGAAGCAAGTCAATCGGCGACCTGCCAAGCATATCCAAAAGCCCAGCCGGGTTTTGAACCACCCCCTTGAGCTGAAAATGGTACCGATAGTGTGGTACCGTCAGCACGTTGCGCAGGCCTTCTACAAAAATCGGGTGGCCATCGGCGATCAGAACGTTCAGGGATTTTACGGCAGGTGCAGTCATGAGCATCTCTCAAAAAATTAGGGTCGGGGCAATTTTTCTAACCAATAATCGTGCCCCAAGCGTGGCTATTGTTATGTATTTGAGCGGTTTCTTTGCCTAACTTTGCCCCGGTTTGGCACCTTGTCGGTTGGCTGACAAATTATCCGGCAGGAAGTGGCTGCGGAATTGGCAAATTTATTGCTCTCAGATACCCGACACGTTTAGTCTACTCCCACCGGGCGGTGGCAAACGGCCTGCCTGCCTGAAAACTGATTACAACAATGACGAAAAAAATTACTTTACTCCCGCTTCTGTTTTTACTGGCGGCCCTGCCGGGTTGTGACAAAACGCCTGAAATTGGCACTGGTAAGTCGCTCACCTACAAATCGTCCCAATACGAAGGCAGGCTCGTACACGAATGGATGGCCCTCGGCTACGGGATAGTCAAGGAAAACAGCCTCGAATTCCCACAAGCAGCCCGCATTTTCGGCTACCTCGGCCTCACGGCCTGGGAGGCGGCTTGCCATGGTGTCCCGAACGGACGCAGCATGAGCGGCCAAATCAACGATTTCACGACAGACGATTTTGACCCTGACCGGGTGTACGACTGGGGCATTGTACTGAGCAGCGCTATGCAAACCGTTTTCCCCCAAATTGTGGAAGGCATCAATAATGCACAACGCAGCCAGTTGGAAATTCTCGCAGCCGTTCAGGAAGACCAGATGATGCAAAAAGGTCTTTCAGAACAAATTCGGCAGGACTCCCGATTTCTTGGTGGTCGAATCGGTGCCCGCATTGTGGAGCGCGTACGGCGCGACGGGCGCGACGTGATCCGAAATATAGTGCCGGTCATTCCTGCCCGCGACACCGACCATCCGTGGTACTGGGACCCCGGCACGTTGGGCCAAACCCCCGTTGAGCCGCTATGGAGTACCATCCGAACCTTTGTCACAGAGAATGTACAAGTCTGCGAACCTATCCTGCCGTTGCCGTATTCGATTGCTCCCGGCACTTCGTTTTACGACGCAGCTAAAGACGTGTTCGACATCGAGCGCAGCACTGCCAACAAGGCCAATGCTTACCATTGGGAAGACGGCCCGGGCCGCACAAGCACCGCCGCCGGGCATTGGGTGCGTATTGCCAAGCAACTGTTGGAACGAGAAAGCAGCAATATGGCCATTAGCGCCAAAGCATACTGCCTCGTGGGAATTGCCGTGGCAGATGGTGCCTCAGCGTCCTGGTACGCCAAGTATAAATATTTCCTGCAGCGGCCAGTCACCTTCATCCGGGAGCAAATGGATCCAACCTGGACTCCGTTGATCCACACGCCGGCGCATCCCAGCTACACACCTTGCACGTCGGTGCTGGCCGGGGCTTGCCCCGAAATGCTGATCGAGGTACTGGGCGACATCGGCTTTGTTGACCGCACGCAGCTGGGTAGTCCCCTGTTCACACCGGAGGGCGGCCCGTTTGTACTCCCGGAGCGAACATTTGGTTCGCTTACCCTTGCTGGCAATGAAGCAGCCCTCTCGCCCTTGCACGCCGGGACCGCTTTCCGACTTGGATGCGAAGAGGGACAAAAAACCGGCAAATGCATCGCGACCACAATACTGGCCCGACTCGATTTCGGTATTTGATTAAGTACCGATGAAACAAAAAAAGTGTCACAGCGCTTCTGTGACACTTTTTTCGCACCACTACGGGCGAACGTTTGCACATAGCCTTTCTCAAAAAATCCAGCACTTCTTTTTCTTCCTGGCCCCGTTCTTGGTTTTTTTCACCACCACCGGATCGCTGGAGTAGCTCTCCACGTTGAAACGGTTGTAGGCCACCACTACATACGTGTAGTACGCTCCTTCGGCAGCGGCAGGGTCTTCAAAAATCCACTTATCGGAGTAAAATGGTGTGTAGGTGATCAGGTTGCGCGGGTTTTGGAAATCGCCCACGGTCTCACCATCGAAGCGGTAAATGGCAAAGTAGTGCGGGTTTTCATCGCGGGTGCCGATATCGCAGGCATGCCAGGCCAGTTTGACAGCACTGGGCGAGCCACCCACCCGACATATTTGCGGAGTTGCTGGCGGAGTTTTAGACAGCCAGGCCATGCCCGGTACACGAGCGGGTTTTGAGTACAGCACTGTCATCAGCGAGTCTTGTACGCCGAGTGCATTGCGCAGCAGGGGTTTTACTGAAAAAAAGATGCTGCCGTGTACGCCCGAGTTTCCGCGGTTGAGCGCCACTTGCCGCTTGATCTCGTCGGGTTTGTTCCAGTTCGGGTCCACTTCGTTGTTCTGGATTTTGTAGGCGGCATGGCCGGAGTACAGGTGTTTACCGTAGGTGTGTTTGCTCCACCAGTCGAGTAAGGTTTGGTAGTCTGCTGGCGGAAAACCGATGCTCCAATAAATTTGTGGCGCTACATAGTCAATCCAGCCGTTACGCATCCATTTGAGTACGTCAGCGTACAGGTCGTCGTAGCAGGTGATGCCTGCGCGTGTCTGGGAGCCATTAATCGGGTCCTGATCGGCGTTGCGCCACACGCCAAACGGGCTAATACCAAACCGGACATACGGTTTGATTTCTTTAATCATTTTGGAAACACCCTCCACGAGTTTGTCCACGTTGTCGCGCCGCCAGTCTTCCACGGTGGTAAAGCCACGTGGGTCGGTAGCATAAGCGTCGAGGTCCTGCAACACCTGACCGGGTTCCTTGTAGGGGTAGAAGTAGTCATCGAAGTGGATGCCATCCACGTCGTACTTCACCACGACCTCGCGCACCACGTTGATCAGGTACTGGCGCACGAGGGCGCTGGCGGGGTTGAAATAGTACCGGTTGCCGTAGCGGAATAGCCACTCGCCCTTGCGGTTGTCGGGCAGCGACCGGAGTGGGTGCGTGGGCGAGAGGTTGGCCGTGTCGAGGTCGAAGGAAGCACGGTAGGGATTCATCCAGGCGTGAAATTCCATTCGCCGGGCATGCGCCGATTTGATCATGTACTCCAGTGGATCGTACAGCGGTTCGGGAGCCTTGCCTTGCTGGCCCGTGAGAAACTTACTCCACGGAGCCACGGCGGAAGGGTAAAAAGCATCGCCAGCGGGCCGGATTTGCACAAAAACAGCGTTCATGCCCATTGCTTTGAGCACGTCAAGGATACTGTCGAATTCCATGCGTTGGCGTTCGGGTGACAGGCCCGGGGCCGAGGGCCAATCAATATTGGCCACAGTTGATACCCATGCACCGCGCAATTCGGCTACGGGTTGGGCGGCGGGTTGTTGGGAAAAAAGCGGCAGGGCCAAAGCACAAGCGGCGAACAGGGCAAAAACACGGCGGGAAAGGAATAGTCGGGACATTGTCGTTTGTTTGGCGGTAAAAATAGAGAAGTCCTTCTTTTGCTGCGCATTTTGTCACGCGGACTATTTTTGCCGGGCCTGCATCCGGTAAGGAACGCGGGCGAAACCAAGGCTTGCTTTATGCCAAAAACAAATTCCGACTTGTTCCCGGGTTGCTCAAACGCTGCTACGCCATGAAAGTACTCGCCCTCAAACCACCTGGACGTAACTGCCCAGCACCCACTGGTTTGCAGCAATGCGGTGCCAGCCTTCACGACTCGTTTCAAAAATATTGACAATATCACCCTGCTTCAACTTGGCCACCTCCGCAAAAGCCGTAGACGGGCCGGAGCGAACATTTAAAAATGCAAAGGTGACCTTGCCTTTTCGGGAAGCAACTGGTGCCGTGGGCACGCTTGGTAGCACCTGGATGAAGTCGGCGCTTACAAACTCGTTGGCTGAAATGCGCCAAAATCCTGCGTTTTTGTCTAATAAATTCACCACGTCACCTTGGTTGAGCCGCCGAACAGCAGTATGCGCGGTGGACGGGCCGGAGCGCACGTTTAGGAATTTCGACACCACTCGTCCGCGGCTAGTACTGCCACTTGTTGGTGTTGAAGGCGGTGCAACGGGTGGTGCTGTCGGGTTGTTGACCGGTGGCGTTGTTGTGCTGCCCGAACCGCGAGCAGCAACAGCCATTTGCACAGCACGCAGGGCATTGATGCGCCCGTACCCATAAAAAATCGAGTGGCCATTGGGGCCGTATGTTCCTGCCGGGCCGACCTTGTCGGTGCTCTGGCGAAGGATGTTTTTGATCTCGCCGACGGTCAGGTTGGGGTTGGCTGTGAGCAGGAGGGCGCAAATGCCCGCAGCAAGCGGCGCTGCGCTGGATGTTCCGCCAAATCCACTGGTGTAACCAAGCACGACGGATCGCCCGTCGCGGCCGAGGTCACAGGTGGCGGTAGTGATGCCGACGCCGCCGTCGCCATTGGTCGGCGCGCACAAAAACGCGGTTGGGCCGAAAAACGAATAGCTGGATCGTACATCAAGGCTGTTAGAGGCTGTCACGCAGATACCGTCGGAGTGGGCGGCGAAATCGCTGACCTGACGGGGCTGATTGTTGGATGCCGGGTTGGCGTTTCCGGCAGCAAAAAACATCGGAATGCCGCGTCCGCCGCGTCCTTCGCGGGCCACCTTGGCCAGGAAGTTGGAGGCGTAGGTAGACAGTGGTACAGGAGACGGATAGCCAAGGCTGCACGAAATGATGTCGGCTCCGTTGAGCATAGCGTGCTCGAAGGCAATTTTGATCGCCTCATCCGTCAAAACGTCCAATTTGATGGGGATGATTTTGACATTCGGGGCTGCGCCCAAAATACCCTGTGCGTCCCATGCTCCGGCAGCCACTGCTGCGCAGGAAGTGCCGTGGCTGATGACCCCGAAGGAGCCGTTGTTCATGCGCACGAAAGGCGACACATCGTTATTTCGGGCGGCGGCATTGAACGGGTTGCGGATTTTGGTGCCGTCGCCTCGTAACTGCGGGTGTTCGGTGGCAAAACCGGTATCAATGACGGCGATTTTCAGGCTGCTGCTGCCGAGGCTGCCGAGGAAGCGCCATGCCTCCTGGACTTTGGCATCGGCACCACGGCGGAAATACGAGGGAGCATACATTGAATTGGGCACGTCCACGGCCGGAATGGCCTGTCCGGTATTTTCCAAATGCCACTGCGAGGAGATGAACCGCCCCGTAGGCGGCGAAAAGGCCCAAGTGGCTGGCGCGGCGGCAAACTCCGGCTCGACTACGGCCACAATTGGGTTTGCCTGCAAGGCGATGACGCATTTGATGGGGTTTGGCGAAGCCGGTGAAACGCTCACCCGGAAGGCCCCCGGGCCAACTATTTCTTTGATATTGAGACCCATTCCTTCTATCAGGGCCAGCATTTGCTGGTCGTCTGTGTTCGGATGGAACTCGATGTACAGGCCGCCTGTGGGAATGAGTGGCACGTCTTCCTGGCCTGATATATTCCAGACGTGGGTGCCCACGGCTACGTCCGGTCGTTCGCGCAGGGTGTCCAAAACACCGCCAATATCTTTTTTGTCAGTCACCAATTCAAATCCTTCGACCGTCGGAGGCGCAAGTGCGCTGCGCCGGGCGGGTTCGCTTTCGTGCGTATTGGTGTACTGCACGGCGGCATCGGTTTTGCTCTTGCTGAGGTTGATCTCCGTTCCACCGTAGGAAAGGGTGACGTTATCTGTGCTTTTCTTTGCCATTTTTTTTTCGTGTTTAAAGGTCAAAACTGAATCCCCCCGCTACAAACTGCTCGTAGTTTTTCTTGTCAAACTGGAAAAGTTTGGCGGGCCGGTGTGCCACACCTTCTTGCAGTTCGTTCAGGTCGAGCAGCAGGTTCATGGCGAGGATTTTTTTGCGAAAATTTCGTTTATCCAACTTTTCAACGAGCACGGCTTCGTAAAGTTGTTGCAGTTCGGTTAGTGTGAACTTGGGCGGCAGCAACTCGAAACCGACAGGCGTCATACGCACCTTGAGTTTGAGTTGACGCAGGCAGGCATCAAGTATCTCATTGTGATCGAACGCGAGCTCGCCCACTTCCGGGATGGTATGCCAGCGTGCGGACTGGGCAAAGGAGGCCGGGGTCACGACATAGTCACTGATCTTGATCAGGGAGTAATAGGCGATCGTAATCACGCGGCCCAGTGGGTGCCGGTTTACGGCTCCAAAGGCTTTTACTTGCTCCAGGTATACGCCGCGCAGGCCGGTCAATTGCTCCAGCACCCGCTCGGCGGCGGTGTTGATGTCTTCGTTCGGATAGACCAGATCGCCAGGCAACGCCCACTTTCCTTTGTGCGGCGCTGCCCCTCGATGGATGAGCAGCACTTTCAGATCGCCGCCGTCAAATCCAAATATCACATTGTCAACAGAGAACGCGGACTTGAAAAAGCTCTCGATCTCGCTCATACGTATTGTTGTGTGTTTAGCGGGGCCAAAACTACTGAGATATTGGCCTTTTATTTGCATGATTGTTTTGTGTGCGGGGCCAAACCGGCTTTTTTGTCCCAAAGCGTACACGAAAGCACTACTTTTGCCGATACTTTGAGCCTTAGAGCGTGTTTAAATTTCAGTCGCCGGGCTGCAAGCGGCAAATTTTGCTTCATACTGCGTTAAAATTTTCGCCGTAGGCACCCGGCTACGACTGCAAATTTTGCCTTGTCTGATACAAAATTTGC
>JBJXEZ010000138.1:0-4098 GCA_046153695.1 Saprospiraceae bacterium
CTTTCTTTCCGATGCCGAAGCGCTCGAAATGGGCTTCGACCCCGAACGCCTCCAGCAAGTAGTGGGCAACCTGATCTCCAACGCTGTCAAGTTCACGCCCACCGGCGGCCACGTGTACGTGGACCTGCGCCTGAGCGCCGACCGGCCCACGAAACGCCTTCCGCTCGGCCAGCAGTACATCGTCGTTCGCGTGCGCGACACCGGCCCCGGCATATCCGAAGAACACTTGCCCTACGTTTTCGACCGGTTTTACCAAGCCCCGTCCGTTCAATCCGGCCCGGAAAGCAGCAGCGCCGACAGTTCGTACCGAGCCGAAGGCGGCACCGGCATCGGCCTGGCGCTCACCAAAGAACTGGTCAAATTGATGGGCGGCGACATTGCGGCCAAGAGCCAGCCCGGCATGGGTGCGGAGTTTACCGTAACCCTGCCGATTCATGCTGCCGAGCCGCTTTCCACCAGCCAACGGTTGGAGAGCGAGCCGGATTACCCGGCGTTTTCGTTTGAAAACCAAACCGAAACTACAGCCACGGCTGCCGGCTCGCTGTCGATGGCTAACCGACCGGCTCCAACCCACGCCCCGCTCATTTTACTGGCAGAGGACAACCCCGACGTGGTAACCTATCTGGCATCCTGCCTCGCGGGCGAATACCGCCTCGCCGTGGCCAAGGACGGGCAGGAGGCCATCGAAATCGCCTCGGAAACCGTGCCCGACCTGCTCGTTACCGACGTCATGATGCCCCGAAAGGATGGCTTCGAGGTTTGCCGTACCTTGCGCACCGATACCCGAACGAGCCATATCCCCATTGTCATGCTCACTGCCAAGGCCGATATGGACAGCAAACTGGAGGGCTTGGAACATGGTGCTGATGTATATCTCGCCAAACCATTCAACAAGGATGAACTGCTTTTACGAATCCGGAAATTGCTCGAAATGCGGAAAACCCTCCAGCAACACTACCTCGCAGCTGCGGGGCTGGCCGACGGCGCGATCGTGCTCCGAGACCTGCCCGCCATTCCCGGCGAGGAAGACCGATTCGTACGCAAGGTGCGCGAAATCGTGGACGCGCACCTCAACGACAGCACTTTCGACGTGGAGCAGCTCTGCCGCGCCATGGCCATGAGCCACTCGCAACTGCACCGCAAACTGTCGGCGCTGACGGGGCTTGCCGCCACCAAGTTCGTCCGCCACGTCCGACTGAGCAAGGCCAAAGAAATGCTCCAGGACTCGAACCTGACTATAACAGCCGTGGCTTACGACACGGGGTTTACCGATCCCAGTTATTTTGGTCGTGTGTTCCGGCAGGAGTTTGGCCTGTCGCCGCAGGAATGGCGCGAACGGGTTTATCAGAACTAAAAAAACACCCCGTGCTGCTCACCCTCACCCGCTCCATGCAATTGTACCAGCTCCTGCGCCTGGGGTCGGTCGTGCTTACCAGCATCCTGCTGGCCAAGAGCGGCTTGAGCCTTGGCGAGATCGGCGCGTACGAGGCGCTGTTGTACATCGGCAGCGTGGCGGCTTTTTTTTGGGCTAACGGCCTGTTGCAGGGCATCGCCCCGGTGTACGCCCGGTTGGACGAGCGAGAGCGGCCTGCGTTCTTGTTTTCCGTTTTTGGGCTTTTTTGCGGCGCGGCGTTGGTTGTTTCGGCGACTATTTGGTTTAGCCAGCAGTGGGCCGTGCCCGCGCTCACTGGCTTCGGCGGGGTGCCGGGCCTCGGCTGGTTTGTGCTTTACCTGTTTTTCAACCTCGCTACACTGCCTGTGGAACACCTGTACCTGCTCCGCGAAAAGCCGCTGGCGCTCGCCGGGTGGGGGGGGGCCTCGTTCGGCCTGTATGTGGTAGCGCTGGCCGGGCCGGTTTTTTGCGGTTGGAGCCTGCAGGCCGGGTTACAAGCGTTGGCCGGACTGGGTGCCCTTCGGTTTTTGTGGGCTGTTGGCCTGATGGCCAAACAAGGTGCCTGCCATTGGCGGCCCGACCTGCTTCGGCAGTATGGTTGGTTTTCTGCTCCCCTGGTAGCCAATTTGTTGGTAGGCAACCTGGTGTTGCTGTTCGACAGCTGGCTGGTTGGCTGGCATTTTCAGGACGAATCGGTTTTTGCGCTATTCCGCTACGGGTCGCGGGAGTTCCCACTGGCCACGGCGTTGGCCACGGCGCTTGGCACGGCCATGACGGCTCACATCGCGGCGAATCCCGCCATAACTGGCCTGACCGAACTAAAAAACCAGGGCACCCGGCTTTTTCACGTCGTTTTTCCGTCCACCATCGTGCTGCTTTTTTTGTCAAATAAATTGTTTCCGATCGTATTCAGCCCGGCCTTTGCCGCCGCTGCCCCGTTGTTCAATATTTACCTCCTTCTCACCGCCAGCCGGGTGCTGCTACCCAACGCCATCGTACTGGCCAAGGGGCAACCGCGTGCCATATTGGCCGTCGGCTTGGCCGAACTGGCGATTAAGATTATCCTCGGTTTATTATTCGTGCAGGCGTGGGGCCTGGCCGGGTTGGCATGGTCAGCAGTCCTGGCGTTTTGGGTAGAAAAAATCGGCCTGATCTGGTATCTGGAAAAACGCATGGGCGTACGCACCTCCGATTGGCTGGACCTGCGCTGGTACATGGGTTACGTCATGGCTTTGTTACTGGCCTGGCAGGTATCCACCCTTTTGTGATGGAAAAATTCCGAGCGGCAATACCTACTTTTGCGGCCTAATGCTGAACCTGATACTTTTCGATTCCGACGACCGAAACCACCTGCTGCCGCTTACGGCCACACGCCCTATGGGCGAACTGCGGGTCGGTATTCTCACGCTGCGCGAAAAATGGGAACGCCGCCTGAACGCCACGGCATCCTACATCACGCAGGAGCACCTGCATGACAAATACCCGATCCGGGTTGAAAACGAAAACCTCGTTGTCAATGCCGGTGTCATGCCCACCGAGGCTCTTTGTCAGCGCATTCGGGAAATCGAACTCAACCAGGCCTTGCTCCTGAACAGCGAACTGATCGCCGCCCGCCTCGATGAGGCACAGTTCGAAGCGCTCATCGAGGACGAAGAAGTACACGAATTGCAGGGCAAAGAAGCCGACGAAAGCCTGGCGGCAACGCGTATACGGCGCCCGTGGGACCTGTTCCTGCTCAACGGCCAAGCCATTCGCGACGATTTTGACCTGCTGACAAAAGACCGTTCTTCGCAGCGTGTGCCGCCGTCTAACCGAATCGTTGGCTCTGCTGCGAACATATTTTTAGAGAACGGCGCAAAAATGGAATGCTGCACCCTGAACACAACCGACGGCCCGATCTACATCGGAAAAAACGCCGAGGTCATGGAAGGCAGCATACTGCGCGGACCGGTAGCCGTGTGCGACGGGGCTACAGTAAAAATGGGTGCCCGCATCTACGGTCCCACCACCATTGGCCCGGCTTGCAAAGTGGGCGGTGAGATAGCCCGTTCCGTACTTTTTGCCAACTCAAACAAGGCGCACGACGGGTTCCTCGGCGACGCAGTCGTGGGCGAGTGGTGCAACCTCGGAGCCGACACCAACAACTCCAACCTGAAAAACAACTACAGCGAAGTCAAACTCTGGGACTACGAGGAAGAACGTTTTGCCAAGACAGGCCTCCAGTTTTGCGGCCTCGTAATGGGCGACCACGCCAAATGCGGCATCAACACGATGTTCAATACGGGCACCGTTGTGGGCGTGTTCGCCAATGTGTTCGGAGCGGGTTACCCGCGCAACTTCGTACCCGACTTCTCCTGGGGAAGCGCCGATGCAGGCTACCGCACGTACCGTTTCGACGAAGCCTGCGAAACCGCACAACTCGTTATGGCCCGCCGAAATCTGCCGTTCACCGATCTCGAAAAATCAATCCTCAACCACGTTTTTGACCAAACAGCCAAGTTCCGCACTTGGGAAAAATAAGAGCGTGTTTAAAATTTAGTGCCGTGGCGAAAGCGAGCAGATTTTGTTTCAGACAAGGCAAAATTTGAAGCCGTAGCCGGGTGCCTACGGCGAAAATTTTAACGCAGAATGAAGCAAAATTTGCCGCTTGCAGCCCGGCGACTACATTTTAAACAGGCTCTTACTTCCCGCCTTTCGAGACCGGT
>JBJXEZ010000144.1:0-3434 GCA_046153695.1 Saprospiraceae bacterium
TGCCCATTTCGCTGAAAGTGACGGCGAAGCGGAAGTAAATGCCATAAAACAAAAAAGCCTCCCATCTCTGGAAGGCCCTGTGGGCACAGAAGGACTCGAACCTCCGACTTGCTGCTTGTAAGGCAGCCACTCTGAACCAACTGAGTTATGCGCCCTGTTTTTAAAAGCGGCGGCAAAGATAATCGCTCGATCCGCAATTGCCCAAGGCTTTTTCCAAAAATTATTTCCAAAGAATTCATCTTAGAAACGTGGACGAAATAAAGTACCCATTTTGGCGGCCTTGTTTGTCTTCTGCCTTCGTTGCTCGTCGGTTGTTTAGGCACCACTAATCGCCCTCCTCGTGCCTTGGCAGAAAACAAACCGGTTCCCCAAAATGGGTACTTTATTTCGTCCGCGTTCCTTACTTTTGGGCATTAAAACTAACCTCCTTCATTATGCGATTTTTCGCACCCTGCTGCACTCTTTTTGCCATCTGCCTGTGTTGTTGTTGGGGCGAACGGGCTGATTCTCCAGAAGCGGTAGTTCGCCTGTGGCAATCGTACATTGACCGAAACCAGTTCGACTCTGCCCGGTTGTACAGTACAGAACAGGCCCGTTCGTACATTGATTTTCTGGACGCTTTGCTACAAGGCGATTCCGCTGATATTTCCAACACCGAATTGTACCAGTTAAAATGCGACATCCAGGGCGATTCTGCTGTTTGTCACTACCTGATTGAGGGCGAACTGGAAGAAAAAATCCCGGACACGCTGGTATTGTATCGTGTCTCGGGCCGCTGGCTGGTACACCGTGTGGAGGGGTACATGGTTATCCCTTCGGATACGTTGCGCCAAGGTGAGGAGAGGCGCTTGTTTCCCGGTGATTCGTTAGATGTGGAACTGGAGTGAAGCAAATTATGCGGCAAAACCGCGCCGTGCTATTGCGCTATCAGCTCCCGTGCTGTAGCCAACGCCGCTTCACTTGGCGGGTTTCCGCTGAGCATAACTCCTAGAGCACGCACGCGCTCGTCGGGATTGAGCGCACGCAGATGCGTGACGGTTCGGTTGTTTTCCACTTGTTTGTAAGCGAAGTAATGCTTGTCGGCACGAGCAGCGATCTGTGGGGTATGGGTGATGCTGACAACCTGGTGCCGGTCGCTTAATTCGCGCAGGATCAAGCCCATTTTGAGCGACACGTCACCGCTGATTCCAGTGTCTATTTCGTCGAAAATGAGGGTGGGCAGGGGGATCGCGTCAGCCACGAGGCTTTTTGTACACAAGGTAAGGCGGGACAGCTCGCCACCGGATGCCACGTCGCGGATGGGCAGGTATCGGCTGCCAACGTTGGAAGCAAAAAGAAACTGCACATCGTCAGTGCCGGTAGGTGTGAGGGCTTCTGTCTCCTGAATGTCCACCCGAAGTCGGGCGTGTGGCATGGACAATTGCGAGAGCAGGACATGTACTTTGTCTTCAAACGACTTGGGAACGATGCGCCGCCGTTCGCCGAGGAGCCGGGCCTGACCGCGCAATTGGTGTTCCTGGGCTGCGATGCAGCGCTCCAGCCGGCCAATCTGTTCGCTCAAATCGGTGAAACCTCCAAGTTGGCGCTCGAGGTTGTCCTGAATTTGCAGCAGCTCGGCTACTGTGCCAGTTCCGTGTTTCTTTTGTAATTTGTAAATAGCGTTCAGTCGTTCTTGCGCTTCGGCGATACGTGCCGGGTCGTGCTCTGTACTTTCACTGATGCGAGCGCAGTCTTTGGCAATGTCCTGGAGGTCAACGACAAGCGTGTCCAAACGGTCACTCAGGCCGCTTAATTCACCGGACACCTTGCGGGTGGCGTTCATAGTACGGGCTATCTCCTGCAATTGGCTGATCACATTTTGCTCAGACTCAGCGAGATAGTTGGTAGCAGCGCCATAAGTGCGCTTGATGTCCTCGGCATTGGAGAGGCGGGCCAGTTCGTTTTCGAGGTGCTCCTGTTCTCCATCCGCGAGGTTAGCCTGTCGAATCTCGTCGTATTGAAAACGGAGGAAATCCATTTCTTTGGCTGCGTTGCCGCTCCGATCGAGCAGATCGGATAACTGGTTGCGATCGGCCTGATACTGCCGGTAACCGCGTTGGTACTCGGTGAGCAGGGTGTTGTTGTCGGCCAGTGCGTCGAGCATGCGCAGTTGGAAATTGACATTGTGGATGTCCAGTACGTCAAACTGCTGGTGCAGGTCCACGAGTGCCTCGGTCAGGCGGCGCAGTACCTGGTTGTTGGCGGGAGTATCATTTACAAAAGCACGACTTTTACCAGAGGCCGACAACTCGCGGCGAATGACGACCTCGTTCTCGTAATCTAATTCGTTTTCTTCAAAAAAACTGCGCAGGTCATACTTGGCAACATCGAACCAAGCCTCAACCACGCATTTTTCGGCATCATTGTAAAAAATTTTGGTATCGGCACGTTCGCCCATGACGAGGCCCAGCGCACCCAACAGGATGGACTTGCCAGCCCCGGTTTCGCCGGTGATAATGGTCAGTCGTTCCGAAAAATCTATTTCGACCCGATCGATCAGGGCGTAATTGCGAATGTGCAGGCGTTTCAGCATTTGTAAAAAATCAAGCGCTTTTTTCTTCCCAAACCTGCGCCAGGTGAACGATTGTATCGGCGGCTTTTTCCATGTCCTGCACGGATACCCACTCGTACTTGGAGTGAAATGCATGCTCGCCTGCGAACAAATTGGGGCAAGGCAGGCCCATGAACGACAGCCGCGAACCGTCGGTGCCGCCGCGGATCGCGCCGACTTCAGGGCTGGAAAACCCCACCCGCCGCAACGCTTCTTCGGCGTAACCCACTACTTGAGGGTAGCGGCGCAGCACCTTGCCCATGTTGCGGTATTGTTCACTCACCTTGACCTCGGCGCGTGCATTTGGATAATTTTTTAACACCCCGTCCACTACCTTTTGGAGCGTGCGGGCATGGCGTTTGAGGCCTCCTTCGGTGAAATCACGCAGGATAAATTTGATTGTCGTTTTTTCCAGTCCGCCCTCTATCATAGTGGGGTGGATAAACCCCTGTCGTCCTTCGGTATGCTCCGGACTGAGTTTTTCGGGCAACTTGGCCAGGATTTTTCCCGCTATTTTCATCGCATGCACCATTTTACCTTTGGCATAGCCGGGGTGGGCCGATACACCGTGGATGGTGACCACGGCCCCGTCTGCACTGAATGTCTCGTTTTCGAGGCTGCCGGCATTTTCGCCGTCAATCGTGTAACCAAACCGAGCGCCGAGTTTTTTCAGGTTTACATTTGTCACACCGCGGCCGATCTCCTCGTCGGGGGTGAACAGAATGCGCACTTTGCCGTGTTTGATCGCCGGGTTGTGGAGGAGGATATGGGCCGCATCCATGATTGCCGCCACACCTGCTTTGTTGTCCGCGCCGAGCAGGGTGGTGCCGCTGGCCGTTATGAC
>JBJXEZ010000050.1:0-10009 GCA_046153695.1 Saprospiraceae bacterium
AGGGTGGCTGCAAAACCAAGATGTACCTCTGTTCGATGGGCGGTTTTGACACGCACGGTTCGCAGATTCCGCCAGAGGGAACCGTTGTGCTGGGCCGCCATGCCGACCTGTTGCGCAACCTCGCCGAGTCGGTGAAAACGTTTTACGACGATCTCGACGGGCTGGGGCTGGCTGACAAGGTCGTCTCTTGCACCTTTTCGGAGTTTGGGCGTTGCGCCAGCGAAAACGGCTCCGCCGGCACCGACCATGGTACGTTGGCTCCCATGTTTATCATTGGCAAGGCGCTTGCTGGAGGCATCCACGGCACAAACGTCAACTTGTCGAACCTCGTGAACGGCACCCAGTTACAGGGTCAGCAGTTCGACTACCGACAAGTGTTCACCACGCTGTTGCAGGACTGGTTGGGCGCCAGCAACTACGTTTTGGAACAGACCATGTTCGAGGGCTACGCTAAAATGCCTATCGTGAGCGGTGCCTTTACCGTACCGCCCGAGTGCTACATCGTAACCGATGTGTTCGACCCGGTCACAAGCCCTCGGACCATGCAGGTTTTCCCGAACCCGGCGAACTACCGCACCCAGGTTTCATTGCAAAGCCCGTCCGCTGGCGAAGCCGTGCTTTCCCTGCACAGCCTCGGCGGTGCAATGGTGGCTGCCCAACGGGTAAACGTGCGAACGGGAATCAATTTTTATCATTTCGACGTGTCGAATCTCGCCACAGGACCTTACTTCGCTCGGTTGGAAAACACCCGCAGCGGCAAGGCCGAGGTGGTAAAACTGAGCATCGCGCGCTAAAAAATTCATCATTTATCATTCATCTTACGAATTTTGAATCCATGTTCCGCTTAATCTATCTTCTCATCGCTTGCATCCCAGCCCCCGCTTTTGCCCAACTACCGCCCGCTTGCAACGGCACCGCTACTGCCATCATTTGCGAGCAGGTCTGTATTTCATGTAATTTCGACGGTTACACCGGTTCCTCGCAGGGTTACCCTTCCGGGCCGGCCACCGATTTCTGCGGCACAGTAGAAAATGCCCAGTGGATCGGATTCATCGCTGGCGCGATACAGGCCACATTCACCGTTTACCCTACCGATTGCACCGATGGGAATGGCGTGCAGATTGCCTTGTACGATGATTGCACCAAGCCGCCCCTTGCTTGTAACAAAGGTGAAGAAAACGGTGGCAATCTGCCAGTCTCGATAACCGTGCCGCTCACACCGGGGCATAACTATTACTTGCTTATTGACGGCTACGCGGGTGATCAGTGCGATTTTTCCGTAGATGTTTCACCAAAAGAGGCCGTGTACGAACCCCCGCTAAGCACCGTACAAGCGGACATTCAAGGCAAAATCGAAGGCTGCCCCGGGGCCGTATTTTCATACGCTGTAGCACCCGTTTTTGGCGCGGGTGCTTACGTGTGGGATGGCCCGCCGGGCACGCTCATCAATGGCGATTCCGTGCCCGCCACGGTATCTGCCGCCGCCGGCGGAAATGTGGTGCAAGTCACACTCGGCACTCAAAGCGGCAACCTGTGTGTGCAGGCTGCCAACTCGTGCAGCATCAATCCACCCTGTTCGGGTAGTATTTTCATCAACATCCTTGACGACACGCACCGGCCCGTGCTGATGACCGATACAGTGGTAGGAATAGGCTGCACCGACGGCACTGCCCGCTTGATTATGGAGGTTTTGCCTCCGGCAAATTATGTGTACCAATGGGTTGCTGACAGCACGGGCAACATCCTGACCGGGGCAAATAGCCCGACAGCCAGTGCCAACCAGGCGGGTGTGTATGCGTTCGTTGCCACCAACACGGTCACGGGCTGTTCCAGCAGCGCCTCCGTGCGCGTCGGCGAGCCGGAATATCCGGCCGAGGTGGGATTGGGTATAAAGCATGTCACTTGCTACGGTAAGGAAGACGGTATTCTGAATATCGGAGCCGTGGCCGGCGGAGCACCGCCATATGTGTTCGCCCTCAACGGAGGGGCATTTCAGATACCGACCGAGTTTAGGCACCTGCCGCCTGGCGATCACCTGCTCACGGTGCAGGCATCCGACGGGTGCGAAAAAGACACCGTTTTTACCATGCTCGAACCGGATGACTTAGTACTGACGCTTCCGTCCGACATCACCGTTCACCTCGGAGAGGCCCTCGGCCTGTGGAGCGATGATGCGCTGAGTGACCCTAGCCGCCGCAAGCACACCCTCGTGACTGCGCCGCTACTACCAGAGTTGCTTTGCGACACCTGCATGTACCGCCCCCTCTCGTCGTTCCGGTATGAGGTGACGGTGCTCGATTCCAACGGTTGCCGGGCTTCTGACGATCGAGTCGTTACGGTAGATCGTTCGCGACGGGTGTATTTTCCCAATGTTTTTGCACCGGAGTCGCTGGACGACGATGCCGTTTTCCGAATCAATTGCGGCTCTGACGTGGTGCGCGTGCGTTCATTCCGGGTGTTCAGCCGTTGGGGACGGGCCATTGTGGAACAAAGCGACCTTGCACCGAGTGACCCGTCCCTGGGTTGGGATGGCCGCATCAACGGTGAAAAAGCGCCGCCGTCCGTGTTCGTGTATATTGCCGAGATCGAGTTTGTGGACGGGGCGACGGAGGTTTTTCGGGGGGATGTGACGGTGGTGCGGTGAGGAGGACTTTAGACTTTCCAGGCCTGACATCATAAGAGACCTCCGATCTAAGGCACATAAAAAGACAGCTTGAAAAAATCGTTCGATTTACCGGTTTGAGTTCGTAGGAGATTAGAAGGTTGTGATGATCTAAACTGGATTGACGATCTGGTCTATGCACGCTACGGCAATTTGATCAACGGAACATACTGCGCCGTTCTCCCGTATATTAGTTGAAGCGTATATCGTCCCGCAGGAAGTTCAACCGGAAGACGCAGGGTTATTTGTTGCGCGCCTGTTTCAAAATACCGGTTATTAAAAAATTGGTGGATGATCCGGCCGTAAACGTCCATGAGGCCTAGAGATAGCCCTCCTGGATTGGGAAGATGAAATTTCAGGTGTCCGACATCCGCTACGGGATTAGGGTAGTAGGAAGCGGTTAGATCGATGTTGTCGTGTTCTTCCGGAGCGCTTACACTGGCAGTTCTCACTTTGAATCGCATCAGAAAGCCCGAATTGGTAGAGGCGCTGCTAGGGTTAAAACCGGAAACTACGATTCTTTCTTTGGCATCAAGGTGTACTGTCCGGAAGAAGTGCGACGTAACAGGACATACGTACACGCCATCTTTCCCAAAACCTGGATCATTCTGGCCGTTTTCCAGGAGTCGGACAACATGCAGTGTATCTTTTGGGAAGGAATAGGTGTGTCCGATCACCACAATCTTATTGTCTGGCGCAACAGCAATACTGGTACCTTCCAAGAATTGTGGGAAATACCGCACGCCCCCGTTACCAAAGGACTGATCGAAGCTGCCGTCCGTATTCAGCCGGGCCACAATGCCTTCGATTTGGCCAGCAGTAAATGTTACTGCTGTATAACCGGTTAAAAGGATTTTTTCATCCGCTTGAATAACTACTCCATAGCATTCGGAGCTGCCTTTTAGGCCGTATCTTACCCAGCCGTTGATGCCGAAAGTAGAATCCGCGGAACCGTCCGGATTAAGTCGAAGCAGAGACAGTTTCCATCCTCCAAGGCTAGTGAAGCCGCCCAACAGCAACCGTCCGTCGGGGTAGGCATTCAGCGTATAAGCAATGTCTACATCTGTCGGGGATAGGTCGTACTTCACTTCCCCGTTTGTCCCGAAAGTGGAATCCACAGTACCGTCGGGATGTATCCGGGCGGCATAAAAAGCATCAAAACCAGCGCCAACCGCTATTTTTCCGTCGGCCAGTACTTGCAAAGCATTGTTCGATGAGATGGGCTTCATATGCACGGTACCATTCGTACCGAAGGTGCTATCCGCAGCACCGGAAGGGTAATAGCGGTATAGCCCTTTGTCTGAGTAAAATACAATTTTCCCGTCCGGTTGCAGGCCTAAACCGTAACCTGTTAAATATCCTGGCTGTATAATATTGAAAGCAGTATCTCGACTACCATCCGGGTAGTAGCGCTGTATGGCGTAGATACTTCCGGTGGATCGGCCAGCAATCAGGATTTTGCCGTCCGGTTGCAGGACAAAATCATCTCCGTAAGCGTTTGCGTTATTATTGTTCAAGCCGATGTACGCGATGCCGTTTACCCCAAATGTCGAATCAAATGTAACGGATTGACCGAAGGAAACGGAAAGGGTGGCCAGAAAAAGGGCGGGAATTGTAATTATGTTTTTCATAGAAAATAAGATTGGCGCTTAGGGAACGATATAGTTTTCCCCTGATAGCATGTGTCCTTTCAAATATTTGAATACGCTTCGAAGCAGCGAACTTATTGCCGAGATAAAATTTTTAGCCCCGAAACGAAGCAAAGATGTCGGCATGCATGGCTGAAAAAATAGAACATTTTTTTCCCTTTTTTCCAGCGACAACCATCAGGAATGTACTCGAAATACTTTGTACATGTTGGGCTGTCGTTTTTCCCTTGGGCACGGTGCGAGAAGGGCGCTTAGTCCGCTGGCCCAACATGTTCCGGAACCTTCAAGTATGCCCGAGACTCGTATCGGACTTTACTACTGCTTCACGCACCCCGATGTGCCTTCCCCATCCGCCAATGGACAAATTCGCTCGGCTGCCACGGAGGTTTTTCGGGGAAATGTGACGGTGGTACGGTGAACGGCTGAACCACCTTTGTTTCAATCAAACCGTTGACCTCCTGAAGTTTATTTCGACAATTGGCTGCGATATTAAAAAATGTACCGGTACTTTGCTTTTTTAAAACACGTACCATCCGGGCACATCGCTTAAAACAAATCAACATGGAAGTACCAAAACCGCTTTACGACGAACCAATCAAAGGCGTAAATACGCCATACGATGTTATTGATACACCCGATATCCACTTCATACGAGGGGCGAAAGTACTCGAAGCGCACCCGGAAGTGAAGCAGCTCATGGGCTACGATCCGTGGGCGCCTGCCGTGGTTGCTTTCATCGTTTTTGCCCAATTGGGTTGTTGTTACCTGGTGGGCAGGTACTGCACCAGTTTTTCGGAATATTGGTGGCAAATCCTGTTGTTGTCCTACTTTGTCGGGGGTACGTTGAGCCACTGGGCGGGTATGGGCATACACGAGTGTGCGCACAACCTGATGGCCCGCACCACCGTGCAGAATTATTTGATCGCAATTTTTGCCAACACGGCTATCGGGGTGCCGTCGGCCATTCAGTTTCGGCGGCACCACTTGTTACACCATTCCCACCTCGGCATCGAAAATATAGACAACGATTTTCCCTCGCACTTCGAAGCGAAATGGATTGGCAAGAATCGGTTCCTGAAGTTTATCTGGCTGTTTTTTTACGTTTTTTTCATCACGATGGTGCGTGGTTTTTTGGTCAAACCCGGCCGATGGGAATGGTTCAATATTGCCTATATCGTCTTGGTTGATGTGCTGATTTTTTACTTTTTCGGCCCTGTCGCGTTCGCCTACCTGATGATTTCCACGTTTTGGGGTTACAGTTTTCACCCGACGGCCGGGCACTTCATCCATGAGCATTTCATTTTCAAGGAAGGGCAGGAAACCAACTCCTACTACGGCATCCTCAACCACGTGTGCTTTTACGTCGGCTATCACAATGAGCACCACGATATTATGAACATTCCAGGGCGGTATTTGCCGAAGTACTACAAAATGACGCGGGAGTTTTATGACGGCATGGAATCAACCAAATCGTGGACACATGCCATCCTGTGGCACTTCATCGTTTCGCCGACGTTGGGTGCTGATAGCCGGTACGTGCGTAACGAAGCGGTGCGGGAGAAAGGGATTTCGATATTAAACAAGATGCGGAGAGGGAAAACGAATCGCGATGCAGAGGCTTCGGTTTGATGTGCCGAACCTGTACTTTTGGGCCAAATCATCGAAATATGCTCCTCACCCTACTTAAAAAACACAACCGCCTGCACGAAACGCTCCTCGTGGGCACTTTGACCCTTTGCTGTTTCGGGCTTTCAATTTTCCGCTACTTCTACTCCGAAACCGGGTACTTCCTGTTTCTGATCTGGAACCTGTTTTTGGCATTCCTGCCTTGGGCGTTCACCAGCGTAGCCATTTTGAGGCCGGGATTGCAACAAAACAAGTTGACTGTGTTCCTGCTGCTGGGTGCGTGGCTGCTGTTTTTCCCCAATGCACCGTACATCCTGACCGATTTGTTTCACCTGCGCCTCAAAACGGCCATGCCCATCTGGTTCGACCTGATGCTGATTCTATCGTTTGCCTGGACCGGCCTACTGTACGGTTTTCTAAGCCTGTGGGACATCGAAAAAATCGCAGGCAAGTCCCTGGGTAAGACATGGGTTACTGTCATCTCGGTCGGGTTGTTGTTCCTCGCCGGGTTCGGGGTGTACATCGGCAGGTACCTCCGCTGGAACAGTTGGGACATCATCACTGAACCGCACGAACTGATGTACGATGTCGGCGACAGAATCATCAACCCACTGGCGCATCCCACCACCTGGGGCATGACCATCCTCATGGGCGTTTTCCTGAACATGCTCTACTGGTCGTTCCGACTGATCCGCAATCGTGCCGAATGATGTGCCGCAAACTCAAAACTCAACACGGACCAAATACTTGTTCTTCTTCCCGTTTTCCACCATGATGTACTTGCCGTGCAGCAGGTGTTCAGTGGCAATTACTACATCCAAAGCGGTGATTTTCTCTTTGTTAATCGAGACGGCGTTGTTCTGAATTGCCTTTTTTGCCTCGCTGCGGCTGGGCAATATATCGGTGTGCTCACTGAGAAAATCGAGGATATTGCACCGGTTTTGCAGGATAGCGGGAGCCACCTTGGGGGATGGAATTTCTTCTGCTACTTGATCAAGGGTACGAATGTCAAGGCTGTGCAGGGTCTCCGGCCCGGCTTTGGGGTCGAAAAGCAAGGCTGACACTGCCTGCACTGCAGCAAACTCCTTCGCACCGTGAATGCGCGTTGTGATTTCTTCCGCAAATACGCGCTTAGTGCGCTGCACATCGCCAACGGCTTCCAACGCTTCGATTTCTTCCCGGTTTCTTAAGGAGAAATAGCGCAAGAATTTTGGCACATCCCGGTCGTCAGCGTTTAGCCAGAATTGGTAAAAACGGTACGGACTGGTCATGTTGGGGTCGAGCCAGATGTTGCCGGACTCGCTTTTTCCGAATTTTGTACCATCCGATTTAGTCAGCAGCGGAGTAGTAACTGCGTACACTTTTGCCTCGTCAATTTTTCGCGCCAGTTCCACGCCGGACGTGATGTTGCCAAACTGGTCTGAGCCACCCATCTGCAAGGTGATACCGTGTTCGCGGTGCAGCAGCACAAAATCGTAGCCCTGCAGGAGCTGGTAACTGAACTCCGTAAACGAAATACCCGACTCAGCCTCGATACGCCGTCGGACACTTTCTTTCGACATCATATAGTTGACCGTGAGGTATTTACCCACGTCGCGCAGGAAGTCCAGCACGTTCATGTCTTTGTAAAAATCGTAGTTGTTCACCAACAAAGCATGGTTGGGCGTAGCCGGGTCGAAGTTGAGCAAGCGTTTGCACTGTTCGATCTGCCGGGCTGTGTTTTCGTCCAGTTCCGTTGTGCTTTTCAGGTCGCGCTCTTTGTCCTTGCCGCTGGGGTCGCCGATACGGCCGGTAGCCCCGCCCATTAGCGCGACAGGCTGGTGGCCAGCCCGTTGGAGGAATGTAAGCAGCATGATTTGCACATAGTTGCCGATCGTGAGCGAGGGGGCCGTCGGGTCGAACCCGATGTAGCCGCGCACGGCTCCTGTCTTGAGGTGTTCCTCCACGCCGGGCGTGAGGTCGTGTATGAGTCCGCGCCAGCGGAGTTCGGAGATAAAGTCCATCATGGGCGCAAAATTAGATTTTGGTTTACAAGTACACGTGTCCGATTTTCAAAGTTCCCGATTTTCGGTTCGGCGTGTATCTTTGCCGATCACATGAACCTCCCCTTTTTCATCGCCCGACGCATCGCCTTTTCCGGGAAAAAAAATTTTTCCCGGTTCATCATCCGCATTGCTACGGCAGCGGTAGCGCTCAGCGTGGCCGTAATGGTGACTACCACAGCATTCATTTCGGGGTTCAAAAGCGAGATCAGCCGCAAGATTTTTGAATTTTGGGGGCACATCCACATTTCAGATACGGCACTGTCGCTTTCCTTCGAACCGGTGCCCATTGATCGCGATCAGGTATTTTACCCATCGCTAGATACCGTGCGCGGCGTGGAGTACCCTGCGCCCGAAACCGTCCTTGGTTTAGGAACAGGCCGTGAAACGACCAAGCGCACGCACGGCGGTGTCCGGCATATTCAGGCCTTTGCGCACAAGCCCGGTATTATTCGGACAAAAACCGCCATGGAGGGCATCCTGCTCAAAGGTATCGGAACGGATTTCGATTGGTCCAATCTCCAGCCTTACCTGCTCGAAGGCCAGCCCATCGCATTCAACGATACGGCTCCCTCGCGCGACATCATCCTGAGCCGCCAAACAGCCGACCGCCTGCAAGTGGGCACTGGCGACAAGTTCGTGGTGCATTTTGTGAAAGGCAACGACCAACTCCGCCGCATGTTCCGCGTCAGCGGCATTTACAAAACAGGGCTGGAAGAATACGACCGCAAATTCGCACTCTGCGATATCCGAATGGTGCAGGACTTGTTGGGTTGGCCCCCCAATCAAGTGGCTGGTTTCGAGGTCTGGCTCGATGATATTCGCGATTTGGAGCCGCTCACCGAATATATTTACGATGATGTGCTGCCACCCGAATTGCTCTGCGTGAGTATTCGCGAAAAATTTCCCGCCATTTTTGAATGGCTGCAATTGCAAGACTACAACGAGGTGGTCATCCTGGTGCTTATGCTGGCAGTGGCTATCGTGAATATGATTACGGCTCTGTTAGTGCTGGTACTGGAACGTACTACCATGATCGGCATACTCAAAGCCCTCGGTGAAACAACCGGGCGCATCCGTCAGGTTTTTTTGTACCATGCGGCGGTCATCACTTTGTCAGGTATGTTTTGGGGCAACTTGCTCGGTGTAGGTTTTTGCTACCTGCAAGATCGATACAAGTTCATCACCCTCAACGAGGCCGACTACTACCTCGCCTATGCGCCGGTGCACCTAAACTGGTTGCCCTTGCTGGTGATCAACCTC
The DNA here is from genome assembly GCA_046153695.1 of Saprospiraceae bacterium. GTDB lineage: Bacteria > Bacteroidota > Bacteroidia > Chitinophagales > Saprospiraceae > M3007. Next base: position 9,243 of record JBJXEZ010000050.1, read on the forward strand.
GGCACGCTGGCTATCACGCTGGTGTTTTTGCTGTTGCCGTCGTATGTGGTGTCACGGTTGTCGCCGGTGCGTGCTATTCAGTTTAAGTGAGCCTCCAAACTCACCTTTTTGCCACCACCACCTTCTTCCCCCCCCACATACCGCTCGCCCGACCACAACTGCAGCGCATAAAAACCAGCAGGCAAATCCCCGACGGTGATGCGGAAAGGCAAGCCAGCCGCTTGCCGCCCCGTGCGCACGAGTTGGCCCTGGGCATTGTACAGGCTGGCGCGGAGCGGTGCCGCGTCGGGGCATTCGGGGCAGGTTATGTCGAAGTGGGTGGCGGAGGGGTTGAGCATGACGAAAAACCCGGGCACGTCGGTATCAAGCGATTGGCCCATTGTGTCGTACCGCACCAGCGTTTCGTTCACCATTTGGCAGCCCGTGGCGGCTGTGACGGTCACGGTGTACGTCCCGGCTTTTTCCACCAAAATAGTCGGCTCGGAATCGCCCGTGCTCCAGGCATATTCAGCGGCATTGGGCATTCCGGCATGAAGCATTTTGCGTTGGCCGAGCGGAAGGCGAACGACCTTCACTGGCTCCGGCACGGTGGCGAGCCAACCTTCGGCGCTCCAGTTTCGCAGTTGTTCGAGAGCAGGTTCTTGTGGTCATTCTGCGCAAAGCGGGCGCTGCGGCGGGGGTTTACACCCTGAGCGTACGCTCGTCGAGTGGGGTGGCAACGGCGCGGGTGGTGCTGGTAGAGTGAGGTGCCCCGCCGTGTTTTGTCA